>CAJXBG010000097.1 GCA_913050215.1 uncultured Gammaproteobacteria bacterium
AATATATGTTTGCTTCTGCCGATCGACCCGGATAAAAGTGCAGCGAATTTGCGATCGACATTAATGCAGCGGCATGGTGTAAATGTTGGCGTTATCATAAACGACTCAATCGGCAGGGCTTGGCGAAATGGGTCCATGGGTCTTGCCATTGGCGTTTCTGGCTTCACTGCGCTTGAAGACTATATTGGAGCGACAGATATCTATGGCCGCGAGCTAATGGTCACGGAAGTTGCTGCTGCAGATGAAATGGCATCCGGCGCATCCCTTGTGATGGGTCAGACGAGTGAAAAAACGCCGGTCGTGTTGGTAAGAGGGTATCAACCTTCTGAACCTGAAGACGCTGCTCGCGTTGGAGTCAAACCCTTAATTAGGGAAAAACAAATGGACCTGTTTCGTTAATATGGCTGATTCAACAACAAAGAATTGCCTAGCGATTTCTGGCGGTGTCGGTGGAGCGAAACTCGCCCTCGGGCTATCGCATTGTTTGCCTCCGGCGAAACTTTGTGTCGTTGCGAATACCGGTGACGATTTCACTCACCTAGGTTTCAAAATTTGTCCGGACCTTGACACGGTGTTGTACACCCTAGCGGATCTGAACAACAAAGAGTTGGGTTGGGGGCAACAAGGTGAGTCTTGGAATTTTCTCAGCGCCCTAGAGTCAATGGGTGGCGAAACCTGGTTTCAGTTAGGTGATAGAGATCTGGCAACACACTGCATTAGAACTCAAATGCTCGGCTCGGGTGCGAGTCTGACTGAAGTCACACGTCATCTCTGTGAGGTGCTTGGGGTTAATGTTGATCTTTGTCCTATGACGGATGACCATGTCGCAACGATTGTGCATTGTGAAAAGGAAGATTCCGAAGGGGGTGAAAAAACCATCGAACCGATGGCATTCCAACACTATTTTGTGAGGGACCGATGCCAGCCGACCGTCACAGGTTTTTCTTTCGAGGGAATGGATTCTGCCCGGCCAAGCGATAAATTTCTCGCTGCGCTGGAAAGCAAAAATCTTGGCTCGATCCTCATTTGTCCATCTAATCCATTTGTGAGTGTTGATCCGGTACTGAAGCTTCCGGGGATTCTTGAAGCCATGAAAAAATCACCTGCGCCAGTGATCGCTGTCTCTCCTATTGTTGGGGGGCAGGCTATCAAGGGACCCGCTGCGAAGATGATGGCTGAACTTGGTATGCCCGCTAGCGCGTTGGCAGTGGCTGAACATTATCAGGGTCGAATCGATGGATTTGTGATAGACGAAGCGGACGCGGACCTCAAGGAAGAGATACAAGGATTGGGAATACCCACTATCGTGACCAAATCTGTCATGGTAACGTTAGAGGATCGAATTTCGTTGGCTGAAGCAGTACTCGAATTTGCCGACGAACTGGCTTCCTGAACGATCAATCACAGACGGCTTGGCAACTAATCCTGAAATGAATACGACCGCAGTTATCCCTATCAAGCAGCTTAATGACGCTAAAAAGCGCCTGGCAGATTATCTGTCTCCTGAGCAGCGCCAGGCTTTGTGTCAGGTCATGTTTGAGGATGTGCTCGAAGCGGTGACAAGTTGCGATCGCGTTGACGACGTGGTGGTGGTGACCAATGATAAGTCAGTTGCTGCGATTGCAGGTGCTTATTCTGCGCGGGTGATACCAGAGTCTGATGCCCCTGGTCTGATTGCTGCAGTCACTCACGCAGCGGAATTACTCACAGCAGAAGGGGTAGGTAGTATGGTCTTTCTGCCGGGAGATGTACCATTGGTATCTGTTGATGAGCTTGAAGTTGTTCTGGATGGTTTTGGTATGCTTGATAATCCTGAGTTTCTCATCGTTCCGGCGGAAGATCTGGGTGGATCGAATTGTGTTGCCTGTTCGCCGCCAAATTGTATCGAGTTCAGGTTTGGAATCGATAGCTTCAGAAAACATTTACGAGAATCAGAATCGAAAGGCATTGAAACATCTATCGCAAGGCTGCCGGGAATAGGACTTGATGTTGACACGCCAGATGATCTTGCTCAATTAAGCGAAATCTTGTCCCAGCAAGATGCTCAAACACATACTTTTAAATTCCTGGTTCGATCTGGATTGCTGACAGACAAGAACAATCCGTCAAACAGCAAACTAACCCAGGGTCAAATCAGGTAATGGAAACTATCGGACATAAGTTATGACTGCCAGTAATGAACATTTGATCACTGAATTGCTCGATGCAGCATTGCTCGAGCCGCTTTCAGATTCTGAAATACTCGCGCTATCAGACACCAACGATACTGAAGCGTTGATGAATGTCGCAGCGCGAATAAGAGATCATGGGCATCAAAACGTTGTGTCCTATTCACGCAAGGTCTTCATCCCCTTGACGCACCTCTGCCGCGATGTTTGTCATTATTGCACGTTTGCGCAGGTGCCGAGAAAAGTCAAAGCACCTTACCTCACCCCGGAAGAAGTGCTAAAGATCGCCAGTGATGGCGCCAGAGCCGGCTGCAAAGAAGCCCTCTTTACACTGGGGGACAGGCCTGAAATGCGTTACAAAGCAGCGCGTGAAGGATTAAAGGAGTTGAAGCAGGATTCGACGCTTTCTTATTTGCACGATATGGCAGAGTTGGTGTTTGCAGAGACAGGGATGCAGCCTCACCTAAATCCTGGCCTTATGGATGCGACGGAACTGGCGACGCTTCGAAAGGTCTCTGTTTCAATGGGTATTATGCTTGAAAGTGCCTCTCCGAGGTTGTTAGAGAAAGGCATGCCTCACTACGGCTCGCCTGACAAGGACCCCGCGTTAAGGCTCGAAACTATTCGTTTAGCGGGGGAAGCTAAAATCCCGTTTACCTCCGGTATATTGATTGGCATCGGTGAAACGAGACGAGAACGAATCGAATCGTTGCTAACCTTGCGTGCGGCGAATGTTGATAACGGTCATATACAGGAAATCATTGTTCAGAATTTCAGGGCTAAACCTGAAACTCTAATGGCGAATGCTCCAGAACCTGACCTTAATGAATTGTTATGGACGCTGGCATTAGCTCGAATTATCTTCGGGCCTAAAATGAACATTCAAGCGCCCCCAAATTTAAGTCCAGGGGTCCTCCCGCAGATTGTTGATGCTGGTATTAACGACTGGGGTGGTGTTTCACCCGTCACTCCAGATTTTGTGAATCCCGAAGCACCCTGGCCCCATTTAGCTAATCTCGCGGCTGAAACAGCCAATGCTGGGAAACTTCTGATCGAGCGCCTGGCGATTTATCCTGACTATGCAGTTGACGCCGAGACCTGGCTCGACCCCGACATGCAACCTTTGATACGCAGGGCAATTGACGGCGAAGGCTTCGCTCGTGCTGACACATTCACGTCTGAAACATGGTCCGCAGGTGCAGTCGGTGATCCACCCGAAGCTGATCTTGCGAGAGTGACTAAAATACCCCAGCGGAGAGTCAGTGTTGATCTTGGTGAGATTTTGGAAAAAGCTAAATCTGGTACCGAGTTGGCTGAGCACGAAATTGTTCGCCTGTTTAAAGCCCGGGGAGATGATTTATCTTATGTTTGTCAGGCGGCAGACGATGTCCGAAAGAAGCTGGCGGGTGATGAGGTCACGTTCTGTGTAAACAGAAATATCAACTATACCAATGTATGTTATTTCAAGTGCCAGTTCTGCGCGTTTTCAAAAGGAAAGATGAGTGAAAACTTGAGGGGGCGACCCTACGATCTTGACCCTGAAGAAATCATGCGTCGTACCAAGGAAGCTTTTGAACGAGGAGCGACGGAAGTTTGTTTACAGGGTGGAATACATCCCGAGTACGATGGCAACACCTATATTGATATTTGCCACAGCATCAAACAGGTGATTCCGGAGATGCATATTCATGCTTTCTCTCCATTAGAGGTCTGGCAAGGAGCACATACTCTGGGACTGGGTTTGTCCGAATACCTGGGCCAACTAAAAGAAGCAGGTCTTGGCACGCTGCCGGGTACCGCAGCGGAAATATTGGATGATGAAGTGCGCGCGACACTTTGCCCTGACAAGCTAAATTCTGCGCAATGGCTTGAAGTTATGGAAGCTGCCCACGGTCAGGGGTTTAATACTACAGCAACCATCATGTACGGGCATATCGAAAAATACGAGCACGTTGCCCGCCATCTATTGAAGGTGCGTCGATTGCAGGAAAAGACTAACGGATTTACTGAATTTGTTATTCTTCCCTTTATTCATATGGAAGCGCCAATTTATCTGAAAGGTAATGCGAGGCAGGGACCTACTTTTAGAGAGGCTCTGCTCATTCATGCGGTTTCCCGTCTGGTGCTAAATCCTGTGTTCCGAAACATTCAGGCCTCTTGGACAAAGCTTGGTCATGCCGGTGTGACGGCTTGTTTGAATGCAGGGGTGAACGATATTGGCGGAACACTGATGAACGAGACTATCACCCGTGCAGCCGGAGCCAGTCACGGTCAGGAAACAAGTCCGGAGGAAATGGAAAGGATGATTATTGCCGCTGGACGTACTCCTCGCCAGCGGACGACAGATTATGGCGAAGTAAGCGAACTACAGAAGCAGCGCGGTCGAGGCGCGAAGACTTTACTCGAGCCTGAATACACATCGGCGAAAAAATATGATCGAAAGAAGTCCGGAGGTAAAAAGAAAGATCTATATCGACCGGGCCTTGAGTCGAATGGCAAGTTATCGAATTCGTCCAATGATGACCAGGGTGAGGACAAACTCTCCAGTGCCGATATTATTTAGTGAAAATAAGATTTTAAATAGTGACAACAAGCTCACACAACAAACCCAACAAACTAGTGCTAGATCGTTAGCAAAAATCAACAAGGATTGAAATCATGCCAGTGCCACAAAGAACAGCGTTAACGCTGCCGGACCCAAGAGGGGTTAATCAAACGATAGAGTTAGCGAAATGGGCCGAGGCCGAAGGCTATGACGACCTGTGGTTTGCAGACAGCTCAGGTGTCGACGCGCTAACGACCGCAGCAGCTGTTGCGCTCAACACCAATCGTTGCCGAATAGGTACGGCTATCATTCCTGTGTTCTCAAGAACGCCAGCGGTGTTGGCGTCAACTGCGCACGTGCTACACCAGTTGTCTAACGGACGATTTATACTTGGTCTAGGTTCGTCCAGTCAAACAATGATGGAGAACTGGCACGGACTGCAATTTGAGAAACCTCTTTCTAGGGTTAAAGAAACAACCCTGTTGATTAAAAGCATGTTGAAAGGTGAGAAGAGTGACTTTGATGGCACGACAGTAAAGAGTAAAGGTTACCGGCAGCTCCCTTTAGACGAGGGAGCGCAACCGGTGTACATGGCGGCTTTGCGTAGCAAGATGCTTGAAACTGCTGCTGAATTTAGCGACGGGGTTATTTTGAATTTGTTCCCGAAAGATTCGCTGCCAAGAATGATGGAACACATAAAAATTGGTGCTGAGCGAGCGGGTAAGAAATTGGAGGATGTTGAAGTTGTTTGTCGACATCAGGTTGTCGTTAGCGACGACAAGGAAAATGCCAGAAATTTCATCCGCCGTGGATTTGCACCCTATTACGCAACGCCAGTATACAACGCGTTTTTGGCCTGGTCTGGATATGAAGATGTAGCCAAAGAAATAGCTGAGGGATGGGCGGCAAAAGATCGTGATCGAACGACTGGCGCACTTGATGATAAATTGGTTGATGACATTGCTATTCTGGGTTCTATGGGTGAGTGCCACGACCGCATCAGGGAATATGGTGAGATGGGTATTACCACCCATATAATTTCCTGCGTTTCCCCCAAAGATGCCCAGACTACCTATGATGCATTTACCGCGAAGAATTTCAGCTTTTGAGACGTCTAAACAATATCAGGCTGTTGGTTTTACCAACAAAAGAACTGGCACACAATGAATTCGAAAAACAGAGGATAAAAAAATGAAACTAGGAATACTCAGCGGCTACTCCGGCCGCAATATGGACCTTGGCATAGAGAAAATACAGGCGGCGGAAGATATGGGCTATGAGTCCGTTTGGACCGCAGAAGCCTATGGTTCAGACGCTGTAACACCTGCCGCCTGGATTCTTGCTAACACTAAGAAGATGAAAGTAGGTACTGCAATTATGCAAATGCCTGCGAGAACACCCGCGTGTACGGCAATGACTGCAATGACTTTGAATCAACTGTCCAACGGTAGATTTATTGTTGGTCTTGGTGCCTCTGGACCGCAGGTTGTCGAGGGTTGGCACGGGGTTGCTTATGGCAGACCAATTACCAGAACTCGTGAATATATCGAGATTCTGCGCATGATCATGGCAAGGGAAGGTAAGGCAGAGTACGAGGGTTATCATTATAATTTGCCGTATGATGGTGAAGACGGTACAGGATTAGGAAAGCCGCTCAAGAGTATCCTGCAGGCTGACACTAGCATTCCCATTTATACCGCATCGATTACTAATACGGGACTTGCCACTAGCGCAGAGCTTGCTGATGGTGTTTTCCCTGTATGGATGAACCCGGATAGATACGATGTTTTCGAGCCAAGTATCAGCAAGGGTTTGAAAAAAGCTGACAAGACACTGATGGACTTTGACATCGCGCCATTTGTGACCTGTATTTTAGGTGACGATGTGGATTTTTGTAGAGCACCTGTGAAGGCGAATATGGCGCTTTACATTGGGGGCATGGGGGCCAGAGATAAGAACTTTTACAACGACTACGCTAAGGCGCTAGGCTTTGAAGATGCTGCCATCAAGATTCAGGATCTATTTCTCGCGGGCAAGAAAGATGAAGCG
This sequence comes from uncultured Gammaproteobacteria bacterium, assembly GCA_913050215.1. GTDB lineage: Bacteria > Pseudomonadota > Gammaproteobacteria > Pseudomonadales > Azotimanducaceae > UBA4582. Next base: position 6,763 of record CAJXBG010000097.1, read on the forward strand.
GCAGCGGCTGTACCAGACGAATTGGTAGACGCCACACATCTTGTTGGTCCAAAAGAGAAAATTGTCGAACGACTGCAGGCTTGGAAATCGGCGGGAGAGAAGGGCCACGTTGGTAACATGTTGATAGGTGCTGGTCAGCGAGAAGCGCTGGAACTTGTCGCCAGCGAAATGCTGTAGATTATAGTTAGAAATTGTGGCCAGTAGCGCTGGAGTTCTTCGGCGATACTGGCTAACACCCCTTCAATTGTAATATTTATATGAGTTACACCTTAACTGCCTGTAATGACATTGCAGAAATTGGACAGGAAGCATGGGATGCATGTGCGAATCCCGCATCGTCTCACTACCTGCCTGAACAGGTTCAATTCGATCCTTTTATTTCGTACTCGTTCTTGCATGCTATCGAAAAGAGCCGATCTGCCGTAGCAGAAACAGGCTGGGCCCCTTACCATCTCCTACTTGAAGATGATGTTGGTAAAGCTGCGGGTGTTGTTCCCATGTATTTGAAAAGCCACTCACAGGGGGAGTATGTTTTTGACTACTCCTGGGCTGATGCATTTGAGCGTGCCGGTGGCAAATATTATCCCAAATTACAAATTGCTGTGCCTTTTACACCAGCAACTGGTCGAAGACTGTTAGTCTCCGACTCGGCGGGTGCTGAGTCGATTCAGGAATATCTGCTGGGTGGTGTGACCCAAGTCGCTGAAAAAGTTGGTGTTTCGTCGGTGCACATCACTTACGCCGAAAAAGCGCAGTGGGAAAAGATGGGATCACTGGGTTTTCTGCAAAGAACGCACCAGCAATTTCATTGGCAGAACCAGCAGTTCTCGAGTTTTGATGATTTTCTTGCGGCGCTTTCGTCGAAGAAAAGAAAAAACATAAAACGAGAACGAAAGGCTGCGCTTGCGGGTGGCGTCGAAATTGAGAGATTAACTGGTTCGAATATCAAGGAGCACCACTGGGATGCTTTCTACAGATTTTACGTTGATACCGGTGGTCGAAAGTGGGGCACGCCATATCTAACCAGGGAGTTTTTCTCGCTCATTGGCGAGACCATGGCTGATAATATTCTGCTTATCATGTGCCATCGAGAAGGGCGCTATGTCGCAGGTGCAATCAATTTTATTGGTGGTGAATGCCTGTTTGGTCGAAACTGGGGATGCATCGAAGACCATCCTTTTTTACATTTCGAAGTGTGTTACTACCAGGCGATTGAGTTTGCTATCGAAAAGGGCTTAAATCGCGTAGAGGCAGGCGCACAGGGGCAACATAAACTTGCACGGGGTTACTTGCCAACGCATACATACAGCGCCCACTGGATCGTGAATGCTTCGTTCAGAGAAGCTATTTCTCATTTCCTCGATCAGGAAAACCGATATATTGATGAAGAGATTGAGTACCTTGATGAACATTCTCCCTTCCGCCGTTCTTCACCGAGTTAAAAATTGTAGTCAGCCAGTCTTCTTTTTCTATTGAGACTTCCCAGAACCGAGAAACAGACTAGCACCAAGAGCTACAGGTGCTATAGGCGCTATCGCTTTGTTGACCTGATAGTTAAGAAAAGTGGTATGGGAGAAAGCCGCTTAGGCTGAACTAATTAGTGAAGCGTCGCCGGGATTCTCTTGATGGGCCGACCGTGATGAATCACATGGTTCGGTATTTTGGGCGCTGCCTCTGTACAATTGAATGATCTGAGATAAGTCGTGACCTTGGTGTTGATCCGGTCACATTAGCTGAATTACGTACACCGGGATGTTTTTTCGATATCCCATGGGGAGTAGATATGGCAGGGAAGGAATACTATCTAACAGATGTGTTCGCTGAGGGACCCTACGCGGGCAACAGGCTTGCGACGATAATTGATGCCTCGGACTTGAGTTCCGCGGAAATGCAGCGTATTGCTCTCGCCTTTAACTTTGCTGAAACGACTTTTATTTGTGGTGGAAATTCGGAGGAGGGTTTCAATGTTCGCATTTTTACACCTGCGGCAGAAATTCCTTTCGCAGGTCACCCAACGCTGGGAACAGCATACCTGCTTCGGCAAGTACTTAAGTATTCTGACGCGCAGGTCGTCAAACTGAACCTGGCGGCAGGGAAGATTCCAGTCACCTTCGGTCGCGACCATGTGTTGTGGATGCAACAGCATCAACCGGTATTTGGCGAGCAACTCGAACATGAGTTTGTTGCCGAGCAGCTTGGTATTGACATAAAAGACGTGAATACGGGTTATCCCTGCCAGTATGTTTCAACGGGTCTGAGGTTCTTGATGATCCCGCTTGTGTCGATCGAAGCGCTAAAACGTGTTTCGGTTGACGTCAATGATTTAGCGCCCTCGGTGTTCCTCTTTGCTGAAGGCGGGTACGATGATGATCAACAAATGTCTGCAAGAATGTTCGCGGCAGAGTTCGGTATCATCGAGGACCCTGCAACCGGAAGCGCGAATGGTTGTCTTGCCGCATATCTGGCTGAGCACAGATACTTTGGATCATCTGAGATTGATGTCAGAGTTGGTCAGGGTTACGAAGTACAGAGACCTTCGCAGCTTTATCTCCGCGCCAGTAAAGATAGGGAAGGCAAGTTTGATATCAATGTCGGAGGTAGGGTAAACCTCGTCGCTAGGGGGCAGTGGCTGCTGTGAGTATCGAAAATACCTTGCCCAACATTATTCTTGATGAATCAGCAGCAGAGTACCTGCACATTTTGAGAAAATCGGGTTGTCAGGAGGTGTTTGAAGGCCACACACGTGTCGAGGAGTGCCCGACCGAATGCAATATTCTACTGGCCAGTGCTCCACTTGCGGAGGAATTTCTGCATGCCGGGCATAGTGCGAAATGGATTCAGTCAACCTGGGCGGGAAATGCAAAACTGATTCCCCTGCTCAAACAAGCCGACACCATACTAACTGGTGTTAAAGGCGTGTTTGGACCATTAATAGCAGAATATGTATTCGCTTACCTATTGCCAAAGGTTCGGGGTACAAAACGATTATCTGACGCTCAGGCGGAAAACAAATGGGATAGTGTTGAACCTGATACATTGCAGGGAAAAGAGTTTGTTTTTATTGGTACGGGCTCGATTGGTGCTCACGTAGCAAACGTCGCACGCGCATTCGGCATGAAGACTGTAGGAGTATCAAGAAGCGGTGTAAGCCTCGATGGTTTTGATCGCATGTATTCGACAGACAAGCTTGATCAAGCCATGCAAACCGCCGACTTTATTTTATTGTCAGTGCCGGAAACGCCTGCATCTTCACGACTCATTGGAAAGTCGGCACTTGCTGCAGTGAAACCCGGGGCCACGCTGATCAATGTTGGGCGTGGCAGTACGCTAGATACCGCTGCCGTCATCGATGCACTAGAGGCTGGTCAGCTGTCGTTGGCTGTCCTTGATGTTTTTGACACGGAGCCTTTGCCAGCCGATAGCCCCTTGTGGGGAACACCCGGCGTGATACTAACACCCCATATCGCAGCAGTGAGTTATCCTCAGATAATAGCTGAGAAGTTTTTGAACAACCTCGTCCGCTACAACTTCGGTGACGAGCTTGTTGACGTGATAGACCCCTTGATTGGTTACTAGCGGCTTGCGTTTTTTTGTCAGGTACTTTTTTACGAGATTTTGATCAGAATGTTAGAGACGATGTTATGAACGATTTGGAAAAATTGCAGGACCAGTCGCCCCACGCGGCAGCAATAGGATTTGTGCTAACAGGTACTGACGGCCCTGCATGTTTGTTTAAAATGCCTTATGCAGAACATCTAATTGGTGATCCGGATACCGGTGTAATTCACGGTGGTGCAATCACTGCCATTTTAGATAATGCGTGTGGCTGGGCGGTTCGAAATCATCCAGACTGGGATAGCGAGTCGAGTATGGCAACGCTGGATTTGAGGATCGACTACATGGAACCGGCGATACCACACTTAGACGTTTTAGTGCGTTCCGAGTGTTTCAAACTGACCCATAACATCGCTTTTGTCAGAGGCGTGGCATATCAGAAAGATGTGAACGACCCCATAGCCACCTCGATGGCAACTTTCATGCTAGGCACACCGAATACACCGAGAGAACAAGAAATCCGGAGCAGTTTATGAAAATACTGCAACAATTGAGAGAGGAGGGGAGATCCGATGACATGCAGGCGCTGGCGGAACACATACCTTATGCGCGTTTCCTCGGTGTTCGGGTAGACCGAAAAAGTGATGAAATGATTACGGTTATGCCTTTTAAAGACTCCCTTGTTGGTAATACTAACCTTCCCGCGATTCACGGTGGTGCCATAGGTGCCCTGTTAGAGTTGACGTCAGTGTTGCAGTTACTGCTGGATACCTCCTGCGAGAAACTGCCGAAAACTGTCGATTTTGCGATTGACTATTTACGCTCAGGCAGACCGCTGGAAACCTATGGTCGTGCAATTGTTACGCGTCAGGGTCGAAGGGTTGCCAATGTGCGAGCTGAGTTATGGCAGGATGACCCATCGAAATTAATTGCGCTGGGTCATGGCCATTTCCTGTTAGCCCCTGTTTGAAAGTGAACAGCCAAGTGTGCAGTCAGTAAATATGGAGGAGTTCAGAACCATGGTAGATTTGAGTGTTATTCAATGGCTCGATCTTGCTGGCGTGTTTGTCTTTGCTTCCAGTGGCGCGCTTGTGGCTGCTCGGAAACGACTCGATATTTTTGGTTTTGTTGTCGTCGGATTTATTACAGCTGTAGGGGGCGGAACGCTGCGAGACATGTTGGTCAGCGTGCCCGTGTTCTGGATTCAGGCATCAATTTATGTCTGGATCACATTGGCAGCTTCGGTGATGACTTTCGGGTTTTCCGGTTTTATTGATCGTCGCAAACAATGGATTGTTTGGTTTGATGCAATAGGGTTGTCAGTTTTTTGCGTGCTCGGAGCCAGTAAAGGGTTGGAGATAACCGGAGACCCTCTCATTTCTGTGATGATGGGTGTGATTTCAGCTGTATTCGGCGGCGTTTTGCGTGACATCGTCTGCAATGAAGTACCGCTCATTTTTCATGGCGAAATTTATGCGACTGCGGCGTTCCTGGGTTCTGTTCTGTTCGTCAGTGCTATGGGCATTGGAATTTCGGAGAGTATTGCTCTTTGGCTTGGTATCGGTGCTGCGATGATGCTTCGATCTGCCGCAGTGATCTGGGGCTGGTCGCTGCCAAAGTCCAGAGGGCTTCACGACTAATACTGGCTTTTATCACCTCCGGCGCATATTCTTTAGCTTCCATAAATTCATGGTGTGGACGCAAACCGGGCGCAAAGCGAAATGCAAAAAGCTCTGCCTGTGGTAACAGTGGATCACGCAAAAAATTTAATCTAATTTGAGGAGTTGAAATGTCAGACGTATATATTGTGGAAGCCTGCCGGAGTCCTAACGGAAAAAGGGGCAAGGGGCTTGCGGGAATGAAACCAGCAGATTTGCTGGGGGCTATTCAGCACGCAGCACTTGAGCGTAGTGGTGTCGCGCCTGAAAATATTGGCCAAGTTGTTGGTGGATGTGTCTCGCAGGTTGGAGAGCAGACATTTAACATTGCTCGTATTGCGTGGCTCTCGCAGGGACTTCCGCTTGAAGTTGCTGCTACCACGATTGATTCACAGTGTGGTTCAAGCCAACAAGCAACCTCGATGGGTGCTTCGATGATCGGTGCTGGTATTGAAGATGTTGTGATGGCCTGTGGCGTCGAGATGATGAGTCGCGTACCTCTGGGTTCTGCGATGAAAGATGGTTCTCCAATGGGTGAAAAATATGCTGACTACTACCAGCCTACCAGTCAGTTTATGGGCGCAGCAATGATTGCCGAGGAATACCAGATTACCCGTGCTGATACCGATCAATTTGGTCTTGAAAGCCAGCAAAAAGCCATCGCAGCCTGGGATGAGGGACGATTCGATCGGGAAGTGGTACCTGTTGAGGCGCCGATTCTCGGAGAAGATTTCAAACCGACTGGTGAAACAAAAGTGGTTGCCAAAGACGAAGGGTTGAGAGCAACAGATATCGATTCTTTGAAGACACTGGCCGCTGTGCCGGGTCAGGAAATCCATACCGCTGGCAGCAGTTCCCAGATCTCGGACGGTGCTGCTGCTGTCATTATGGCTTCTGAAAAAGCGGTTAAGGAAATGAATCTGACCCCGCGCGCAAAAATTGTCGCCCACACCCTTGTCGGCGTTGACCCTGTGACGATGCTGAAAGGTCCAATCCCTGCAACTCGCAAAGTGCTCGATAAAGCCGGCCTAAAACTTGAGGATATCGATATCTTTGAGGTAAACGAAGCTTTTGCCTCGGTGGTTCTGGGGTGGGAAAAAGACTTGGGTGTCGATCATTCGAAAGTGAATGTAAATGGCGGAGCGATAGCCCTCGGTCACCCTACGGGTAGTACCGGCGCCCGGCTAATCACCACTGCATTGCATGAACTGGAAAGAACCGGTGGACGTTATGCGCTGATCGCGATGTGCTGTGGCGGTGGTCTTGGTACCGGTACAATCATAGAGCGAATGGCAGACTAGTACTAACTAGAATAAACTGTCGGTAAACAAGGGTCGCCTCGGTCAATGGCAGGGTCGGCCCTTTTTTGTGCGAGTAACGTATACCGCAGGCCATTATTAAACGGCACTGACTCGAAGCTTGTCGGTCAAACATCGGCTTAAATTGACGCTTCTGTGCAAAAAAACGCAGTAAAACAGATGTTTCTGACCAAGATTAAATTCGCTCGGTGAGCTAATTCGTCTCAAGAGGTCTTAAGCCATGCAGCTGCGTCTTCCTGTTGCGTTGCCTAATTATTGTGAAATGAGCTTATCTAGCTGATTCGCAAAGGCTTGCCTGTCCGCCTGTGACAGTGCGGGGGGGCCACCAGTATTGATGCCGCTGCCTCTTAATGTATCCATGAAGTCGCGCATATTCAGGCGCTGTTTGATGTTTTCCTTGCTGTACAACTCACCTCTTGGATTCAGGGCAAGGCAGCCAAGTGTTAAGACCTCATCTGCAAGAGGTATGTCTGCAGTGATGACTAAATCTCCGATATTCGCCCGCTGAACAATAAAGTTATCTGCAACATCGAACCCCGAAGGTACTTGTATCGCTTTAATAAAAGGAGATTTCGGTACTGGAATCAGCTGATTGGCGACCAGAGTAGTGGGCAGCGATTTTCGGTTTGCCGCCCGAAACAGAATCTCCTTGATCACCTTTGGACAAGCGTCCGCATCAACCCAGATTTGTTCAATCGTCATATATCAACCAAAATGACTGTTGCCTTACTTATTTTGTATGGTGCAGCTTACTATTCACAAGAAGGTTCTGTACATCCAATAAATACTGGGTTGAGGAATCCGCTTATAATTGCATAGTCGGTCATAACGAGATTAACATTGTTCGTGTTAACCCTTGTCTGCGAAGGTGCCTATGAAGCCATCAAACCCTCTGAACTGTTGGAATTGCGGCAAAGCCCTGGCTGATGTGCCTTTACCAATTAGTCGGCATGCGCACTGTGCCAGCTGTTTTGAGGTGCTGCGCTGTTGTCGTATGTGTCAGCATTACAGAGACCTCGACCATACAAAATGTGCCGAGGACCGTGCCGACCCTCCGGTCATCAAGGAGAACGCAAATTTTTGCGAGTTCTTCCGGCCAGATCGAAACGCCTTTAACCCTAAC
>CAJXBG010000098.1 GCA_913050215.1 uncultured Gammaproteobacteria bacterium
ACCGTCAGAAGCGCCGGGATCGTTCACGCCGTAGCTGTATTGGTAGTTTAATCCGCGATTTAAATTTCTGTCAACTCGTAAATCAGTGGAAAAAAATGCGCCAACACTTGGATGCTCGAGAGTGGCTATGTGCCCCATGTCTCTAAAATTATCACCACACTCAGGATCCGTGCTGAGGCATTGATCTAGTTTAACAGCGGTCGTGAGATTGAAAATGAAGTTTTTACGATCGGCGTCGTCGTTGTCAAAACGATAGAAGTTAAGACTAGCATCCCAGCTTTTATCGTTATAACCCCCAAAAACGAAGTCATCGAAGCCGCCATTGCCATCTGAGGTTGTAACCTCGAATACGGTAAATGTTGGCCCCATATTGTCAACCGCAGCATGCCAATCAACCCCATCATCATTATCCGTGCGAGCGTCTGTCTGATTTTTGGTAAAGATATTCGTTAAATCGATTGGACCTTGACCTAGCCATGTTTCTAACTGCGTGAGGTCGGCGGCATCTAGCATTGAGCTACCACCGATAATTGTGCCTGCATGAGCTGATGGCATTGCAAAGCAGGAAGTGAAGGCAGCGGCGTATGCCAGTTTTCTAATATCCATGATTGGGTTGTTCTCCTTAACGTGATGTGTTGTTCAGTCGCACATTGCGGGATTCGCACTAGCAAAATGCGGGTAGTAATTGCAAAGAGCAAGAAACGGGCCACTCGCGCGAAAGCCAGCAACCACGCGGAGTGGTTATTTATTAACCGACAAGATTTTTGAGTTGTGTAAATTCCTTCGACGTTTTTGAGGTATAAAAATGGCAGGGACAGAGGTGTCCAACAAGTGATTTTGCACAGGCAAATGGCGAATGTCTTACAGAGATTGCAGACATCGTTGCTGTTAGCTCCTCCTTGAATTAGACAGACTTGCCTAGCAACAGATGCCTAGCACTAGCTCGCAGAGTTGCCATCCGGCCGTATAACTATTAACAAACACGAAGCAGTCGGGGGTACTTGTGACACCTTGCGAGACGGACTGATGTCTACAAATAGTATCTACAATGCTGAATTGCTTTCTGTTAACTGCTTGATTTTGATAGAGAGAGATTGGCGGAAGAGGTAGGAGTCGAACCCACCAGCCACCTTAACAGCAGCTCAACGGCTTTGAAGGCCGCGCGCCCCACCGGGAGCGACGCTCTTCCGTCGGCGATGATATCAAAGTTGGAATAGCTACGTCACCATCGGGTGATAGTGACTTTGGATGAAGGCCCCGGTCTGTGCCGTGCAACTCAGCTTGGCGCGAAACTCAAGAAAGGGTTCAACATACTCTTGATGCCGGTGAGTTGGATTGGTGCAGAAAGAACAGAAAGGCAAATGCACTCCTCGTTTTGAGCAGCAATAGGTTGGTGAGTTTCACCGGCTTGGCGCACAATGAAGTCCCCAGGCTGATACAGATCTTCTTCGTCCGAAAAACAACCTTTGAGCACAACGGTGATTTCCGTGCCCTTGTGTGTGTGCACGGGGGCTTTGCCGCCGGCTTTTATCTTGAGAAAAGAAAGCTCGTTAACATCTTCCCCGACGCTGATGGTCGCGGTTTTCAAAGAAGGGGACAAGAATCGCCACTTCAGAGGCTCTGCGGGCAAGAACTTCCTGATGTACGCAGGGACGGTGCTGGCAAGCTCACCCAACACCTCGTTCTCGCTGTGAACCTTTCCTACTTCGTGCTGCACACGGCTCAGAGACTGCTCTTGTGAACTGTCGCTATCGATGTGCGCAAATACATTGTCCAACAAGTCGTCGGAAACCGGTACCGAGGCTGCTTCTTCAAGCATTTCCCCGCCAACGGCTTGTAGGCTTTCCACTGTTCTCCTGCACTGGTCACAGAACTGGATGTGAGTAGTTATGGCAATACTAGGTGCCAACTCGAGTGATCCACTAGCGTATTCAACGAGCAAAGCTGAGTCTGGATGTCTACCGATCATGCGTGTGCCTCCTCTTGAGCTTCGAGCTCTAACTCATTTTCGGCCAGTGCTATCTTTAGCCGTTTCAGTGCTAGGCGCACCCGAGATTTAACGGTGCCCAGTGGGATATTGAGTGCCTCCGATACCTGCTGCCCCGAATGTCCCTGAAAATACATCAGTGCAAGCACCTCAGACTGAGCGGGGGGAAGTTTCTTTATCTCGGCGCTCACGTCTCGCTTGTTGCGTAGTGCTATCAATGACGAGTGAGGCGTGACGGTTGCCTCCGAGTCATAAATGTCATCGGCGTGAAGCTGATTGGGATTTTGCCTAATCTGCTTTCTGATCCAATCAATACGCGTGTTCCTAGCAATCGTATAAATCCAGGTGTTAGCATTGCTCTGGCTTCGATTATAATTACCTGCCTTTCGCCACACCTTGACCATTGTTTCCTGCACGAGCTCTTCAATGTTCTCCGAGTTTTGACCAGCACCTGCAGCTAAGAAGGATTTCAGCAATGGCGCGAAATGCGCGAAAAGAGCTGAAAAGGCCTCCCTGTCTCCATGACTGCCAACTCTTTCGAGACAGGCACTCCAATCTTGTGCTTCTTCCATTGGTGCTGATTTTCGCGATGATTTGAAACGTACATTCATGATATAAGACTTCTGGTATCAATTTCTCTTTTATTTACGCTAATTGCGTATTTTTGGATCACTAGGTGCAGGTATTTTGGTCGGGCGATTGCCGATTCTTAGCTTTCCTGTCCTTTGTATGGACTTTCGAAGCAAAATATTAGTATGAAATACTCGGAAATGGCCACCGCTAGGCACCTGGTGAGTGTTGCCTCTTGGACCTTTATTACGCTGAATCTTCTGATTTGGCTTCCTTTTCTCCTGTTAGCCGCCTTCGTTCGGTTTGTTTGTCCAGTGAACGCCGTAAAGGTGCTGACAGACAAATTAGTTGACGAGGTCTATAGGGTTGCGACGAGGATTGATGGATGGTGGATTGAGAGGGTACTAGGCGTGCGTTTCGAGATCGAAGACGAAGATTTTGCGCTTGAAACATTGCGGCCGCACGAGAGCCCCATGATTATTGCCAACCATCGCTCCTGGTTTGATATTTTTACACTGCAAACGCTCATTTGCAGACGAGGTCCAATGCTGAAGTTTCTGATCAAAACAGAGCTGCTTTGGGTACCTGTGTTAGGTTGGGTATGTGTCGCTTTAAATTTTCCCAGACTGCAACGAAAAGGCGATCAGAAAACGAGAACGAGGGATCTCGGTATTGTGCAGAAAGCCTCGTTACAGCTTGGCGCGTCCCCGGGGGCCCTTTTGCTTTTTCCCGAGGGAACGCGTTATACGGAAGACAAGCGAATTCAAAACGGCGCGCCGTATAAATCTCTGTTGAGGCCAAAACCGGGTGGTTTCAACACGATTTTGCTTTCTTTACCCGATTCAACCTCAATCATCGATTTTTCTATCGGCTATGAACCTGGCGACGATAATTGTTGGCGATGTATGAGCGGGCTAGTGAATATTGTTCGTGTAAAAGTCTCCCAGACAGCTATCAGCGGCATCAACGGTATGGAATGGCTGGAAGATTCCTGGCAACAGAAAGATGTATGGTTAGCCGGAACTGAATCACCTAGAAAGTGATCCGATCTGGCCGTTTTTTCGAAAAATACTGTGTGCGCCAAACGACTGAAATCTTACCGTCGGCACTGGTCGATGTTTTCGCGAAACCCAGGTTCGGAAGCTTGTAACACTTCACACTATTTTCCGTAGTCTTTGTTTGAATCTTGTTAGTAAAAATGAGTGGCTCAAAAAAATGATTGAATACAGCATAAAAGGAAGCCGGAAAGACGACGCGGCCTGGATGGCTTGCGGATGGTTGAGCGCATGAGCAATATAGTTTCTCGCCCGCGGTTAGGTATTTCCAGTTGTCTTCTGGGCAAGCCAGTAAGGTTCGATGGTGGTCATAAAAGAAACAATTACGTAACGGGTACGCTTTCTGAATATTTTGATTTCGTTTCATTTTGCCCAGAACAAGCGATTGGTCTGCCGACTCCAAGAAAACCGATTCGGCTTATTAAAGACGCTGGCGAGGCTGATGTTCGCGCGGTAGAGGTACGTGATTACTCTCTCGAGTACACACAGCAGCTTGACGACTATGCGCGTTCTGTGACACCTGAAATGTCCGGTTTTAGTGGGTACATAGTCAAGAAAGACTCGCCCAGTTGTGGCATGGAGCGGGTGAAGATTTACGGCAAAGAAAACAGCCCTCCCGATAAGCGGGGCGTAGGCATTTTTACAGCTAGATTAATGGCGCAGCGTCCAGACCTGCCGATTGAGGAAGAGGGCAGGTTGACTGACCCAAGACTTCGCGAAAATTTTGTTACCCGCGTGTTCACTATGTTCCGATGGCAATCCTTGCTGTCAGAAGGGCTGACAAGGGCAGGCCTGATTGAATTTCATACAAGGCATAAGTTTCTATTACTGGCGCATGACGAGACAGCCTATCGAGAACTTGGCAGATTGTTGTCAGACCTTTCGGTCAAAGCTGTTGCGGCGGACCTCGATTCTTTTGCGGCAGAATATCTGCGCTTGCTGATGGTGGGGCTTCGACGCTTGGCGAGGCCGGGCAAGCACGCTAACGTGCTCATGCACGTGATGGGTTACGTGAAAAATCACCTAACGTCAGATGAAAAAGCGGAAATGCTTGAGCATATTGAGGCCCATCGAAAGAATTTAGTCCCCGTGATTGTGCCCATCACTCTGTTAAATCATTTCCTGCGTAAATACCCTAACGATTACATCGCGGGTCAATACTACCTCGAGCCTCATCCCCGAGAATTAATGCTGCGCAATGGGATCTAGTTCAACGAACCAACCGTCAGGTGGAAACCCGAGATGTTAAAAAGATCGATCTTTATTTTTCGACGAGATCTTCGTTTGCAAGACAACCTAGGTCTGATTGAGGCAATGGAAGCGTCTCATCGTGTGATTCCGGTTTTTATCATTGATCCTCAATTGCTTGCTAGGTGGCGAGGGGCTGAAAAGCGCCTAACTTTTTTAACCATGGCGCTAAGAAAACTGGACGAGACGCTCAGAGCGCGCGGCAGTCGGTTAGTCGTTCTTGAAGGTAGCCCGATTGACGTTGTGTCGGATTTGATTGACTCCCACGCAGTCGATGGCGTGTTTATCAACCGAGACTATACACCGGTCGCCAGACGGCGCGATGCGAAGTTAAGAACGCTTTGCGAGAGTAAAAATGTCCAATTCTTCACCTACACTGACCTACTGTTGAATGAACCTGAATATGTTGCTAAAGCAGATGGATCGCCCTACACAATCTTTACGCCGTATTATAAAAAGGCGCAGCAACTGAAGATATTAGATCCGGTCGAATTTTCTGAGTCTAATCTCGAATACTTCGACCACGACGGTGTGCCTAGTCCGATTAGTCTGGCGGGTAGTTTGGAAGACGAAACGGGTATCAATTCGGTAGATGTTGCCGACAAACTTGACCGGATTTCAGGCCTAGCAGATTATGATTCTTCAAGAGATTTACCAGGCATAGAAGGTACAGCCAGATTGTCTGCTTTGTTGCGTTTTGGGCTGGTCTCGGTTCGACAGGTGTATCAGTCGGTTAATAGCGCACATTCGACCTCTCATGGATTGATTCGGCAACTCTATTGGCGAGATTTCTACTTTCAAATCGGCTTCCACTTTCCTCACGTCTATCATTCATCATTTCGTGAAAAATATCGCAATATCCCATGGAGTAACGATGAATCCGCTTTTGCAAAATGGCAGGAAGGCAAGACGGGTTTTCCGATTGTCGATGCGGGCATGCGTGAATTGTTAGAAACCGGATACATGCATAACAGAGTTCGAATGATTACCGCGTCTTTCTTGACTAAAAACCTCCACATCGACTGGCGGAAAGGTGAGGCGCATTTTGGCGAACATTTGTTAGATCACGATCCAGCGCTGAACAACGGTAACTGGCAATGGAGCGCTTCCACCGGGTGTGATGCGCAACCCTACTTTCGTGTGTTTAATCCGTGGCGGCAACAAAAACGTTTCGATAATGAATGTCGTTACATCAAGCGTTGGGTGCCTGAGCTCGAAAACCGCTCTGCGAAAGAGATTCACGCGCTAGAAACACATGATGACTACTACTTACCTAAGATTACAAATTTGAAAATCAGCGCAGAAGAAAGCAAAGCGATGTTCAAGGCCGCAGGTAGTTAGTTAGGCCAACGTTCGAGTGACGCGTTAGGCGGTTGTTGTTTTAAAAGCGCCAGAGCGCGAGCATCCAGATGTTTTTAGCATGTTTAAGAAGAGGGAAGAAAATGTGTCAGGTGTGGCGTTTCCCTATTACATAAGACAATTTAAGGGTGTAGATGGGTAGTCTAGCCGTCCGAAATAACCCTGTTGGTCTTACCCCGGGTCGCCCATATTTTTGCGTGATCTCGAAAGATATCTAGTCCTGAACTTCATAGACGATGGTTGGGTCATCGCTCTTGAACATATAGAGTAGTAATTGACTTAATACAATGTTGCCATCGGCTCTATATCGCCCATCCATAAAAGCCTGCATACCATCCTCGCATCCTATAAGTAAGCTCCAGCAGGTCTTCGGCTGATCGATATACAGCGTGACAGTAGGGGAGGAGTGTAAGCCAGGACTTAATGTAAAACTGCTGGATTGAACGTCAAGATGAAAAGGTTTTGCTTCATCAAACTGAAACTGAAAGACAGCCTGCTCAGTCTGGAGAAATCCTGGTTTGAAATGCGGTGCTAGAAACTCGGTTTTTTCCCGCAAAGTCGCAGCTAATTCTTTATCACTCATTTTTCAACCTTACTATTTAACAGCAGAGTCTCAATCGCGACGTACTGTACGATATTTCAGGATCAATCTCAAAAGCTGGCGTGATATCTGTGGTAGACTACGCCGGTTTTTTTCCAACGGAGTACAACTTGGAGTTTATTGCAGATTACGGCCTTTTTTTGGCAAAAACCGTCACCCTGTTAATTGCCATCGTTGTGGTGATTATTGTTGCGGTAGGCATGGGGCAGAAGAATCGTCCGGGAGACCGTGGTCGCATCGAGATGAGAAACATTAATGAGGGTATCGAGACAGTCACTCGAAATCTCAAGCAAATGACTCTGAATCCTGAAGCACTGAAAGTTGCCCAGAAACAGCAAAAAAAGCAAGACAAAAAGGAAGCCAAGGCGCTTAAAAAAGAAGCGACTAAGGATGAGGAAGCGGATGTAAAACCGCGCGTTTTTGTTGTGGATTTTGACGGTGATGTGGAAGCGAGTGCGGTAGAACAGTTACGAGAGGAAATCACCGCCATTCTGCTGATCGCAGAACCTAAAGATGAAGTCTTGCTTCGTCTTGAAAGTCCCGGTGGTATGGTGCACGGGTACGGGCTTGCGGCATCCCAGTTGTCCCGTGTGGTCAGCAAGGATATCTCACTGACCGTTGCTGTGGATAAAGTAGCGGCAAGCGGCGGGTATATGATGGCGTGCATCGCCAATCACATTATCGCTGCCCCGTTTGCAATACTGGGATCGATAGGCGTTGTTGCTCAAATCCCCAATTTCCACCGATTACTCAAGAGCAAAGATGTTGATGTGGAAATACTTACCGCGGGAGAGTACAAGCGGACATTGACGATGTTTGGTGAGAACACCGATAAAGGCAGGGAAAAGTTCGTCGAAGACCTTGAAGATGTGCACCAGTTATTTAAGGACTTTGTTAGCGAACAAAGACCTGCAGTCGAGATAGAAGAAGTCGCCACAGGTGAAGCCTGGTATGGCAAACGGGCGCTTGAGCGAAATTTGGTTGATGAACTCAAAACCAGCGACGAATATATTGTTGATCGATGTTCCGATGCATCAGTCTTCCACGTTAAGTTTGTCGAAGATCGAAATAGAATGGACAAGTTGATGGATCGGTTCACTTCGTTGGCGGCAAAGCTCAAAAATGGCGATGAATTTCGATCGGTTGGACCCTATACATTTTAACTCAAGTAAAAACTAACCAAACACAATTTATATTAGACGGATGCAAATGACTCATGACAAATTTTAAGGCATTTTGGGTAGAAAAGACCGACGACGGCGTGGCACATTCCGTCATTGAAAGGTCAACAGACGATTTGCCTGAGGGTGAGCTGCTGGTAAAAGTTGCATACTCTTCGCTGAATTATAAAGACGCGATGTCAGCAAAAGGTCTACCGGGCGTTACGCGTAATTATCCGCATACACCAGGTATCGATGCCGCAGGCGTTATCGTCGAGAGCACTGATAGCGGATTCACCGAGGGTGACGAGGTGATTGTGATTGGTTATGACCTCGGTATGAATACCGCTGGTGGATACGGCCAATATATCAGAGTACCCGCGAATTGGGCCGTAAAGATGCCTGCAGGTCTCGATGCCCGAGAAGCAATGATTATAGGTACCGCGGGTTTTACTGCGGCATTGTGTGTAGACAAGATTGAACAGATGGGCGCTCAACCGTCAGATGGACCGGTTGTCGTGACAGGGGCCACCGGAGGCGTGGGTTCAGTCGCTGTCGCACTACTCGCAAAACTCGGCTACGACGTTGTCGCCAGCTCAGGAAAAGCAGAGAAAGACGACTATTTGAAATCGTTAGGCGCGGGTAGTGTGATTAGTCGTGCAGACTTGTCCGAGGAAAACAAACGCCCAATGGCCGCTGAAACCTGGGCGCATGGCATTGATACCGTCGGCGGTGAAATACTATCGAATGTGATCAAAGGGCTTAAATACAGTGGCAGCGTGGCAATATGCGGCCTGGTTGCTTCACCTGCCTTTTCGACAACTGTACTGCCTTTTATTCTCAGGAACGTGAATGTTTTGGGTGTCGACTCAGTGGAATTGCCTCTGGCGAAGAAACAGGAAATCTGGCACAGACTTGCGACAGATCTGAAGCCTGACGCGCTTGACAAGATGACAACCGAAGTCACACTGGACGGGTTATCTGAAGTGATTGATTCAATTATCCAGGGTGGCGTCAGTGGTAGGACGTTGGTCAAGCTGGACGATTAAATCTTTAGCCATAAATGTGCCGAGTACTCTATTATATTTGGCCGTATTTGCAATAGTCGAAGTCGCGGAGTTAAATCCGCGATTTCTTCAAGCTTAAGTCTCTGCGATAAATCATTTTCTTAAACGCGGTTGGGAATACTGACTTGCGACGTCACACTGGAGTTCGTTGTATCGGCAGACGTTCCTTCAGGGCCTAAAAAGGTTTCCATCACCAACTACGCTAGCGTGCAGTTCGCGGCAGATGTTGGCACCCCGCAAGAACACTTAACAATACGAACCCCTCTAGCAATTACATCTGCTTGCTCACACGATTTTCGGACAGACCGTCGCGGACATCATCCAAGAGATAATGATGATTATTCTGATCAAGTTATAATGGATCAACATTACTGTCATCATCTATGAACCGGATCTCAATGAGCACACTTTCTACCTTTCAAAACCTCTATCAAAACCGTCTGTTCGAAGTATTTATCATTATTATTATCATCGCCTCAGCGATGCTTGTCGGCGCGAAAACCTATGATCTGCCGGAAACCGTCATAAACCTTATCGGTATTCTGGATTGGGTCGTCACCGGCATTTTTGTTGTTGAGATTACGATCAGATTTGCCGCCGAAGAGCACAAACGTCGCTTTTTTCATAACGCGTGGAACCTATTCGATACCCTGATTGTTCTCGTCAGCCTGATACCGATTGAAAACACCGATATGGCGCTGGTAGCGCGACTCGTCAGGGTATTTCGCGTGATGCGAATGGTGAGTTTTATACCGGAGCTGAGGATTTTGCTGAACTCTCTTTTTATCGCGTTGCCGAGGTTGGGTTATGTGATGCTTTTAATGTTCATCATTTTCTATATCTACGCGGCGGTTGGTAGCCTGTTTTTCGAAACAATCAATCCTTTTCTCTGGGGAGACATTGCACGGGCAATGCTTACGCTCTTTCGCGTGATGACTTTTGAGGATTGGACAGACGTTATGTATGAAACACTTGAGTTTCATGCTTGGAGTTGGGCGTATTTCGTGTCCTTTATCTTTTTGACCGCTTTTGCGTTTCTCAATATGGTGATTGGAATTGTGGTTAACGTTCTGGAGGAGCAGCACCAGAAGGAAATTGATGAAGACCCTGACCAAGTGTCGATTGCAGACTTATACCGGGAAATTCAATCGCTTAAAGCGGTGGTTGAAATGCAATCGAGTAGTGATAACAAGCGTTAGTGCAATGGGCTATTTGCAGACGCCGGTCGTAAGGTGCGAGTGATTTGCGTGCAACTTTCGGTGGGTTCTAGCGCTGCTAATCAGGTAAGCCAAGCACCCGTTTCGCGATAATGTTTCTTTGAACTTCATTACTGCCACTGTAGATTGATGCTGCTCGGGTAAAGAAGAATTGTTTCACTATGGTGCGCTCTTGTTCAGAGAATTCCAGTTCGTCGACGCCAAAACCGCGACTGCCACGAACTTTTGTGATGAGGTCATAATTCTTCTGCTCAAGCTCAGAACTGATCACTTTAAAAATTGAGGTGGCGGGTCCTGGTGTTGCGCCGCTCTGGGTTTCCTCGACAACCCTTTTGCGGGTTAACTGAAGTGATTCAGAGTTCATCTGATAAGTCACTATCTCGTCCCTCGTGAGTGGCTCAGCCAGCTTGCCATCAGTGACACCCAAATATTCCTTTGCGATACCCAGAAGGCTTTCATCTTTTTTGCTGGTGCTGCCGGCAAGCAGGGACTCCATACCTGAACGCTCGTGCTGAAGGAGTCGCTTTCCAACGGTCCAACCTCGATTCAGCTCGCCAACGAGATCATTACGGTCTGCGACTGCATTGTCGAAAAAAGTATCGTTAAATGTTGAAACACCGCTTATCAGCGGTATTGGTCTCACGTCAACGCCAGGTTGGTCCATTGGTAGTAGCATGAAACTGATCCCCTCATGCTTGGGCACATCTTTATCGGTTCGAACAAGAATAAACATCCAGTCGGCGTTGTGAGCGCCCGAGGTCCAAGTTTTTTGCCCATTGATGATAAATTGATCACCTTCAAGCACTGCGCGTGTCTGCAGACTAGCAAGGTCAGAACCTGATCCTGGCTCACTATATCCCTGGCACCATTCAACTTCAGCACGTGCAATACGAGGCAGGTGTCTCTGTTTTTGCTCTTCTGTGCCATATTCCAACAGAGTGGGGCCAATCATGGAGGTACCGAAACTGGATAGGGCGGGTCTGGCTGAGATCGCTTTCATTTCCTGCAACAAAACGATCACTTCATCTGTAGAAAGTCCGCCGCCGCCATAGGCCTTGGGCCAACTAGGCACAGTCCAACCCTTTTCTACCATCCGCTCAATCCATACGCGGGTGTCTGAATCTTTTATGTCGATTTTTGTGCTGCCATTGGAGATTTCGCCAGGTCCCCTAGCACCCGGAGGGCAATTATCAGCTAGCCAATTTCTTGTTTCTAATCTAAATGTTTCAAGTGACATGGGAAACCTCCGGTCTGAAAAATCGCGTTTCTCGGAACAAGCTACCAAAATCTCGAGAATAGAACCAGCCTATACCCAGTGGATCTCAGATTAGGAACCCTAGTTCTTGAACCACCCGGTCAAAGATAAGCGGGGTTCGGAAGCGTAGGGTGCTACATACGTGACGGAATGGATGTGTTCCACGTCAAAGAGGCTGAGGCTATTAAACTCGGGGGACCAGGCGTCCCTCGGGCTACCATTTTTCTCGTAAAATTGAAGCAGACCGCCCCAGTCAGGATGCCATTTTGGTGTGAATCCAATCACATAAGCGAGTTGTCTATTTTCACTTGCAATATTATCGGAATGCCGAGTCAGGTAGTGGCCGGGCCCAAAACGGGTATATTGACCGTCCGCTTCAACCAGTCCAGTTTTACCGCTAATAAATGAGACAAAGGACAGCATCTCGGAGGAGTTTAAAAAATTGAAGAGGTTCCGCGCCTGCGTCGGCGCTGTGCCTGATTCCAGATAAGACGTCTTACCAGGCTCTTTCTGCATCCGGTAACCACCGTAAAGGAAACCCACGCCTTTGTTCGCGAGTTGGTGGAGTTCACTTTGCAACAGCTGCTGTGTCTCAGGCGCCATCGCAGCCATTTCGGCCATGGTTTTTATATGGTTGCCGGTGTTGTTGTGGTAGATGAGGTCATAAGGTATTTGTGTCAGACAACAATTTTGGATCTCTTTTGCATCGTCAGGTTGAAAGATGTTGTCTATACGAATGCGCCCATCGATTAAAAATGACTGTTTCAGTTCAGTCCAATTAAGATCCGGATTTAACATGATATTAATCTCGTCGTAGTTTCTCGCTTACGCCGATCGGCGTCGGGTATCTGAAGACAACAATATATGAAGAAAGCAGGAATGTCAGAATTGCCGTCGCCTGAATCAGGTGAGATGCATGGTCTCCAATCAAGTGACCTGCACTGGCAATAAATGCAATAAGTAAAGAGAATTCGCTGATTTGTCCAAGTCGGAAGCCTATTTCCCAACTATTAGTATCCGTTTCGCTGAGACTGCGCAGCAATCCGTGAAACACGATCGGTTTCAAGAGGAGCACCAACGCCGCCATAATCATTGCTGGTATAAATATCTCTCCAAGCAGGCCGAGTTGAAATCCGGCGCCGAGGGAGAAGAAAAACAATACCAGAAAAAAATCTCGCAGTGGTTTTAGGTTGGTTGCGATGTAAATTGAGATTGGGCTTGTCGCAACGGATACGCCAGCGATGAATGCGCCTATCTCATGGGATAAGCCGATAAAGGTCGCAAGTTCGGATAAACCGAGACACCAGCCAATGGCGACGAGAAAAATATACTCGTGAAACGCGTCGAATTTGGTGAGAATGTTTAGGAGGACATATTTCACAAACAGCCACGCGAACACAATCAATAGTGGCAAGCCAAGAACGACCTTGCCGAATCTTGCGATGCCACTAAAGTCTTCAACAAACCCTCCGGTGAGCACAAGTAAAACAATAATTGCTAAAAAAT
Organism: uncultured Gammaproteobacteria bacterium; assembly: GCA_913050215.1. Lineage (GTDB taxonomy): Bacteria > Pseudomonadota > Gammaproteobacteria > Pseudomonadales > Azotimanducaceae > UBA4582. The sequence continues at coordinate 13,026 of CAJXBG010000098.1, forward strand.
CCTGAATCAGTAACAAGCTGACAACCAGTTCACCTGTCCGGCGATGGTGCAGCACCGTCGTTGGTAGCAATTTGATACCAATAATGGTGCTAGAAAACATCATTGCTACACCGATGATCGTGCTCTCGATGACGGTGTAACCAAAGACAAAACCAACAGCGAAGCCCAAGCCGAAGAATGCGAGGGAACTGAACAGGCCAACCAAAAGCGCGTTACCCAGCATGTTTGCCAATTTTGATGGTTGCATGTCAAGACCAAGTAAAAACAGCAGAAAGATAATACCGATCGTTGAGACGTTGCTGATAATTGTCGGGTCGGAAACGAGTCCAGTGACAGAGGGTCCTAAAAGAATACCCGCTGCAATATAGGTGATAATCATCGGTTGCCGGGTATAGAGTGCTATCGTCGCGAGCACTGCAGCTGACGTAAAGATCAGGAAAAAAGTAAATAGTAGGGGGTCTGTTGCCATCGCATGATACTAAGCGATCGCATCAATGGAGAACAGTAAAAATGAGCGTTTGCTTACAATATGTAAATTTTAAAAAGTGACGATGATGCTAATATGCGTTATCACGACGGTGTAATAATGCGTTCGAAAAAGTAAGGCAGTGAACGATGGCTTTACCCTGACCTAGTGTTAATAAGCTTTGTGTTGGTTACACAATTCCATTCAAGCTACGCGTGATAAATACAGATTAAAATGTGTTATGACTGAAAAACCTGAATTGAAGCCTAGCTTCTTAGTTGTAGATGATGAGCCAGCGGTCGGTCGATTACTGAAACGGGCTCTCGCCCCATTAACCGACGATATAGTCGTAGTTGAATCCGCAGCGGAAGCGCTTCAGGTTTGCCTGGGCAGGAGTTTCGATCTAGTCATCAGTGATATGAGAATGCCTGGGATGGATGGCGTCGAGCTCCTCAGAATTTTATCCAAAGATTATCCATCAATGCGCAGGATCATACTCACTGGCTATGCCGATCTTGGTCAAACCCTGAAGTCCATCAACGAGGGTAAGGTTAATCGCTATCTGACTAAACCATTTGTTATCTCGTCGTTGATTCAGGAGGTGAGCGATGAACTGCGCCTCGGAAAGAGAGAGCGAAGTGAGATCACACGATTGCGGAATGCAATTAATAAACTTTCGAAAGAATAGTCGACAAGAAAGGTTTTCAGATCAGACGAGGCTACGTATACTCCGCTGACCAACAAAAACAACCGAGTCGTTAAATATGAGCGAAGAAGAAAGCAGTTCTGATAGTTTAGTAGATGCGTTTAGTGCCGTTGCAGTGATATGCATTGCCGTCGTTGCTTGTAT
>CAJXBG010000099.1 GCA_913050215.1 uncultured Gammaproteobacteria bacterium
CTGCAGACGCCGCAGGCATCCGGTTAAACCCTGAGCACAAGCTTGATGGTGTGAGTCTGTTACCTTATTCTAGGGCGGCTAAAACACAGCCAAAACCGCACGATACCCTATTCTGGCGTGCCGGCAATTATCGAACGGTAAGGCATCATGACTGGAAGATGGCGACCGACCCACTAATGGGCAAAACTTGGTTATTCAACCTCGCCTCGGACCCGGGCGAATCAACCAACGTCGCCCAAGAAAACCCTGAGGTTGTCGCAGAAATGATGGCACTGCTAGCAGCGCATAATGCAGAAATGGTGCCCCCTCTCTGGGATTCTGTTGGCGCCTCTTCCATTAATGTTGATAAGCACTTAAGGCAGGAGTCAAACCTTGAAGAAGATACTTTTATTTACTGGAACAACTAGCTTCAAGCAAGGTAGTCTTATAGAGGTTTTGTACTGCCTGGCACACCTAACTTGTCGCCGGTGCGCCTAACAATTTACCGGGGTTCATAATTCCCTTCGGATCAAAAACTTTTTTTAGGCCTTGCATCAAAACAAGTTCTTCCTCGCTTCTTGTGTAGTGCAATTGATTTCTCTTAAGCAGTCCAACGCCGTGTTCTGCTGAGACACTACCATCGAAGCTGGCAACTATCGCCAACACTTCCTCGCTGACCTGCTCGCACTGAGCTTTAAACTCAGCTACCGCCAGCGATGCCGGTTTCAAAATATTCAGGTGCAAGTTACCATCGCCAATGTGCCCGAACCAGACGATCTCAAACCCCGGATACCGTTCGCTAACACACGCTTCTACGGCCGCTAGAAAACTGGGAACATCACTCACGCACACTGCCAAATCATTCTTATAAGGCGTGTGGGGCGTAATAGATTCTGATATTCCTTCTCGATACTGCCAAAGTTGAGCTCTCTGCGCTTCACTTGCACCAAGCACGCCATCGACCACCCACCCTGCCTCAACACAGCTTTCAAACGCCCCATGAACCTGCTCTGATTTTTCGCATTCCAGCAGTACATAATAGGCGGATGATGTTTGCACAGGCTTGCCTAACGAACGATGTGCGCAAACATGCTTCAGCGCGATGTCCGAGAAAAACTCAAATGCTGTTAGTTTGACTTTTTCCTGAAACGCGGACAGTACAGATATGGTGTCCTGCATACGAGGTACGGCCAACACCATCACATCAAGATCTGGCGCTGCCTCTGCTAGTTGCATTGTCGCAGCAGTGATAAGACCTAAGGTTCCCTCACTGCCGATAAACAAATGTCGGAAATCGTAACCCGTCGCGTTTTTAACAAGCCCCCGATTCAACTCGAGCACCTCACCGGCGCCTGTCACTACAGTCAGCCCTTGAACCCATGCTCGTGTCAGGCCATAACGTAGAACTTTTATACCACCAGCGTTGGTCGCGATATTACCGCCCAATTGACTGGACCCGGATGACGCGAAATCAACCGGATACATAAGACCCTGATCCGCTGCAAATTGTTGCAAATTGGCGGTTACCACGCCGGCCTCAGCATCCACTGTTTTAGATACTGAATTGAAATTAGAAATTCGCGCCATACGGTCGAAGCTGACAACAACTTCACCCTCGCAAGCGACCGCACCACCAGCAAGACCTGTACGGCCCCCTGAGGGAACAACTGCAATTTGATGGTCATGACAATATTTAATGACCTGAGAGAGCTGACTCAAATCACGAGCAAACAACACAGCGGACGGTGCAGGCTCGTGAAAACGCGTCCAGTCTTGCCCCCACACAGACTTCGCTTCATCATCGTCCCGAAAATTTCCGCTCCCCGCCAGACCAATCAGCGCATTTCTATTTGCACTATCAAGCATCAAAACCTCTCTTCTAACTTACATCACCATGGCCGCATTCAAGTTTCAGGTGTCCACCAAACATTGCGGGTAGCCAGCGCCAGGCACTTTTCTCTTCACAACATGTCACCCTAGCCATTGACAAGTCTAACAACTTAGCGATGTTTTCACTATCTTTGGCCACCGTCATCTCACATGCTTCTTGGTTTATTAAGGTGGAACCGGTAATCAGGCTACCTCAAATCGACGGATCTTATTGTCAACGACAACTTTTTTGCTCAAACAACGTTTCAGCACCTAAACAAGGCTAGCAGCGTCTCTTATGTTTGGATATGTTAGGCCTGTTTCGTGACAAAAACTTGTCTAGGGTGCGTTTCAACTTGCTGTAAGTGCCCATCGGATTGTTCGTAAACTGCGCAACCTAAAAAGCATCACGGAAAAAAATGTGGTCAACGCGCCTTATAATCGCCAGCGACATGATAAATTAACCGCAGCAATCAAATTATACGAGTGAATAAATAATGACCGAGGGAAGGAAACAGATTAGCGGCGAACCCCGACGCATTGCTAGCATCGCGCTGATCACGCTTACCGCGTGGCTACTGCAGAGCTGTACAGAGAGTGAAGTCGGTGAAGCTGGCCCTTTGACGGCGGAAATTACTGGCACAAGTAAAATGGCACTCTCAGCCGATGTCATGGAGAAATGGGCCCGCAGTTGTGCCCAATGTCATGTTGCAGGACAAGCCGGCGCCCCAAGAACAGGCAATGCGGAGGAATGGTCACCCAGACTTGAGAAAGGTCAGGCAATGCTGCTTGAACACACGATTAAGGGGTTTAATATGATGCCGGCGCTTGGCTACTGTATGTCATGCGAAACATCTGATTTTATCGCCATGATCGAATTCATGTCTGGTTCGCCACGAGAGGAGTCGATGCAATGATTAGTCGCAGAAAATTTCTCACCGGCTCTGCCATGGCGGCACTCTTTGGCTCATCGCGGGCATTTTCCTCTAATGCAAAATCAACCAACGCCACGCCATGGTACAACTGGTCCGGCGAGCTATCCTGCGTGCCAGCAGGCAGAGTAGTCCCAAAGAACGAAGCGGCACTTGTTAACTATATCCAATCAACAACCGGCGCATTGCGTCCTGTGGGCTCGGGGCATTCGTTTTCACCTCTGGTGCCCACTGACGGGCATATTATCGTCATTGACCAGTTACGTGGCCTGTTGGGTTATGACGAAAAAAGCGGTGACGCCACATTTGGTGCCGGTACGATGCTGGCGGATCTAGGTGCACCACTCAATGAAGTCGGCCGCGCCATGATCAATATGCCAGACATTGACCGTCAAACATTTGCAGGGGCAATCTCCACAGCCACGCATGGCACAGGCATTTCGCTCGGCGGCTTATCTGATTACGTTCGGGCATTAAGGCTTATTACACCAACAGGCAAGATACTAGACCTGGATGCCGCTTCAGGGGGCGATGTTTTTGAAGCAGCGCGCGTCAGCTTGGGCGCATTAGGGGTTATCAGCCAGATCACAACGAAAACCCGCTCCGCTTATCGCTTGAAAGCGGTCACTACTGTCAAAACACTCGAAGACGCGCTTGACACCTTCGATGCCGACGCGGCCTCGAATCGTCACCATGAATTATTTCCATTTCTCTACTCAGACTACACCATGAGTCTGTCGATCAATGAAACAGATGAACCAGATTTTATACCACCGGTTGACCCAGGCGCAGACCAGCAATTCAGAGACATCGTCGATCTCTGGATGAGCACCCCTGCTATGCTACGCAAGCCAATGGTAGATAGCGTGGTGGGCATGATGGAACCGGAAACAAAGGTCGGCCCCTCTTATCGCGTACTGTCAAATCTTCGCCATAACCGATTTAACGAAATGGAATACGCTGTGCCCTTAAGAAACGGCAATGCCTGTTTACGTGAAATTCTAAATACCGTGATGGCACAAAAAATTGACGTCGTGTTCCCGCTGGAATATCGCTACGTCCAGGGAGACGAAACCTGGCTTGGCATGCACTCGGGTCACGAAGACTTCGCTGCCATCTCGATTCACCAACAAGCTGGATATGACTACAAGACATACTTTGATATTGCCGAACCTATTTTCTGGAAATACGGCGGCCGCCCTCATTGGGGTAAAGTTCACTCGCTGGGTCGTGAACAACTGACGACACTCTATCCAAAATTTGAGGACTTTAGAAAAATTCGTGCGGAATTGGACCCCCACGGACGCATGTTAAATGCACACTTGAAGAAACTGTTTCTTTAACAGCATCTCGAACGAGCAAAAATCAGAGACAAGCATATGAGACGCCGAACATTATTATGGGGTTCAGCAGCGATTACCGGCGCTGGACTCGCAGGTGCAGCACTATGGAAGCCCGGCGATCTGGGTGGCCCGCACAATCAGTACTTTGCCGGCATGAATGAAATATTGAAATCGCAGGGCCCGGGGCGCCCGGTGATGGTGCTCGATCTTGACCGAGCCAATAGCAATATCGATACCCTCACCGCTGGTTTTGAGTCACCGAGAACCTATCGAATTGTGGTCAAGTCACTGCCATCGGTGCCCCTGTTACAACACATCATGCAGCGCGCAGGTACCCGCGCGCTGATGGTTTTTCATCAACCTTTCCTGAATGTTATCGCTGAAAAAATCTGGGATAGTGATGTGCTGATGGGAAAGCCCATGCCCGTCGCTGCGGTTCGAACCTTCTATGCAAATTTACGAAATCCCCGCTTCAACGCTGCTGCACAAGTGCAATGGCTTATCGACTCCGAAGAGCGGCTGGAACAGTATCTCGCACTCGCCAAAAATCTCGGCATCAAGATGCGCGTCAATTTCGAACTCGATGTAGGGCTACACCGAGGTGGGTTTGCCAGCGCCGAGGCCAGCAGCAAAGCGCTCGCAACCACATTAGCGAACCCTACACATCTTGAGTTTGCCGGTTTTATGGGCTACGAGCCACACCTTGCCGGCGTCGCTGATACTTACGATCACCCGGCAATGCGCAAAGTGCTGCAAATTTATGCGGCACAAATCGATCAGATCAAACAACATGGACTGGATCCTGCGGCGCTCACCATCAACGGTGCGGGTAGCCACACCATCAGACTGTATGAGAAAGACAGGTTGCTCAATGATCTTTCAGCCGGCTCGGGCATCGTCAAACCCTCGGATTTCGATACGGCCCACCTCTCAAAACAGCAGGCGGCTTTCTATATTGCTACGCCGGTGCTGAAACACTACGACAAACTTACGATTCCTGGTGACCCGGCTTTTGCGCGTATTTTACCGCTTTGGAACCCGAACACAGCACAAGTTTATTTCATTTACGGTGGGTACTGGAAAGCCGGTGTTGTTTCTCCGCCCGGCATACAAGACTGGATGTACCACAGCACCAATCAGCAACCGATGATGGCATCCAGATCGGTCAATTTAAAAGTAGACGATTATATGTTTTTGCGGCCGACTCAGAGTGAACATGTTATGTTGCAGTTCGGCGATCTTGTTGTACTGAAGGATGGCGAGCTAACAGATCAGTGGCCCGTATTTCAGCAAACCGGATGAAAATAGCCTCAAGAGAGTACTGACGCTAGTACACTGATTTCTTCCATCTTTTCTTAGAGCGATAAGTGGTAACCGCGACACAAAACGAATCAAAAAGGTCCGAGCGATTTTTACCGATCAGACTCAAACTCTTCTGGGGTATTGGTCAAATTGGTGAGGGCGTGAAGAACTCTGCTTTCAACTCATTCCTGCTGTTTTACTACAACCAGATACTGGGCGTTTCCGCAACATTAACCTCGATAGCACTCGCCATCGCGATCGTTTTTGACGCGATAAGCGATCCCGTCGCCGGATCTGTCTCTGATCGGTTTCAATCTCGATGGGGTCGGCGCCATCCGTTTATGTTTGCCTCTGCAGCCCCTCTAGGCATCACGTTGTTTCTGCTGTTCTTCCCACCAGATGGCATGAGTGAGTTATTTTACTTTGGCTGGGTGCTGGTTTTTGCGGTCTCAGTAAGAACTTTCTTGACCTTGTACCATATCCCACATCTTGCCTTGGGTGCCGAGATGGCCACTGACTACAACGACAGAAATTCGCTATTCTCGTTTGGCCTGCTTTTTGGCGCGGCTGCGGGGTACGGTTTTTACTTCGCGATGCTCACCCTTGTTTTTCCTCCCCAGGAAGGTCTGGCAAATGGCATGTACTACGCCGATGGCTATTCAAAAATGGCGGCGTCAGCGGCAGTGATTGCTTTTACAGCCATCATGCTGTGCGTCTGGGGCACACGCAGCGAAATCCCCAATTTGTCCGCCGGCACGCCCGCGAAACAACCACTCGGCCCAAGAAGATTAATAAAGGAACTTGGCACAGCATTTTCAAGCCCCTCTTATCGCTCCATTTTTTTTGGACTTTTGCTACTTACACTCGTTTTATCGATCGAGGGCGCCTTCACCCCATTTATGGGCATTCATTTCTGGGGTTTGGAAACTGACCAACTTCGACTTATCCCCATAGGCGTGCTGTTAGGGCTGCCTGTCGGATCAGTACTTGCGGCCTATATGGTCCGGGTGTTCGACAAAAAATGGTGTTTGGCCGGCGGTACCACTATTTCGTTGATCAGTGTTAACTGGATGATTGTACTTCGACTACTTGAGGTGCTGCCAGAAAATGGCAGCCCCATCCTCCTACCGCTGCTTATAGGTTCGTCTTTCATATCCGCGGTGCTTGTGCCGGTCGTATTTATCACGATTAACTCCATGTTTGCCGATATTTCAGACGAGCTTGAACTGAAGACAGGAGAGCGGCAAGAGGGAGTCATTTATTCCGCCAGAGCGTTTGCAGGCAAAGCCGCCTCAGCGCTCGGAACAGTCATCGGTGGCATCGCGCTAGATTTCATCGCTTTTCCAAAAAATGCTGTGCCTGGTGAAGTCCCGGCGGATATCATCTTCAACCTGGGCTTATTTCAGGGGCCACTCACTTCAATTTGTAATTTAGTTGCAGTCGTCTTATTCCTGCGCTATTCACTCACCCGGCAAAAGCACCGCGAAATCGTTGAGCAGCTCGCGAGCACAAATTCGGATACCTGACTTTTTGGTGGTATGGTAAGGGTAATATAGAAAGATACACAGACTAAAATGACTCTGAATGCCCGTGCTCGTCATTATTCAACCGCTAGGTTTTCAGGCGCAATCCTTGTGCTTACGGTGTTCTTGTCTTGCAGCGCTATCGCTGAGAAAAGTGGCGGTGAATTAATCGGCGGCGCTTTTAATCTGCTCAATCACCACAACGAACCGGTCACGGAAAAAGACTTTCTTGGCAAGTTTATGCTGGTTTATTTTGGCTATACCTATTGCCCAGATGTCTGTCCAACGGATCTGCAAATTATGAGCGAGGCATTACGCATGGTCGACCCTGCTATCGCAAGGGACATCACCCCAGTCTTTGTCAGCATCGATCCGGAAAGAGACACCGTAGCGCTGATGGCGCAGTATATAAGGCATTTTCACAAAAATCTTATTGGGCTAACCGGCACCGTTGATCAGGTCAGAGCGATTAAATCGAAATATCGCGTTTATTCAGCGAAATCTGATAACACGGCTAATTACCTAGTAGATCATACAGCCTATACCTACCTTATGAATAAAGATGGAACGTTACTCAAGCACTTTAACCATGCCCTGCCACCTGAGAAGATGGCCAAGCAAATAATGGCGCTGGCTAGATAAACCTGGCGTGCAATCCAGGCACTTAGTCATGTCTAAAATAATAGGAGACTAGTAATGAATAAGCTTTGGTTATTAACCGCTCTTTGCAGCACAAGCCTTATCCTCGGCTGCAGCCAGAATAATGACGCAGGAATTGTTGAGCAAAAAACAGCTGAACTGCAACCGACCGTCAACAACACGTTAGATAATATTCCAGACAGTGGCACGAAGGTTTCGGATGGGCCGAAGTTTGATTTGCTAACAACACCGGTTGGAGAAATCGACTTCCCGAGCACCTGCCGTACCGAAGCTGGCGTACTTGTCGAACGAGGTGTCGCACTGATGCACAACATGATGTACCGGGAAGCTCAATTTGTTTTTTCCATGGCCGATGATGCAGATCCCGACTGTGCAATGGCTTACTGGGGACAAGCCATGACCCAGATTCATCCCTTATGGCAGGATAACCTCAACGCAGAAGAATATGCCCGGGGACTTGAGCTTACAAAGAAAGCTCAATCAATCGCTGATACTACGCAGCGGGAAAAACAGTATTTTAAGGCTGCAGAGGTTTTTTATGCGGGCGGGCTTTCCCAGACAATGAAAGAAGGCTACGTCAATATGTCTAGAGTCTGGGACGAGACATCTACCAGCATGCCCGACGACATGGATGCGAAAGCGTTTAATGCTTTGTTCAAAATCGCCATCGCCAAAAGTGAAGACGACAGGGAAGACGCTGGACAGCTTGCATTAGATATTTTGCAGGAAATGTCTAACCACCCAGGCGGACATCACTATGTTATTCACGCTTTCGATACCGCTAACCTTGCGGGTAAGGCGCTTACAACAGCGGACCACTACGGCGAAATAACCCCGGCAGTTACCCATGCCTCACATATGTTGACGCATACTTATACCCGGCTTGGCAAATGGAGCAAGGCTATAAAATGGAACGATATTTCTGCGGATTCTGCAATCGAATTATGTGTCGCCAACGGCGCAGTAAACAGCCATTATCCTCATGCAATGGATTATTTGATGTATGCACATTTGCAAAAAGGGGATGATGTTTCCGCGGCTCGGATACAAAAAGAAATGTTTTCACTCGACATACCCGAATTCGAAAGAGCCGGTCGTAGTGCAATTTCGTACGCCTATTCGGCTATTCCTGTCAGATATGTCCTTGAACGCAAAGACTGGACATCTGCCATCACATTAGCCCCACGCATGCCCGCTCACTTCCCCTGGGCAGACGAACATGACAGGGAAGTTAGCAACACCCACTTTGCCCGGGCACTTGCCTTTTCACGTTTGGGTCGTGCTGATGAAGCCAATGAGGATATCGAAATCCTGTCTCAGATGGGTGAAAACATGGCAGGCATCAAGCCGCTAGCGACAAGCAAAGACAAGATAGAAGTTCAGGTGTTGACGGTAAAGGCATGGCAACAATACGCAAACGGAAAAACCGAAGCAGCACTTTCAATGATGAAACAGGCTTCTGATAGAGATGCAGTGACCAAAAATTCATCTTCAGGCCCCGGCGATATGCTTCCCGCTGAGGAACTGTATGCCGACATGCTGCTGGATCAGTCGCGGCTAGCAGAAGCCCATGCCGCCTACAAACTTGCATTGGAAAGAACGCCTGGCAGATACAACAGCATATATGGCGCAGGCAAAACAGCCTTTGACATGGGTGATAATGAAGTCGCGCAACGGTATTTCAACATGCTCCTTAAAAACACCGAGGGCGCAGTATCCTCGCGCCCTTCACTGGATGAAGTGCGTAGGTTGATAGCGACAATTTAGCCCAACTTATTCATTGGGCCTGTAGAGGTTGTTTCGAACCTACCGGAGAAACTGCACCGTCTCTTCCAGCGGTGCACGATCGGTACGGGCGGTGTTGACCTTGGCTGCCTGGTCCTCGTAACCGAAACTGATACCAAACAGAATTTTGATTTCAGGGTCAAGACCAAACACCTCGCGCACAAGATCAGGATAGTTTCTTAAGGTTCCCTGAGCGCAGGAAGCCAAACCGTGACTCGTCATTGCTAGCATCAAAGTTTGTGCATACATCCCAACATCACAAGCGCTCTGGGTGCCAAAAACATCATGTATCCCCAAAAATACAGCATGGGGCGCATCGAAAAACTCATAGTTGCGCCTGGCTGCATAGCCTCGCCCGACTTTGTCTTCCCATTCAATATCCATTGACTGATACAGTGCCCGCGCGCAACTTCGCTTTCTCTCTTTCCAAGGCGCACCCGTGCGGCCATCAGCCTGATGATCCGTTACTACTTTGACACCCTCATCGAACCCGCTGATATATCCCTGACGGATTTGCTCGAGGGTGTTGCCAGAAGCGACGCAGACTTCCCAGGGCTGGACATTGGTACCCGAGGGTGTCCAACGCGCGGTGTCAAATATCTGCTTTAGCGTTTCTTCTGGCACTTGCTTATCGAGAAAACCGCGAATTGAACGCCTTTCCCGCACTAACGCATCAAACGCGCTTGCTGTTTCGTTGTTCTTCATATCACCAGGGCTCTGTCAATCAATCGCGCAATGTAACTGGTTTACGATGAATTTTCCATTTATCCAGCAGCCCAGAAAACCGCTCTCGAATAGCCTCTAAATGAGGGAGACCTGATACGATGTTTTTATCAGCACCATGACGATCAACCTCGATGGTCTTAAGAGACCGTGGGCGCACGCAGTGCCAAGTTGTTTGGCAGCAGATACGCCAGAGTGCTGGTTCGCGCCTGGCGCAAACAGAACAGTGTTTGCGAAATATTGTAACGATTGAACTCGCCTACTAATGTGTGCTCTAGTACAGCAAGCATCTAGAATCGGTATCAAAAAATGAAGCCTAATATCCTTTTTATCTTTGCGGACCAGCACCGACACAACATTATGGGTTGTGCCGGACATCCGATTGTCCAGACACCTCACCTCGACGCAATCGCCGATGAAGGGGTTCGCTTCACCAAAACCTGGTGCCAAAGCCCAATTTGCCAACCTTCCCGTGCAAGCGTGATCACCGGGCGATACCCGCACGAGCTTGACGTGATTTCAAATGATGGCGGGTTCAATCCTGATTGGCCTACGGTGATGAAACAATTACAGGGTGCTGGTTATGAGACCGCCACTATCGGCAAGACTCATTACCACGAGTCTTACCAACCACCCAAGGATGGGGGCAAAATAGACATGCGCTCACAGGAGGGTTTTGTGCAGTCTTTTGGTTGGGACTATGTGCTGGAAGAGTACGACAAATATCTCCACGCTTCTTCTCGTCTGACGACACCATACACTGAATATCTCGCGCAACACGGCAGACTTGATGACTACCGTGCCCAGATCAAAAGTGCATTCAGACTCACCCCTGAGCACTGGCGAGGGCAGACCAGTGTACTGCCACAGGAACTTGACCTGAGTAGTTTTCTCGCCGATCAAACAGACCAGTGGTTAAGACAGCGGTCTACGGATAAACCATTTATGCTCAAACTCGCTTTTGTGCAACCCCACGTTCCGCTGATAGCAGACCCGGTATGGTCTGAATACTACGCGAATGCAAACATTGATGTTCCACCACTCGACCCTCCTGAGGCAACAACGCCAGGTTGGGAGAAATATCTCGCTGTTTTATCGAACCACTCCCAAACGCAAATGATGGACCATGACTTTGTTGAAGCGGGTATCCGGCAGTACCTCGGCATGGTCTCGCTGGTCGACCAGAAAATCGGGGAAGTCTTAGCCACGCTGAAGGAATTGGGACAACTCGACAATACATGGATTGTTTACACCAGCGACCACGGTGAAATGCTCGGAGAGCACAAACTCTGGGCCAAGATGAATTTCTATAATGGTGCGGTTCAGGTGCCGTTGATTATTCGGCCACCCGGCGGTGCGCCAGCACGCACGGAGGACGCGCTGGTAGAACTGACCGATGTTACCGCAACTTTGGCGGACATTGGTGGTGCAGAACCACCTGAAGGCTGCCATGGGCAATCTGTGCTTGCTGCCGTTGAAAAGCCTATTGAAGGTCGGGAATTCCTCTTTTCAAGAATTGGGAATTTTGCAGGTATGCGTAACGCCAGCCACCGCTTGACCATGAACTTAAAAGACGAGACTCCCTGTGAGCTATTCAACATGAATAACGATCCCGGAGAACTTGTGAATCTCGTCAACGAGAACGCAAGTAAAGACCTCGTCAACGATCTTGGCGCACGCCTGAAGGCCCACTTGACGGATTAGGTTTTTGCGCTGGTTTTAACATCCGGCGCTTCAACCAACCATCAACACCATTTTCTTTGAACGAGAAAACCCTGTTCGCGACCCAAGTCATTAACTTTGATTTTATCTCTACGCGTCGATGCTGCCATGCTGTGCGCTGTGTCATGAGGCTGCTTGCAGATGTTCAGGTTTTTCAGTTTTGACAACCTTGCCGGGGAAGCCCTTAAAATGTGGGATCCCCTGCTCATAATCAAGAAATTCATCGTCGTCTGAACAAAGCACAGCATCACTCGACAGAAAGGCACCAGCGAGGCTTTCCTGACCACGCATTTCCGGGTACCACCAACCGTGCGGAACGCGCAAATGACCTTGCTTCATGGATGATTGCACCGATAACTGCGCTGAAACCTTGCCATGGGGCGTTTCGAGACTAATCCAGTCACCGTCGTTTAAGCCGTCTCTTGTTGCATCTTCAGGGTGGATAAACACGCTCGGCGCAGGGCAACGATCTCTCAGTTCCTTCACGTTTCGCTGACCCGTTTGGAAAAACGGATCTTCCCTGACCCCCGTAAAAACCATATATGGATATTCGGGCGATGTGGCAGGACCTTCTCTATAATAAGGCAACGGATCAAACCCTAGTTCTTCCAGGATTGACGAGTATAGCTCCACCTTGCCGGAGGGCGTCGCGAAGCCAGTCTTTCGATATTTCCGATATTCAGGTATCGGCATTTCCATGAAACCTTGTTCTTCAAACTCCCTGAATGTTCTGCCTGAGCGCGCAAGGCGATGGTCTAACACCTCTTCAATACTCTGCCACGGAAACTCATTGCCAAAACCGAAACGTACCGCAAGGTCGTGCCAGAACTGATACGTACTGGAAGCCTGCTCTGGCGGTTCAACCACTTTTTGCGACAGTGTCAGCCTGGTAGTCCAACTCCAACTGTCGGCCACATGATTTCGCTCGGTGAAAACGTCTCCCGGCAAAATATAATCCGCGAGCATCGCGGTTGGCGTCATAAAGAGCTCATGCGCGACGATTAACTCCTGGTTCATCATCGCTTCCAAAATTTGGTGTTGATTGGGGTAGCTCAACAGCGCATTGTTACCCAGCACAATAAAAGCCTTGATGGGATATGGCTGCTCCGTTTTCATCGCTCGAAATACGTTGGTGGGGTTCGCCATATGACAACCCATTACAATATCTGCGTAGGGAAATCCCCAGACCTTTTCTGTTGGCTCCTTTAGCATTTCAGCGACCCGATACGTATACACCGGATGATCGTCATAACCCATTTGTTTTGCTTTCTGCTCAGGAGACAAAACCTCATGCAGGCCAAGCTCTGATTCAGGTATATAAGAAGGGTTAAACCCTCCCAGGGTATCACCGCCAACAACGTCAAGATTGCCTGTTACTGCGCGCAAAATGGAATGGAGACGAATCGCTGATGTCGATGAGATCTGCTGATCGGTAATTGGTGTCCATGGTATCGAAGCACCGTCTGCAGTCGCATACATTCGAGCAGCCTCTGCAATTAATGCCTTGTCTACACCGGTGATTTTTTCCACCCTCTCAAGCGGGTACTCGTCCACTCGCTGGCGAAGTTCTTCGAAACCGACACACCAGTCACTGACAAATTCCTTGTCGTAAAGTTCTTCGTCAAATATCACTTTTAACCAACCCAGGCACATCGCAGCATCTGTGCCGGCTTTCAAACGCAGGTGCAGATCCGCCGTCTCCGCCTGATCAGAAATACGCGGGTCCAATACAATGACTTTCGCACCACGATCTTTGGCTGCGTTAATGGCGTTAAAAATTGGTGTCCATGAATGCTTTCTCGGATTATGGCCAAATAAAACAATACAGTTAGTATTGCCATAGTCCGCCATCGGGTACCAGCCGTAAGTTAGTCGATTAACCGCCGCTGTATTACCCGCGCACAGAGATACACCGCTAATCCAGTTTGGTGAGCCAAGCAGATTCATAAACCGCCGATCCGTACTGTGCGTGGTTTGTGTGTTCCATCCCGACGTTGATACAGCGAGCGTCTCGGGGCCATGCTCGTCAACAAGTACCTTTAGCTTTTCTGCGATTTCGTCCATCGCCTGTTCATAGGAGATTTCTTCCCATTTATCTTCACCGCGTTCGCCAACTCGCTTCAGGGGCACTTTAATCCGCTCTTTATGGTTATGTATCTGCGGTACGGCAACACCTTTAAAACAAATGTTTTTGGCTAACATTGGGTTATCGTGGGCAATCACACGGGTCACTTTGCCATCCTTTGCCTCGGTCCTTAACTGGCAACCAATATCGCAAACCGTACAAACTGAATAGCGTGTTTCTTTCGACATCATGATCTCCTTTATTATTGTTTCAAGCCGTCGTCGCGGACGATGTGAGTGTCTGAAGAGTTTCTTTGAACTGCACGTGTTGCGCTGGACCGATTTTATTCGCTAACCTGCTTTGCACTTCGCGCCACA
>CAJXBG010000100.1 GCA_913050215.1 uncultured Gammaproteobacteria bacterium
ACTGAGATCCTTCATCTTCTATTGATAGTAGGTAACCAGCTTCGCCTTGGAAGTCTACAACTTGCAGGAAGTAATCGCCTGCTTCACTGACTGAGACACTCTCTACGTTAGTGACGCTGAAAGAGCCATCGACGAACTCTAGGCCGTCTGCTCCCTCTCTAAACAGCTGGAGATCCAGATCATCCGCTGCTCCGTCTCCATTTATTGTCAGGAGAACACTCTGACCTGATGCACCAGTGAACGCATACCAATCCTGCGAATCCGCTTCAGATGAGTAACCGGACACACTTGTTCCAGCTTGGACAGCTTGAGCCGTCTCGGGAGTATCGTTGTCACCATCTGTTGTGTTTGTGTCAACATCCGCACCGATGGTAGGAGGGGTCGTCAGCGTGAACTGCACGCTTCCGGCCACTGTCGCCTCGCCAAAATCCAAGGATGTCGTCTCCACTTCCACTGTCACCGTCTCGACAACTGTCGTTGTTACAGTTGCACCGGGAACGGGAACTTCAACGGTTTCGGTCTTTGTGTCGGAACAACCGACGATTAGTAATGCTGCCATCCAGATCGATGGTCGAGCGAAATGACTGTTGTTTTTCATGCCTTCTTTGAATGCGGCGAACATTTCTACTCCTAAAATTTTGGTGGGTACTGTAGTGATCGACCAACAATAGCATGACTTTAATCGATATTTATCGAATTAATAGTTTCCGGACGAACGGTGTGACACTAGCCAGTGACGTTGTTGTCGTCGATTTTAGAGTATTCAAACTAGACCCACGGCTTGTTTGACGCACCATCCTCTAAGAGCCAGAGAAACTGTGCTTGAGCGGTTACCACGTTGTTTGGTGGTCATGGCCCAGAGCCAGCAACCAATCGCACGAACCCATAGAATCCTTACATTTTATATGGGAATAGGTAGGGGCTTTGCCAGCTGCTAATCTCTAAAAGCACTTGATGTAAATCTTAAAACCTACCCCGTGCCTCTATATATATGAGCGCAGGGGCCGAAGGTGGATTGCAAAAGATAATGCCCAAAATATCGTTCGTCGAATTTATTTAACCGATCGCCTGTCGCCATCTAACTGAACTTGGTAATTTTCTTAACACGAGATTGAACGAATTGAACGCGCGTTTTTTCATTTCACTGTAGGCACCATCTTGACTTCCAAACGTGTCTTGCTACTAACTGTTCAACAATGTCGCTTGTGGTGACGTGCTCGGCTGCCGCTTGCTACTTTTCCGCTACCGACACCAATAGCTTCGACACCAGATTGAGATAATCGGCACTCGAACATTAAGCACGACTAAAACCGACTCGGCTCGCAAATTTTACTAAATGTATCTAATTCGACGCGTGCGCTTTACTCTAGAATCAAATTACCTAATGATCGGTCTTTTGCAATTTCCAAGGGGCATCGATTGTCTAATAATCCCACTTCAACCCTTAACAACCCATTGAGCGAACCCTGCGTCATGGTGATCTTCGGTGCCTCGGGCGACCTCACCAAACGATTACTGGTACCTTCATTATATAACTTAACCTGTGATGCACTTCTGTCGCCAAACTTTGCCGTTCTGGGTACTGGCCGCAGTGAGATTAGCAACGATGCGTTTCGACAAAGCATGGCAAGCGAAGACAATGGTTTGCGCGCCTTTCATACGAGAAATGAATTCGACGAAACTGCATGCGAGGAACTGCTTTCGCGATTTTATTTCGAGCCCGCCAATATTGACCCTGAGGGGTTTAGCAAGCTCAGAGAAACGGTAGCCAAACTTGACGAGAAATATCAGGCTGGCGGCAACGTATTGTTCTACTTCGCCATGGCACCACGGTTCTTTGGCGCGCTTTGCGAAAACCTCCACAAAGCTGGCTTTCAAGACGGCGAAGGCTGGAAACGTATCATCGTTGAAAAGCCTTTTGGTACTGATCTGCAATCTGCCTTGGATTTGAATGCAGAAATTTTAAAGTACTGGCGCGAAGACCAAATCTATCGAGTAGACCACTACTTAGGGAAAGAAACCGTTCAGAATCTGCTCGCATTTCGCTTTTCCAACGGCATGTTCGAACCACTTTGGAACAAACATCATATCGACAATATCCAGTTCAACGTTTGTGAATCTGTTGATGTAAAAGGTAGAGGCGGCTACTACGATCATTCCGGTGTGCTTCGAGACATGATGCAGAATCATATGTTCCAAATGCTATCTTATATTTGCATGGAGCCTCCAAGCTCCTTCGACGCTGATGCCATACGTAACGAGAAGGCGAAGGTTTTGGACTCAGTTCGTATTTATGATGAAGCGGGCGTCGCAGAGAATGTCGTACGTGGCCAGTACGGCCCCGCTTTTGACAATGAAGGAAACATTGATCAACCCGGTTATCGCGGCGAACAAGATGTCAATCCTGAATCTAAAACTGAGACCTACGCGGCGGCGAAATTTCAGATCGATAATCTTCGCTGGCAAGGTGTGCCCGTTTATCTTCGCTCAGGAAAAGCGCTTTGGAAGCGCGGCACCGAAATCATCATCGAATTCAAAAAACCACCCGAAGGCATGTTCAAAGGCACAGAAATAACGCGGTTAACGTCGAATAAACTGGTCTTTCATATCCAGCCCTATCAGGGTATCGAACTATTGTTTCAGGCGAAAACACCCGGCCCTACCGTTCAATTACAAAGCGTCGACATGGCATTTGATTATGGCGACGCTTTCAACGCTTCGAGATACACGGGTTACGAAGTGATGATCTATGCCTGTTCAAGAGGTGACGCAACATTATTCTCTCGTGGCGATTTAGTTGAAGCTGCTTGGCGCATTGCTCAGCCATTATTAGACTACTGGTCAAAGACCCCGGCAAACGATTTTCCGAACTACGCACGTAATTCTTGGGGCCCAAAATCTGCCTACGAATTATTAGAAAAAGATGGTCGAAGATGGTTTGAAGTTGTCACGCCGGACGTGCTTGAAGAGTTACCGATGTTCAAAGACGCTGACCGATTGCTGCTCAATGCCGTTATTCTTGCCATGCAATCGATTAGCAAAGAAGCCGATGACGTGATTATTCAAAAGGGCGACACAACCGAGGAAATGTATTTTATCTGTCGCGGTGAAGTACAAGTGTTTGATGACAAAGATCAGGTGGTAAGCGAGTTGAAGGAAGGCAATTTCTTCGGTGAGATCGGTCTACTCATGTCGACAGAGCGAACTGCGACAGTGAAAGCCAAAACCTCTTGCGATTTGTTCACGCTTAGCAAATCTGTGTTCGGGCGTATTCTACGTGATCATCCCCAGTTTGCAGACAATATCATGCGCATTGCAAAAGAGCGGTACGATCTCTCTGTGTCGATGAACGATTTAATTGAATAATGCGATGGCAGGCGCCTGGTTTGATTGGCATGTTTTGAATAAATGGCAGTGATGCACACGGCTTCAGTCATAGCCGTTGCAAGACAGTCAGCTGTGGCGCCTATGAAGTTTAGATAGACGTTATCGCTGATCTTATCTCACTGTTGCCTTACCTAGCATTTTTACTGGGGCGCACAGTCTAGAAGCGACCAAGGCAGCACGCGATCAGTAAGTGGGTAGTAAGCGAGAGGTGCCGAGAAAATATGTAGCCCGCGCCGCCGAAAATCGCCGGCAGACTATTCCGGTGGCGTGCGAATCACCAAATTGCGTATTTCAGTCATGTCTTCCATCGCAAACACAATACCTTCTCTGCCGATGCCAGAATCTTTAACACCGCCGTAGGGCATATTATCAACCCGGTAAGAAGGTACGTCGCCAACAACAACACCGCCCACTTCCATTTCATCCCAGGCTTGCTGCACTTTGTAGAAGTCTCGGGTAAAGATACCTGCTTGCAAACCAAATTTGCTGTCATTAACCATCGATATGGCATCATCCCAGCTAGAGAACTTTTGCAAAACTGCCGCGGGACCAAATGCTTCTTCTACGCACAAGTCCTGGTTTAGCGGCACATTTTCCATAAGCGTGGCGTCTAACATTGCGCCATCGCGCGTGCCTCCGCAAAGTATCGTACCTCCAGCGGCGGCGGCAGCATCAATCCAGCCGTGTAGTCGGGTGGCCTCGCTTTCCGAAATCATTGGTCCAATAAAAGTTTCGCGTTGTTTCGGATCACCCTTTATCAACGTGGCCGTTTTAGCTACTAACTTGGCTTTCATGACATCGTAGATGTCTTCATGAATCATAATGCGCTGGACACCGATACACGATTGACCGGACTGATAGAAAGCGCCAAATATAATTCTGTTGACGGCATCATCTAGATCTTTTGTATCAGCATCAACGACAACTGCAGCATTGCCACCCAGCTCTAGTACCACCTTTTTCTTACCGCAACGTGCTTTCAAATCCCAACCCACACCGGGTGAACCCGTAAACGAAAGCAACTTTAGTCGGTCGTCGACGGTGAACAAATCAGCGCCATCACGAGAACACGCAAGGATAGAAAACGCGCCTTCCGGCAAATCCGTTTCTGCTAACACCTCTCCCATGATGATCGCTCCTAGCGGCGTGCGAGAGGCGGGTTTCATTACAAACGGACAACCTACTGCTAGCGCAGGAGCAATCTTGTGCGCAGCAAGGTTGAGCGGAAAGTTAAAGGGCGAAATGAAAGAGCATGGGCCAATAGGCACGCGCTTCCACATTCCCTGGTAACCTTTTGCACGAGGCGAAATATCTAATGCTTGCAATTCACCATGCATACGAGTCGACTCTTCGGCAGCAATCTGAAAAGTGTCGATTAAACGCGTCACCTCACCTTCGGCATCGTTGATTGGCTTACCCGCTTCGATGCAAAGCGCCATAGCTAGCTCGTCGAAGCGTTCTTTAAAACGGGTCACGCAATGCTCAAGGACGGCCTTCTTCTCGTAGGATGGCATTTTTGCCATAGGTTCGGTAGCTCTAACTGCACCCGCGATACCCTCATCTATCGCCGCGGCGTCGGCCAATGCGCAACGCGTGGCAACTTCACCTGTGTATTTGTCAGTGACCTCAAGGGCCTCGTTGGCGAATACAGCTTTGTTGTTTAAATAGTATGGGTATTTGGCCTGAAGCGTGGACATAGAAGCTCTCCGAAATTTTTATGCGCAAAATATAAACTTAGATGAGGGGCCCTTAAGCCCCCCATGATCTCAGCATCGTTAGATAGACGCTGAGTGTTTTTTGATGTCAACATTGAGTATCTGGTCGTTGTCGACATAGTCCACGGGGCAATCAATCAAGTGTACGCCCGGCGTCGAAAGCGCAGTCTCAAGGATGCCAGGTAATGCCTCAGCAGATTCTACCCGATGCCCAATACCACCGTATGACTCAACGTACTTAACAAAATCGGGGTTGCCGTACTGTAGCCCCCAATCATCAAAACCCATGTTGGCTTGTTTCCATCGAATCATGCCATAGGAATTGTCGTTAAGGATTAATACCGCAATATTCATCTTCTCACGTACGGCAGTCTCCAGTTCCTGAGAATTCATCATAAATCCACCGTCACCGCAGATCGCCATCACCTTACGATCGGGATAGACCATATGCGCAGCCATAGCAGATGGCAGACCCGCTCCCATGGTTGCCAGGGCGTTATCCAGCAGCACAGTGTTGGGCTGGTGAGCGCGATAGTTGCGGGCAAACCAAATTTTGTATACGCCGTTGTCCAAACAAATCATGCCATCGTCCGGCAGCGCATCACGCACCAGTTTGACCACATGCTGCGGATAACAAGGGAAGCGCGCGTCGTCTGAACCTTCAAGAATGTTGGCGTCATGATATTCACGCACTGCCATCATGCGGCTAAAGTCCCAGTCAGCTTCTTCGCTAGTTTTAACGTCGTTCTTCATTTGCCAAACTGCATTACCAACGTCACCAATCACCTCAACTTGAGGGAAGTAAACCGGGTCTACCTCAGCAGTATTGTAGGAAATGTGAATAACTTCTGCGCCACCGGCTTTCATAAAGAACGGCGGCTTTTCAATCACATCATGACCAATATTAAGGATCAGATCGGAGGACTCGATGGCTCGGTGCACATAATCATCTGCTGACAGCGCAGCACAACCCATAAACAATGGATGTCGTTCGTCAACCACACCTTTACCAAGTTGCGTGGTGACAAATGGAATACCCGTTTTATCGATAAACTCGGTCAGCATCTTCGATGTCATTTTACGATTACCGCCAGCACCGATAATAATGATCGGCGATTTTGCGTTGTGCAGTTTCTCGAGCGCCAAGGCGATGGCTTTGGTTTCAGCGACAGGTCTTCGCGCAGACGAAGCGGGGATAGGACGCTCGTCCGTTTGTTCATCAGCAATATCTTCCGGTAGTTCAATATGCACAGCACCAGGCTTTTCTTCCTCGGCAACTCGATAGGCCTCGCGAACGCGTGACGGAATGTTATCGCCCGCAACCAATGTCACCGCGTATTTAGTAATCGGCTTCATCATCTCGACCACATCCAGAATTTGGAACCGGCCTTGTTTGGATTTTTTCACAGGTTTTTGACCTGTGATCATCATCATGGGCATGCCGCCGAGCTGAGCGTAAGCTGCAGCTGTCGTGAAGTTGGTCGCACCAGGACCAAGCGTCGAAACACAGACTCCGGTCTTACCTGTTAAACGTCCGTAGACAGAGGCCATAAAGCCCGCGCCCTGTTCATGCCGGGTAAGTACTAATTTGATTTTTTTTGACCGACTAAGGCTGTCCAGAAAATCGAGATTCTCTTCTCCAGGAATACCGAAAACGTATTCACATCCTTCCGCCTCAAGGCACTCAATAAATAGATCTGAAGCTTTCGTCATTTTCGTTTCCTCCGCTGTGGGTTAGGTGAACCCTATTATTTTTTTGTAGCACCTAACCATAGCTTAAGACTCGCGAAATTAGCAGTACCTCTTATCTAAATCACTGAAACAAGTGCTTGGAGGGCAATTCTCTTTGAGAGAGCGGACTAAAAATTGGCAAAAACCGCACATGGAAGATACGGGGTTAAGCCACGGCTCAAGCGACCAATGGCTTCAAACGCCGATAGCGACGCCGTCGTGCCCCGGGTCGGCGCCGCCATCGAGCCAACCTTCTTCGGTCACGCGGATGCCGTGTACTGCGGCGATATCGAACGTATTCGGTTTGCGGAACACCTGATAGCCCTCGGCTTCCAGTTCAGCTTGGACATAGCGCGGGATGCGATTGGTGACATCAATAAGATTGCTTGTTGAAGAAAAACGCGGTGCGCTTACCGCTTCGGTCATGCTCATATCGTGATCGATGACATTGATAAGCGCTTGCGTCACACCCATGGCAATCTGCGTACCACCTGGTGCGCCGATCGCAAGCCGCAGCTGCCCATCTTTGAACGCGAGCGTTGGGCATAACGAGCTGAACCGCGCTTTTCCCGGCGCGATCGAGCCGGCCCGTCCGGGACGCGGGTCAAATACCGCCATACAACCGTTGTACATGAAGCCGAGCCCATCAGTGATGACGCCCGAGGGCATGCCGAGTGAATGGGTCATCGTGACAGCATTGCCTTCGCCATCGATCACTGCCACGTGTGTCGTGTGTTTGGGTTCTGGCATGCCGATACGGTCGACATGGAAGCGCTCGCCTCGATTGATCTTTTGCGCCAGTTGCGCTGCATAGGCTTTTGAAGTCAGACGCTCTAGCGGCACGCTGTGAAAGGCCGGATCGCCGACATGAGCATCCTTGTCCGCGGTCGCTGCCTTCATCGCTTCGCTGACAACACGGATGTACTCTGCGGAGTTATGGCCGAGCTCCACCAAGTCAAAATGTTCCAATGTGTTGAGCATTTGCGTGACCATGATGCCGCCGCCGGGCGGATGGTTGGTGGTCAGTGAATAGCCCCGGTAGTCGAATGCAATTGGGTCGATGCGCCGGGTCGCATAACCCTTCAGGTCCGCTAGGGTAAGCAAGCCGCCATGGCTGGCGAAGTCCGCTGCAATTTGTTCGGCAATCTCGCCACTATAGAAAATGTCCGGGCCATACTCTGCAATTCGTTCCAGCGTGGTCGCAAGGTCCGGGTTCACGACACGGTCACCCACACGCTTTACCGAACCGTCTTCGCGGAAATAGGCTTTCGCGCCGGTCTTCGAAAACCGCAAGCGGTCAGTTACATTGACACGCCCGAAATCACTGCCCGAGGTCCACCAGTAATAAACATGCGGACGCACCACAAAGCCGACTTTGGCATCGGCGATGGCCGGTGCGCAAATGTCTGACCAGTCGAAGGTGCCAAACTCGCTCACCGCTTCATGGTAAGCCTTCAGGCTGCCAGGTGCCGTGACGGCCTGGTAGCCAAGGTCATTCGCATTGCCCTTGAGCACAAAACCAAAGCCATCGCGCGTTTCTCCTTCGACTAAGTCGGCCCACATGTCAGGCTTAGCGGCGAGCGGTGTCTTACCATGGAAGTCGATACATGTGTGAATGCCGCGCTTAGGCATATAGATTTGACAGGAGCCAAAGCCCGCAATGCCGCACATCTGCGGATCAACTACGCCTTGCACGAGCGCAGCAGTCATCGCTGCGTCGATTGCGTTGCCACCGCGCGCGAGTACCTGTGCGCCGGCTTCCGAAGCTTCTGGCTGAGCTGCGACGATCATCGATTTAGCACGCTTGTCTACAGGCATGAATCTCTCCGTTAAATGACAAAAATCTACTCGAAGACAGCTCGATCTAGCTTCCGCTCGCCCTATAAGAAGGCTTTATCTTCTGCATTAGGCAGGCTAGCCGCGGCTAAAATCCAGCTTGGCCACCTTCAACGGTTTCTAGCTTTTCGACATCGAGCGCTTGGTACTCGGTATTACCTGGTAGTAAACCATAAACTGGATCATCGAACTGTCGAATGTCATAGGCTTGCTTACGCAAATCGCCTTTGACCATTTTAAAAGTGCCCGTTACATCGATATCAGGCTGGATTCGAACAAAAACCGGTACGGCATATCCCGGCAACTCAGTTCGCAGGTACGCCGAAAACGCCTCAAGATTAAGTGTTGGCACCCCATCGGCTAAGGTAATGGCCGCCATACCGGCACGCCCATCGGCACCCGGTATTTCCACGCCATAGACATTGCAAAACTTAACCTGCTCAAAGCCGTTAATAATTTCACCCACTTCGTTGGTTGAGACATTCTCTGATTTCCAACGAAAGGTGTCGCCGACTCGATCCACAAACTGGTAATGCGGATAGCCCAAACTAAAACCAACGTCGATGGTTTGCATCAAATCGCCGGAGTTGAACCAAGCGTCGCCGGTTTCTAAAGCATCACGCACGATTTTTTTCTCCGTGGCTTCTGGGTCGGTGTATCCCTCGAACACTGTATCTTCGGTGATTTTGCCCAGCAACAACCCTGGCTCGCCCTCTGCCACCAACTGACACCGACCGGCACTGTCACGAACGATCTCATCGTTATCGACATCGTAACGGACCAAAGCGACCTCACTTGACGTCATTCCCACCGTGCAGTCTCGGTTCATCAAGTTAGCGAAGGCCACGTTGCCCTCAGATGAACCATAGAATTCTGCGACCCGCTTGATACCGAATCGTTGCTTAAATCCAGTCCATACGTCAGGCCTCAAACCATTACCCATCATCGAACGTAGTGGGTTTTTATGATCATCAGATTTGGCTTCTGTGTTCGACAAATAGCGACATAACTCCCCAATGTAGACGAGCAAGGTGCAACCCTCGTCCCTGACCTCCTGCAAGAAGTTAGAGGCAGAGAATTTTCGGCGGATGAACATGCTCGCACCTGACACCATGGCAGCACCAGCGCCAACCATTAGACCCGTACCGTGATACAAGGGTAAGCAAATATACATACGGTCCTGTTCTGAGCACTTAAACCCAGCTTTGGCCGCCATATCGGCAGAGGTTAAGTAGCGACGATTCGATAGCACTGCCGCCTTTGGTAGACCGGTGGTGCCAGAGGTAAAAATATACAGCGCGACTTCGCCTAAAGTGGTTTGGCCCGTCCCCTCTGGATCTTCCTCACTGGCCTCTTGTGCGCCGGCACTCAAATTTTTCGCCCAATTGGTGGTAGGCTCCTGCCCCAATGCGGGCACTTCGAAATAATCTTCTCCCTCGGTCAATTCAAGATCCGCTTTGACTTCATTTAGCGCGCCTGAAATTTCACTGCCGAAAATGCACTTTTTGGACTGAGTGACCGTGATGCAATGCATCAACGGCTTACCCGTTAAGTTGGTATTGATCAGACCTGCGGTCACACCGATTTTATTCAGACCAACCAGCAAGGCTAAAAACTCAATGCGATTCTCCATGATCACACTGACCGTATCACCTCTCTCGACGCCTTGGCTGGAAATGTAGTGCGCATATTGATTGGCCAATGCATTAAATTCGGCCCAAGTGACCTCTTGACCTTCAAAGCGGATCGCCGTGCGATGACCGAAGATTTTGGCATTGGCTTCGACCCGCGCGCCAAAACAATCCGCAACAGAAGCTGGACGTGGAACCATGCCTTTTTTTAACTTGAGTAGTGTTGGCACTTCTGACAGCACCGAAACAACATCTGCAACGCCCATAACTTTCCCTCATTGAAATTCGTCGATACTCGATGGTACAAGACCAGCGAGGTCACTGCTACTCATCTACTAAAAGCCTTTGACTCGCCGCTCACTGAGGAAACAAGCGCCCAACCACTCGAGTAGATATTCTCACCTGCTAAAGCATTTTACTAAGCGATATGCGGCACAAATTTTTCAGTAAAAATTACCCCAAAAAAAACGCCGCTAAAAAGCGGCGTTTCGATCTTACAAGACTAACTGGCTGAATCAGTCCATACCGAGTCGATACTCAATACCCACTTTGTACATAGCGCCAAAGGCGTTATGGGTATAGGCATCATAACCAAGGTCAACCCGTGCAGCTGGTGCAGTTTCATCTGTGAAGTTAATCGCAGAGAACGTCAAAGCAGCTGTTTCATCAAACATCGTCAAACGATAGTGAAAGTCGAAGGTCGTCTGAGAATCAATTGTGATTCCAGCGTTCCGATCGTCATCATATTCGGATGAATGGTTCGCATAGAGTAAGAAGTTATGATTTTCCAAAGTGTACTCACCAAAAAATCTGCCCTTCAAATCTGGCAGAGGTCGCGCGCCCCGCCCAGCATTGAGTGAACCAGCAGCGTCATAGGCAGCGGCAACTACCGTGCCACCTTTAACGTATTCGTCCTGTTTGAATTCGACGGTATGACTCAAGTCCGCACCAAACGCAAACATACCCACTGATGTTTCAAGGAAGTAATTGACGAACACGTCAACGCCCGACGTTTTAATCGCCGCGCCATTCACTGTCTGAACTTCAATTCTTTCGATACCTGAGGCAGCACAGCTTCCATCATTGCCAGCACCGGTACAGAAAATCTGATCCTGTACTGCTGCCTTAGCAGCGCCACCGGCGGAATAGGCGCTCACAAGCGCATTGAAGTCTTCTACGATTACGGGGTTATCGAAGTCATAACTCCAGTAATCTACAGTCACCGTCAGGTCGTCAGTGAAATTCATCACAGCGCCTAAATTGTAAGTGAACGCTTCTTCAGGTTTGACATTAGGATTTCCGATCGCGTCAATCGCTTTAAACGCAGCAGTCGGCCCAACATATGACAATGCTGTCACCCGGTTTGGGCTCAATGCATCAACATCCGGCCCACGGAAAGTGGTCTGTACAGAACCACGCAGCGTCAGCCAATCAGACACCTGATATCGCGCAGCCAATTTCGGATCGAAAGTATCGGACTCACCGTAATCTTCGTAACGAACAGCTAGCTGAAGGTCAAGATTTTCACTCACATCCATCGCTGTTTCGAAGAACAAAGAGTGCACGTCCTGTGAATCATTAACGGGGCGAGATCCACTCAGGAAGCTACGAAGTCCTGTTTCTGAATCACAATTAGTCTGACCAACAAAAGGACACGGGTTGATATTCAGGTTAATCAGGTCATCAAGTTCTGACTCGATTGAAAGATCTCTATACTGATAACCAGCAGCCCATGCAGCTTCACCGTCGAACAGATCACCCTGGAAAACAGCGTCTAGAACCAATAGTTCAGATTGCGTCTTGGTCAAAGATGTGTCGTCGAGGTAAGCCATTACTTCTGCACTGTTGGCAACCGCTGGGTTGTAATCAGGATTGGTTACACCAAGCGTTGCTTGCGCGTTTGAAGTCTGGATCGCGTTGGAGAATGGGTTGTAGTAAAGACAGCCTCCGGCGCCAGCTACTGCTCCGTTTTGTACGAGTGCACCGGTTGTATCCAGTGTCGCGCCGCAGCTTTCACCACCAAATCCAAGGAAAGCCAATTTGGTTTTCCCGATTTGAGCGTCAACACCTTCGAGCTCGCCTTCATTTCTAGACCAGCTGACACCAAAGTCCCAACCGATACCATTATCAAATTCACCGTCGATGGTACCAGCGATTCTGTAAGTATCGTATTCACGTTTTGCCTGACGACCGGCCGCTGCACCAACACCAAGCAGACGACCATAAAACGTTGCACCAGTACCGCTAGTCGACACGCTCTCATCCTCTGGCGTTGCGGGATCGTCTGGCACCGTGATTGTAGGCACGAGGTACTTGTTAAATTCCGGGTGCTTTGAAGCCATATCAATCAAACCCGGGTGCGTGTTAGGTACATATTGAATGTCCCCGAACAACGCCTGTGGCGGGTAAGAAGGAGATGTTTTCCACTCGGGCACATCAACTTTTGCATAGAGAAATTCAGCGTGGATATTCACGCCATCTGAAATCTCTCCGTTGATTTCAGAGAACAGCTGGTATCGCTCTTCTTCTTCGATTGCATTATCGAAGTCCGTATATCTAAACCGGCAGAACAAGCTGTTGTTGACACCACCCAGAAGTGCACAGTTAGGATCTTTTGTGCCATTGGGTGAAAGTCCGGGCAATGCGCCAAAAGTCCTTGGAGAATCTGCAGGGTCGAAATAGACACCAGGATTACCAATACTCGAAAACCCGCCTACAGGGTTTGTCGCAAAACTAACCTGAGAGTTTTCAATATCACGCAGACTCAGTTCTGAGCGAGTCTCATAACCGAATGAAGTTACCCACTGCATATCACCCACGGCAGTACCAAAGATAACACCAAAGTCCTGATTCCCGTCACTGCCATCAATTTCCTGATGAGACGCACTAAACTCAAGACCATTAAAACTCTCGCGAGTGATAAAGTTCACAACGCCAGCGATCGCATCGGAACCGTAAGTTGCAGCCGCACCCTCTTTCAGCACCTCAGCACGTTCAACCGCCAGTTTTGGAATGGCATTAACGTCAACAAAACGGCCACCGGGAAGGCGTGCCGAAATTGGTGTTTGTCTTTTGCCGTTGATCAGAACCAATGTTCTCTCTGGCCCTAGACCACGAATGTTTACGTTCGCCACACCTTCTGATGCGTTAGACTGGAACTGGTTTGATTCCCCATCAACACCAGAACTTGCAGAGAGTCGTCGAACAATTTCAACGATGCTCGGTGCGCCTTGTTTAGCAAGATCATCTCGCTTCAAAATTGTCACCGGCGATTCCGAATCGATCGGTGTACCCTTAATAAATGAACCTGTAACGATAACTTCTTCGAGCTCTTCTGCTGCGAAACCTGTCGTCGCTATACATGCAGACAGAATACCGCCCGCAAGTGTAGACAGTTTAAATCTATTCATACTTTCCCCTAAAACATTTAATTCGATAGTTCTCCGTGAAGATCGATTTTCACGGCTCGGCAATATACCGACAGAGCAAAAGCAATACAAGTAGCGAGCACGCTCTAAAACACGACGCCCAACGTGTTTTTAAGGGGGCAGATTAAATAGCAAGAATTGCAACATGGATCGACGCACTGAGTTGCTCAATACTTGGCCATTGTTAGGTGATATTCGCGTCAGAAACGCGTGTTTTCAGGCTTTTTTTGACTTAAAGCATTTTTTCGGGAGTATTTTCAGCGAGCGAATGGTGTATCACCCGCGTTAATCGGCGATGATAAGCATGCCGCAAACGGGCTAAATTACCTCCAAAATCCTGCTGTGGGGTTAAGATAAACAGAATGATAAGTGCGACGAAACGTAGTTTAAGATCGATCAGGGGTTCAATTGCGCGTCAATTCCTACGCTCGCTTAAACTGAAAAATGCGAATTACGTGCGTTGCAAAAGACGACTCCACC
>CAJXBG010000101.1 GCA_913050215.1 uncultured Gammaproteobacteria bacterium
TGCAAAGAAATGGGGTGGACGAGCGGGTTTGAACCGCCGACCGCCGGAATCACAATCCGGAGCTCTACCAACTGAGCTACGCCCACCATTTCGATGTTTTGGCGACAACGAGTGCGTGAAAAATACTCGTCCTTGCCAAGCGCGCGCATTATAGTCAAGTACAGCACGTGTTTTCAATGGCTAAGGCCGATGCACTTTTAGAAAAGCAAGGCGTGAGACCTTAAACTCGCCGCCGAGGTATAACAAGCTTGAGTCGGGATACACCTATGTGCCATCGTCAATCCGCTTGCTGTGCTAACGATATCAACACCCCAAGCAAGCTTTTAAGGACACAAAACCCAGAGTCAGTCTCATCAAATGCCGCGATCTGCACCTCTGAACGAAGCCCGCAACCACCCCACGCTAGATCACGTTTGTTAAAACCTGACTAATTTGTGTTTCGGTCATCTTTATCGCCTCGTTGTTCACTATTTTTGCAATGCGACGAAATCAAGTTTTTCCTCCAGTATTCTGCACCTGAGGTAACCGATACTGGATTACTAAAGTTATCGCAAAGCTATTGGAGATAAGCGCGAACACTTTCCGGTATTCGAGTAAAATTATACAAAGCCGCGCCTTGTTTGTGGACGGCAAAAGCCCGGTCACTGGCCTATACAACACTCATGTCAACATAATTTATGTCGCGCAGCACCAAAGAATTGTTGGCAATCGTCACCAGTAGTTACGCTGCTTCGCTGCGCCTTACCCGTTGTATTACGTAACCTCATTCTCTGCCCCTGTGACAGGCCGCCCAACTTAACATCATACCGTGAATAGTGTAGACTACGCGCCGCAATTCAACTGGATTTTTAGCTTAGTTACGCTAGGCTTTACCCCAGCGCCAAATATCGGTTTACTTCATTGATAGCTTCATTGACAGCTTCATTGACAGCCTCCTGAAGCGATCCGGAGCCGGGCGAGTAACCAACAATAAACGAGAGGATTGAATGAGCTTATATTCACAATACATGGATGAAATCGAGACCCGAAAAAATGATCTGGGGTTGAGTCCAAAGCCAATTGATGATGCCGAGCTGCTATCAGAGATTATTGCCCAAATCAAAGATACTGGTAACCAGCATCGAAAAGACTCGCTAAAGTTTTTCACTTACAACACCCTACCGGGTACAACGAGTGCTGCTGGTGTGAAAGCGCAATTCCTGAAAGAAATCATTCTCGGTCAGGCGTCGGTTGAGGAGATTTCTACCACGTTTGCGTTTGAATTGTTGTCTCACATGAAAGGGGGCCCCTCCGTTTCCGTCCTGCTGGACCTTGCGTTATCCGATGACGACACCATCGCAAAACCTGCCGCTGAAGTGCTAAAAACACAAGTATTCCTGTACGAGGCAGATACTCAACGTCTTGAGGCAGCCTTCAAGGCTGACAATGCCATCGCTAAAGACATCTTGGCCAGCTACGCTCGCGCGGACTTCTTCACCAAGCTGCCAGAAATTGACGAGAAAATCGATGTTGTCACTTACATCGCAGGCGAAGGTGATATTTCCACAGACCTTCTTTCTCCCGGTAACCAGGCGCACTCTCGTTCAGACCGCGAACTTCACGGCCAGTGCATGATGACACCGGAAGCTCAGCAAGAGATTGCTGACTTACAAAAACAGCATCCGAGTGCGAAAGTGATGCTGATTGCTGAAAAAGGCACAATGGGCGTTGGCTCATCTCGCATGTCAGGCGTTAACAACGTCGCGCTGTGGGCAGGCCAACAAGCCAGTCCATATGTGCCCTTTGTAAACTTCGCACCAGTTGTCGCCGGCACCAACGGAATCTCTCCAATCTTCCTCACAACGGTCGGCGTGACCGGCGGCATCGGCCTTGACCTCAAGAATTGGGTCAAGACCGTCGATGCAGAGGGCAACAATGTGCTCGATGCAAACGGCGATCCAATGCTTGAAGAAGCTTATTCAGTCGCTACAGGTACTGTTCTCACGATCGACACTAAGGAGAAAAAACTTTACAACGGTGCTCAGGAACTGGTTGACGTGTCGTCCGCTTTCACGCCGCAAAAAGTCGAGTTTATGAAAGCCGGCAGTTCTTATGCAATTGTCTTTGGTAAGAAGTTACAGACAATTGCTGCAGACCTCCTGGGTATCAAAGCACCCCAAGTGTTTGCACCGTCGAAAGAAATTTCCAACGAAGACCAAGGCCTTACCGCTGTTGAGAAGATTTTTAATAAGAATGCGTTAGGTATTGCCTCTGACACTCCGCTACATGCAGGTTCTGATGTTCGTGTCCGCGTAAACATTGTAGGTTCCCAGGATACAACCGGCCTGATGACCTCTCAGGAACTGGAAGCGATGGCCGCGACCGTTATCTCTCCGACCGTGGACGGTGCATACCAGTCTGGTTGCCATACTGCGTCTGTCTGGGATAGCAAGGCACAAACCAACATTCCTAAACTGATGTCATTCATGAACAAGTTCGGTCTCATTACCGCGCGTGACCCGAAAAGTGTTTACCACGCGATGACTGATGTTATTCACAAGGTGCTAAACGACATTACTGTAGATGACTGGGCGATCATTATCGGTGGTGATTCTCACACCCGCATGTCCAAGGGTGTCGCCTTCGGCGCTGACTCTGGCACAGTTGCTGTGGCACTGGCGACGGGTGAATCGGCCATGCCGATCCCCGAGTCTGTGAAGGTTACCTTCAAGGGTGATATGAAAAGCCACATGGACTTCCGAGATGTGGTGCATGCCACTCAAGCCCAAATGCTGAAACAGTTTGGCGGCGAAAACGTATTTCAGGGCCGTATCATCGAAGTACAGATCGGCACCCTAATGGCTGACCAAGCCTTCACCTTCACCGATTGGACTGCGGAAATGAAGGCAAAAGCCTCAATCTGTATCTCTAACGATGAAACCATGATCAAGTCTCTGGAATTAGCAAAGAGCCGTATCCAAGTCATGATTGATAAGGGTATGGAAAACGAAACAAATATGCTGCAAGGTCTGATTGATCTGGCTGACAAGCGTATTGCAGAGATTCTATCAGGCGAGAACCCGGCGCTGGCGCCTGATAATAACGCCAAGTACTACGCAGAGGTGGTTGTTGACCTGAATGAAATTGACGAGCCAATGATCGCTGATCCGGATGTCAACAACGATGACGTATCCAAACGATACACGCACGATACGATTCGCCCTGCTTCATTTTATTCTGGCACCAAAAAAATCGATCTGGGTTTTGTAGGTTCATGCATGGTCCACAAAGGCGATATGCAAATCATCGCGCAAATGCTACGTAATCTAGAATCTCAGGGTGAAGTTAAATTCAATGCACCGTTGGTTATCGCGCCGCCAACCTACAACATTGTTGATGAACTGAAGGCAGAAGGTGACTGGGAGATACTGCAAAAGTACGCTGGTTTCGAATTTGACGATAACGCACCGAAAGGCACGGCGCGTACAGAATACGAAAACATTATGTACCTGGAACGTCCCGGTTGTAACTTGTGCATGGGCAACCAAGAGAAAGCAGCAAAAGGCGACACCGTGCTAGCCACTTCTACCCGCTTGTTCCAGGGTCGTGTGGTTGAGGACTCAGGCGAGAAAAAAGGCGAATCGCTACTGGCCTCAACACCAATGGTAGTGCTGGCAACTGTGCTAGGTCGTATACCTTCGCTCGATGAGTACAAGGCTGCTGTGCATGGTATTGATCTAACTGACTTTGCTCCACCGTCTGACGACCTCAGCGTTGATCCAGCAGAAGTTCAAGCGGTAAAAATTGTTGACGCGTAGAGCATCGACGAATCGGTAAAAAACCGCAGCCGCTGTCATGGCGTTAAACGCCAGAGGCGCTGACTCAAGAGCCTTGCATCTTCGCTGGTGTGAGGCTGTCTTGGGGCTGTTTTTGACAGTATCCGACGTATCGAGTCGCTAGGTTCGAGCAAAAAACAAAAAAGGTCTTGGTTAATCCAGCCTTATCAGGAGCGCAGCGTTAAGTTTCAATGGAGGAATATTGGTACGCCCGAGAGGAATCGAACCTCTAACCCTCGGCTTAGAAGGCCGATGCTCTATCCGATTGAGCTACGGGCGCATAAAACGGGTGATGCCTGATGACAGCTAGCACTCACACTATCTTGAAAAGTGGTCGGGGTAGAGAGATTCGAACTCCCGACATCCTGCTCCCAAAGCAGGCGCGCTACCAGACTGCGCTATACCCCGAATGTCTTTCTGTGATTGCACGATTCAAACGAGGCAAAACCTTGATCAAACCGCGAGGGGCGCATTCTACTTAACCTTTGGCGGATTCGTCAAACGAGAAACACATTTTTATCAAAATTCGGGCAAGATAGTTCCAAACCGGTTTTAATCCTGAACAATACCCCGATCAAAACATTAACTTTAGACCCATAATTGGCAGCAAATACACAAGCTTGGAAAACTAAAAACTATGAGCACGCTTTTCATCTCAGATCTTCATCTGGATCAACATCGCACTGATCTGATGGCAGCTTTTGTAAATTTTCTCAATGACCATGCCAGACATGCAGAGAACCTCTTTATATTGGGCGATTTTTTCGAGGTCTGGTTGGGAGATGATTTCATTCCGCCGTTTTTGCAACCGGCTATCGATGCGCTCGCGGCACTTCCCGTCAAAAAGTATTTGATGCATGGAAATCGGGATTTTCTGCTCGGCGAGGAGTTTTGCAAGCTGACGGGAATGACTTTGTTAAATGACCCAACGGTCATCGACCTCTATGGCAGACCCTGTCTGCTTATGCATGGGGATAGTTTATGCACGAAAGACGTCGCCTATATGGAGGCACGCAAAATGCTGCGTGATCCAGATTTTCAGGCTGATTTCCTGACTAAAACAGTTGAGGAACGGATCGCCTTCGCTTCCTCTGCCAGAGAGCAAAGCAAGGCACATACTGGCGAAATGAGCACTGATATTATGGACGTTACACCCAGTGAGGTTGAAAGCGCCATGTCCAACGCTGGGGTCAATCTAATGATTCATGGACACACCCACAGACCGGCCACCCACGCGCTGATGGTGAACGAGAAACAAGCGACGAGGATCGTACTCGGCGACTGGGACGCTTCAGGCTGGTATATAAAGGCTGGACCTAGCGGCGGTTCACCGGAGCTTGTGTCATTCAAGCTAACCGGCGACTGACCGGGATCGGTTTAATCAAGCGGCTTTTACCGGCGAGCCGCTATGAAACCGAAACTCGGTATCATCGGACTCCACCAACTCCCGATCCCTTGCTAGAAAAAAGTCTACCCGTGGCTGAATATCCTCAGGCGAATACTTTTTAGCAAAATTGAGGTAGACCTGAAAATGTCGCGCCTCTGATTTGAGAAGTGATGTATAAAACTGCGCAAGTTCCTCATCCAACACGGGAATCACGGCTTCAAATCGCTCGCAACTCCTCGCCTCAACAATCGCACTCACAATCATCATATCTACTAGGCGATAAGGCTCGTTGGTTCTGACGCCCTTGCGTAGCTCTGCTGCGTATCTGGAGGCCGAAACATGCTCGAATTCGATGTTCCTTTTCTGCAAGAGGGTTAACACCTGCTCAAAATGCCTGAGCTCTTCCCGCGCGAGTTTGGACAACTTCATTGAAAGCTCGGGTTTATCAACGTAGCGAAAAATAAGATTCAGCGCGGTAGAAGCCGCTTTTTTCTCGCAGTTAGCATGGTCAATCAGCAATGTCGGCAAGTCTGCTGCAACCGCGTCGATCCAAGCCTGAGGCGTACTACAATACAAAAATTCGTTAACTTCGTTCATATTCTAAACTTAACTTTTCGACCGCACAGATTAACGATTAAGTTGCGCTATTGAAAGTCACCCTCTCCCCTGATCAGCGGGTCTGCGTAGGCCAAAGTATTTGAAGATATTTCAGCTTTGATTGTGGATCTCAATGAGTTCCATTTCGACAGCAGATTCCTGAGATTTCGCCTGATCATTGCGGAGTGATTCAATTCGCTTAAGGTATGATTCATCAATACCGCCGGCAACATATTCGCCATCAAACACACTGGTATCAAATCTACTGATTTTATCGTTAACACCTAGCGCGCATGCTTCAAGATCTTCGAGGTCCTGATAAATTAGCCAATCGACGCCAATTTGTTCTGCAATTTCCGCTTCTGTATGCCCGTGGGCTGCAAATTCTGATACCGCCGGCATATCGATACCATACACATTAGGGTGTCGTACCGGCGGGGATGCACAGGCCAGATAGACTTTTCGAGCACCCGCCTCTCTTGCCATCTGAACAATTTGTTTCGAAGTCGTGCCTCGGACAATTGAGTCATCAACCAACAAAACAACCTTGTCGCGAAATTCAAGTTCAATGGTGTTTAGCTTTCTACGTACAGATTTTTTTCGCTCTTCCTGACCCGGCATAATGAACGTCCGACCAATATAGCGATTCTTTACGAGCCCCTCCCGATATTTTACCCCTAGACGATGTGCCATCGGCAAAGCCGCCGTACAACTTGTATCCGGAATGGGAATAACAACGTCGATATCATGATCCGGCTTATGACGAAGAATTTTATCCGCCAGTTTTTCGCCCATTTTAAGTCGCGCTTTGTAGACTGAAACCTGATCAATAACGGAATCTGGCCTGGCAAGATAGACGTGCTCAAAGATACAGGGATTGTGTTTAGGATTCCTCGCACACTGTTGTTTATGAATCTTGCCATTCGACTCAATATAGACCGCTTCCCCGGGTTCGATATCACCGATCAACTCAAACCCCAACACATCCAGAGCCACGCTCTCAGATGCAATCATAAACTCAGGTCCCTTGTCAGTTTCTCGTCTACCGTAGCAAACCGGACGTATGCCATTTGGATCACGGAATCCCACAATGCCGTACCCTATGATCATCGCAACAACAGCATAGGCACCGATCGCCCGTTCATGCACATTGCTGACCGCTTTGAATACATCTTCTACATCGAGTCGAAGGCTCGACGCTTCTTGTAGTTCATGCGCAAAAACGTTCAACAGTACTTCGGAATCAGAACTAGTATTAATATGTCTTCGATCTGCACGGAACAGATCTTCATTTAACTTTTCATCATTTGTCAGGTTACCGTTATGCGCCAGACAAATTCCAAATGGTGAGTTAACGTACATGGGTTGGGCTTCCGCAGAACTTGAAGTTCCCGCGGTCGGATAACGAACATGCGCAATACCCATGTTGCCCGAGAGACGGTTCATGTGTTCCTGTCGGAAGACATCCCTCACTAGACCGTTGCTTTTTCTTAAATTAAGTTTGTCACCGTCGCAAGTAACGATGCCGGCTGCATCCTGGCCGCGATGTTGCAACACAGTAAGCGCATTATACAGGTCATGGTTTACCTGCCCTTTACCTACGATTCCTACAATGCCGCACATAGTCCCAACACCTCATTTTTCTTACTTTTAGTGATAGTCAATCTAACGAATGAACTAAAGAAGCTCTAAACCCGTTCGTTCTTCGATGCTGGAGGCGTTCTCCTCAAAAAACTCAGCGGCAAATACCTGTAACTTTTCCGCCGCCGACAGCACGTGAGGTATCGCTACCGAATCCTGCCACCACGTATCACCACTCAAGGGCAGTTTGCTCAGTATGCCCACGACAACCATCGTAATCAGCAAACCTCTGGCAAAACCAAACACCATACCCAGTAGTCTGTCCGTACCACCCAAACCTGCCATCCTAATCATTTGAACAATCAAATAATTAACCATCCCGCCAACAACCATTGAGCCTGCAAACAAGCCAGCATAAGCAGCGGTTAAACGCAGGGAGGGTACGGCAATATGATCGATCAATAAAGTTGCCACTTGAGCACCGTACAATCTAGATATGACAACGGCGGCAACGAGAATCATCAGGGAGAGCGCTTCCTTAACAAATCCTCTCCCAAGACTAATTAGCGTCGAAACCAATATCGTTGAGGCTATCAACCAGTCGACAAGGGTCACCTGCTCAAGCATATCAACCAATTACTCGGTCTCCATGGCGATGCACCGCCGATTTAGCTTAACCACCTATCTGCCCCTTATCGTCCTGAATGTTGTATCGTAATATTCGCCCTTTAAGACCAAACACTGTTTCAATCTCAGAAGCCGTTTGTTCCAGCACGCTCTTATCAAGCATTGGACCCACCAGCACGCGTAAGGTCTTACCCGTTTCGGTGTCAGCTTCGATGATGTAAGTCCGATAATTAGCCGCTCTAAGTTTTTCTCTGAGCGCCCGCGCATTATCAGCGTTCTCAAAACTGCCTAATTGCAGGCTCCAGCTAATGGGGAGTTGATTGGCATCAAGCTTGAAAGCTTCGGCGTCATTCTTCTCGGAGTTGTTATCTACAAGCATCTTGGGGAGTTTGGCAGCACTCGCGTTCGCTCCCTGCTGCATTCGACGTTCAATGTCTTCCACAGAGAGTTCTGTCAAAGTCACCATCGGTGGTTCCGGAAACTCTGCAAGCACCCTTTCGCGATCTTCCGGTGATCCATCCAGCAGCATGGGAAGAAGAATAATTGCAAGGCAAGTAAGAACGATTGCCCCGATTGCACGTTGCTTCAATTTAGTTTCCAACCGCTAGTGACCTATCATGTTCATTAATACCCTCGATCGGTATCTCAAAGAACGACAGTGCCTCTGCAACCAGTGGAAATGTGCCAAAAACGAGTACCACATCATCTTTTGCGCAATCCGCATCGCTTCTAGCCAAGGCGTTTTTCCGAGCTGCTGCACAAGCTTCAGATACTTTACCATAAGTACCGACATCAGATTCACCTAGATGATTAAGTGTTTCTCGTATCGCCAAGGGCTCAAGCGCGCGATCCTCTCTAATATCTGGCAAATACCAGACATCAACTACTGACTTCATACCATCAATCATCGCCTGGTAATCCTTGTCTTTATAGACAGCAAACACCGCGTGGCAATAACCATTCGGGAAAGTCTCTCGAAACTTTTCAGCCAGCCTATCCACTGCATCCGGGTTGTGCGCCACATCAAACAACAGCGTTGTGGTTTGTCGTTCTATCTGAAAACGCCCCGGCAATGAAACTTGCTTGCGAACGTCTAATAAGTCTTCCAGCGTTAAAGGATAATTCAGACAAAAAAGCGCTTGGACAGCGGCGAGAAAACTCGGTAGGGGTAACTGACCTGCAGGCGGGTTTTCCACCCTTAATGTCCCATCTAGAGCAGCAAAGTAAATAGACTTTTCAGTAATCCCGAAAGCGTCTCCGCGCTGAAACAGTGGCGTATGCAATGCCTCTGCGGCGTCAATCACAGACTGCGGCATTTGTTCTTCCCCAAGCACACAGGGAATACCGGGTCGCATGATCCCCGCTTTTTCACGGCCAATCAGCTCAACCGATTCACCAAGCCAGGATTGGTGATCCAATGCGATCTTCATAATAATGCTAATATCGGGATTAACGATGTTCATCGCATCAAGGCGACCACCAAGGCCAACCTCAAGTATCGCCAGATCCACTTCATGCTGCTGAAACAACACCAAAGCAGCCAGCGTCGAGAATTCAAAGTAGCTTAAAGAAATTTCCCTGCGGCTCGCTTCAATCATTGCGAACGCCTGGCAGATTTCTTCGTCACTTACAGGTGCACCGTTTATCACAATGCGCTCATTGAACCGGCGTAAATGAGGCGATGTAGTCTTGCCCGTAGTAAGCCCTTGTTTTAGCGCCAAACGCTCGATGTATTCACATGTGGAGCCTTTACCATTAGTTCCGGCCACCAAGATTGTATGCTTACCCGGATGGAGCACATTCAGGCGCCTACCGACCTCCCCGACTCTATCAAGACCGGGATCCCATGCCCGGTCATGTAAGACTTCGATATAAGCCAGCCACTCCGGCAGAGATCGACTCACTGAGCTGAGTCCATGCCTTCCCGAATGCTTGCAACCAGGCTACCCACTTCTTTTAAAATCACCTCTGGCTCAGATTCGTTTTGCTCGATCAATTGAACGATGGCAGACCCCACGACTGCACCATCTGCCATTTTGGAAATTTTCCCGGCAGATTCAGCATCCTTAATGCCAAACCCTACCAGAATCGGTGTATCAGTCATGGCTTTAAATTTCGCGACACGCTCTGCGACTTCGGTATAGTTTAGATTAGAAGCACCTGTTGTACCTTTTAGTGAGACGTAATAAATAAAGCCCCTGCTCTGCTTACAGATCAACTTTGCCCTTTCATTTAACGTCGTAGGTGATAAGAGATAAATGGGAGACAAGCCTTTCTCAATCATGGCACTGCCGAGAATTTCTCCCTCTTCAGGCGGCAAGTTAACAATGATCGTTCCGTCAATCCCGGATTCAAGCGCTTTATCAACGAAAACGTCATAACCCATGGCTTCAATTGGATTTATGTATCCCATCAAGGCAATTGGTGTTTTTTTGTCCTGCTGGCGGAACGCACGTGCCATAGCCAGAGTATCCGTCAAAGTAGTACGAGCACGTAAAGCGCGCTCGTGTCCCAACTGAATAACAGGTCCTTCGGCCTCGGGATCTGTAAAGGGGACGCCAAGCTCAATGATATCAGCACCTTGGCTTACCATTTCGTGCATAAGTCTAACGGTAGTCTCCGATGCTGGATCCCCCGCCACGATGTAAACCACAAGTGCTTTCTTGCCGCTAACTTGCAGAGTGGAAAAACGTTCTTCAAACCGATTCAAACTTGTAACTCCTGTTTCTTCTGACAACTACCAATCCGCTTAGAGAGCGAGTGTATGCTACGACAACGAAATGCCATCAATACCGGCCATCGTAGGGATGTCCTTGTCACCGCGCCCAGATAGATTGATAACCAAAATTTCATCAGGTTTCATCTGTGCGGCCAACTTCATGGCGTAGGCCACCGCATGTGCTGATTCGAGTGCAGGAAGAATACCTTCCAACAAGTTGAGCTGGCGAAACGCACCCAGCGCTTCCTCATCATCAATCGTGACGTATTCAGCTCGCTTAATATCCTTGAGCCAGGAATGCTCTGGTCCAACACCGGGATAATCAAGTCCAGCAGAGACAGAATGCGTATCGAGAATTAATCCGTCTTCGTCCTGCATCAGATAAGTTCGATTACCTTGCAATACCCCGACCGAACCAACGCTTAGAGGCGCTGCATGTTTTCCAGTTTCCATCCCATGACCTGCAGGCTCAACGCCAATAAGTCGAACTGAGGTGTCATCAATGA
Source organism: uncultured Gammaproteobacteria bacterium (assembly GCA_913050215.1). GTDB lineage: Bacteria > Pseudomonadota > Gammaproteobacteria > Pseudomonadales > Azotimanducaceae > UBA4582. The sequence continues at coordinate 11,233 of CAJXBG010000101.1, forward strand.
AAGGATAAAAAATACCCATCGCATTGGACCCACCACCAACACACGCAACAAGCGCATCGGGCAGTTGCCCATACTGGGCCTGACATTGACGTTTAGTTTCATTACCGATGACTGCTTGGAAATCTCGAACAAGCATAGGATATGGGTGAGGACCCGCCACCGTACCAATAATGTAGTAAGTTGAATCAACGTTTGCCACCCAGTCTCTCATGGCCTCACTCAGCGCGTCTTTAAGGGTTTTTGTTCCGCTGTCAACCGGCACAACGGTGGCGCCAAGTAATTTCATGCGATAAACATTGAGGCTCTGTCTAGCGATATCTTCGGTACCCATATAAACGCAGCACTCAAGTCCAAAACGCGCAGCGACAGTCGCTGATGCAACGCCGTGCTGCCCCGCGCCGGTTTCAGCTATCACTCTGGGCTTACCCATATGTTTAGCCAGCAGCGCCTGACCTATGCAGTTATTGATTTTATGCGCGCCGGTATGAACCAAATCTTCGCGTTTAAGCAAAATTTTTGCACCGCCCACATGTTTTGTAAGGCGTTCGGCGTAATAGAGTGGAGATTCACGGCCAACATAGTCCTTCAGATCCCGCTCAATCTGGGCGATGAACTCCGGATTATTTTTTAAGCGTCTATATTCGGTCTCCAGTTCACTAATTGCAGCCATCAATGTCTCGGACACAAATTTACCACCATATTGGCCAAAATAACCACGTTCATCCGGCATAGCACTCGACAACTCATTGCTGCCAGGCGGGATTTTATACTGCTCGTTTTTCATCTAACTAATGCTCCTGTCGGCAGCTGTCGCTGCACTAATAAAACTCTTGATTTTGGCCGGGTCTTTTTTACCGGGGGCCGACTCTACCCCACTGCTAACATCAACCGCGTATGGTCTGACTGTGGTTATCGCTGATCCTACATTCTCTGGTGTCAATCCACCGGCTAACACCACACTGTAATCATTTACACCAGGTCCACGCTCACGCTCTTGCAACATCTTCCAGTCAAAGGTCTTACCGGTGCCTCCAAACAACTTCGGCTCGTGGGCATCAAACAGGAAACCCTGGCTCTCAGGGTTATTTGCGACTTCAATATTTAACTGCTCGAGTGACTTGACCCTAATGGCTTTCATATAAGGCACATCAAATTGAGCACAGAATTCACTTGTTTCGTCGCCACTAAACTGAAGCAAATCAAAACTGACTCGGTGACATGCTTCGCGAACGAAGGCTGCTGTTGCGTTCACAAATAAACCTACAATCGTCACATACGGGGGTAACTGCTCAACTATCTGATTTATTTCAGGCAGCGGCAGGTAACGCGGGCTTTTCTCATAATTATTGAAGCCAAGGGCATCTGCGCCAGCGTTGATCGCCTCAAGGGCATCCTCTATGTTAGTGATACCACAAATCTTAACTCTGGTTCGGGTCTTCATACTGTGATCTTTTGTTACCGCGGTGGTAAAAAAGTGCGCAAGTTTAGCAGAATAGGCGCCCTGCAACATAGTACCGAACGTTAGCGGTCAAACATTGGCATTGAGGGTCCATCAGGGACACCAAAAGTCGCGGGATATGTCACACCCACCAGAAATAATCCATCGGGGCTGGCGGTAATGCTACCCTTATTTCGATCTCTTAGCGCGAGAAGCTCAGCCACCCAAGTCGCTTGTTTCACACCTGCACCAACATCCATTAGAACGCCGGCAATATTGCGCACCATATGGTGCAGAAATGCATTAGCCGTGATGTCTATCTTGACCAGGTCCTTATCTCTCGACACCTCAACAGAGATCACATTTCTCATCGGAGAGCGAGACTGACAATGGGAGGCCCGGAATGATGAGAAGTCATTTTCTCCAAGCAAAGCCTGAGCTGCCTGATGCATTGCCTTTGCGTCAAGCGGACGGTGATCTCTGGTCACAGTCTGATCATCGACCGCAGATCGAACTCTCGAATTGCGAATATAATAGCAATAGCGGCGTGCTGTTGCCGAGAACCTTGCATTAAAGTCCGGATCGACATTACCACTCCATACAACAGCGATAGAATCAGGGAGGTGCGCGTTACTGCCGAAAATCCAAGATTTTTCAGAACGCTCGGCAACCGAGTCGAAATGAACAATTTGATGCGTGGCGTGAACCCCGGAATCGGTTCTTCCTGCACAGGTGACTTTGACAGGGTGGTTCGCTACCTTGCTTAGTGCCTTCTCCAAATAATCCTGAATAGTATCCACGCCGCTACTTTGTGATTGCCAGCCATGAAATTCGCTACCGATATATTCGACACGGAGTGCAACTCTAGACAAACTATCACCCTACTTTACTTATTGGGTTATTCATTCCCGCATCACTTAATGTTTAGTCAGAAATAGATTCGAGTAATTCCTTAGCCTGAGCTATCTCTGACTCGTTTCCTTCCCGGCTCACTTCCTGCAACACGCCCCTCGCGCCTTCTTTGTCACCCATATCGATGTATGCACGTGCAAGGTCCAGCTTGGTTTCAGTATCTTCTTCAAGATCTAGCTCATACTCATCATCGAGATCAATATCTTCACCTTCAAGATCGAGATCCCCGTCACTCAAATCTATTTCGAATGCATCATTGTCGTCATCCGTGTCCAGAGCAGCTTCAGCCGCCAAAGCTTCATCAAGATCGGAATCAGAATCTTCCGGACTTAGTTCCAGTGCGTCTTCGCCGAGATCATCATCTGGGTCAAAGTCATCGTCTAGTTCAAGGTCATCGTCTAG
>CAJXBG010000102.1 GCA_913050215.1 uncultured Gammaproteobacteria bacterium
TAGTAGATGCGTTTAGTGCCGTTGCAGTGATATGCATTGCCGTCGTTGCTTGTATTTACTGGATCAGCAGTCAGTAAATATTTTGTCCGGATCTAGGAGCAGTGCGAGCAATTGTTTTCTTCTCCGGAGCCCAACGTCAAGAAAAGCTAGTAGGAGGCAGTGGTTTGTTGCTTTTTACTATCGCAGTCGCTTTTTACTATCGCAGGTGCTTTTCACTATCGTGGTGGCTTCTTAACTAAGGTAGTACTAAGAACACGACACCGATGATGGTGAGAACAAACAACACCGTAAAGAGGATGCCGCCAACGATAAACGGCAGCGGACTACCCGTGGTAAAGTCTCGCTTATAATTTTCATCCTTTTGTACGCCGAGTGCCGCCGCGAAGACGCTCATCATAACCTGTAGGAAAGAAGGTGGTTTCAACGCTTCTTTTGAGGCTTTCTCTTTGGAAGGTGACGTTTCGTTCATTCAAATTCCTGATCATATATCACTGTGAGTGGCCATCAGGCCACTTAATAGTCTATCACTACTTATAGCTAAGTACTGGAGAAAGCCATTTTTCGGCTTCTTCTAGGCTCTGCCCCTTACGTTCCGCATAACTTTCGACTTGATCTTTTGCGATTTTACCAAGGCCAAAATACCTTGACTGTGGGTGCGAGAAATAAAACCCACTCACCGATGCTGCAGGTGTCATTGCATAGTGTTCCGTGAGGTCGATGCCAATCTCGTTGGTAGCATCAAGTAAGCTAAACAAGGTCGCTTTCTCGGTATGATCCGGGCAAGCTGGGTAACCTGGTGCGGGTCTAATGCCTGCGTAGCGTTCCTTGATCAGTTCTTCATTGGACAGGGCTTCTTGCTGGTCATAGCCCCAGAGCTCCTTTCTGACCCTTTCGTGCATACGTTCGGCAAATGCTTCTGCCAGTCTGTCGGCGAGTGCCTTGATCAGAATTGAATTATAGTCGTCATGCTCAGCCTCAAAACTTGCGGCCAATTTTTCCACCCCTAATCCGGCGGTGACGACAAAACCGCCAACATAATCCTTAAGGCCAGTTTCTGTTGGTGCTACATAGTCCGACAGGCAATAGTTTGGTTGCTCGTTAGGCTTGTCTGTTTGCTGACGTAAATGGTGCAGGCGGGCTAGCTCGCTGGTGCGTTCTTCATCAGTGAAAACAGTAATATCATCGCCAATGCTGTTAGCCGGCCAGAAACCAATCACAGCAGATGCTGTAATGAGCTTTTGTTTAACAATCTTATCCAACATCGCTTTTGCATCTTCGAACAATGCTGTGGCAGTTTCGCCTACGACACTATCCTCAAGAATTTTGGGGTACTTGCCGGCCAGTTCCCAAGTGATAAAAAAGGGCGTCCAATCTATATAATCGATAAGTTCTTCTATTGAGTAATCGACGAATGTTTTTGTACCCAAGAAGCTCGGCGTAGGAGGTACTTGCCAATTAATCTGTTCCCGGTTATCGACAGCATCTTGATATCGCAGCGTGTTTCCTTTCGGGCGTCGATGTTTGTTTCGCTCACGAATCTTTTCGTATTCAGCCCTCACACCTTCAATAAATGCGGGTTTTAGCTCCTTGCTCATGAGTTGTGTGGCAACACCAACGGCCCGCGAAGCATCGGCGACATAGACTGTTGATTCGGCTTGGTAGCATGGTTCTATCTTTACTGATGTATGTGCTTTGGAGGTCGTCGCGCCGCCAATGAGCAATGGCAGGTTAACCTCTTGTCGTTGGAGTTCCGAGGCTACAGTGACCATCTCATCGAGCGACGGCGTGATCAGGCCACTCAACCCAATGATGTCGACCTTTTCTTCGATAGCGGTTTTGATGATTTTATCGACAGGTACCATGACGCCGAGATCAATGACATCGTAGTTGTTACACTGGAGCACGACACCAACAATGTTCTTGCCTATATCGTGCACGTCACCTTTGACCGTTGCCATTAGAATCTTGCCCTTTGAAACGCTAGCATCCCCTTTTTCTTCCTCAATAAAGGGCACAAGGTGCGCAACGGCTTGCTTCATTACCCTTGCACTTTTTACAACTTGAGGTAAAAACATTTTACCAGCGCCAAACAAATCACCAACACGATTCATACCTTCCATCAGGGGACCTTCGATGACTTCAATGGGCCTTTTCGCGAGGGTTCTAGCTTCCTCTGTATCTTCAACAATGTATGTATTGATGCCTTTTACCAAAGCGTGAGACAAACGTTCACTGACATCGTTTTCGCGCCAACTCAAATCCTCGGTTTTTGATTTACTGGCGCCAGCGGTAAAGTTTTCTGCGACAGCGAGTAATTGTTCGGTTGCGTCGTCCCTGCGGTTAAAGATGACGTCTTCTATCGCATCTCTGAGTGCTGCTGGAATCTCTTCATAGATTGCCAATTGTCCCGCGTTGACGATACCCATGGTGAGACCTGCTTTGATCGCGTGGTACAGAAAGACCGCGTGAATGGCTTCTCTAACCTGGTTGTTGCCACGGAATGAAAACGATACGTTGCTGATGCCGCCGGAAATTCTCGCTCCAGGTAAATTATCGGTGATGTATTGGCAGGCGTCGATGAAGTCCTTGCCATACAGATTGTGTTCATCAATACCCGTGGCCACTGCAAAAACGTTGGGGTCAAATATGATATCTTCAGGTGCAAAACCAACCGTGTTTACCAAAATTTCATAAGACCGGGTACAAATCTCTTGTTTTCGAGCGAGGGTATCCGCCTGTCCCGTTTCATCAAAAGCCATGACAACAACCGCGGCACCGTGGCGCCGGCAAATTTGTGCTTGCTCAATAAACTCTTTCTCTCCTGATTTGAGAGAAATTGAATTGACGATAGATTTGCCCTGCAAACACTTTAGTCCGGCTTCGATAATTTCCCATTTTGAAGAATCTACCATCACCGGTACGCGGCTGATGTCTGGCTCAGAGGCGATAAGGTTCAGGAACCTGACCATGGCAGCCTTCGAGTCGAGCATGCCTTCATCCATGTTGATATCGATAATCTGCGCGCCGTTATTGACCTGTGATCTGGCAACTTCGAGGGCTTCTTCGTAACTCTCTTCTCTGATCAAGCGAGCAAATTTTGCAGAGCCCGTGACATTGGTTCTCTCACCGACATTCACGAACAAAGAATTAGCATCGATATTAAAAGGCTCAAGACCGCTGAAGCGACTGACAGGCATTGGATCGGGTTCAGGGATTTTCCTTGGCGAGTGGGCACTGCAAAGCTTCTTGAATTCCTTGATGTGTGCCGGTGTAGTGCCACAACACCCGCCGATGATGTTAACAAGACCGGGCGCGACGTAAGTTTCCATGCTTGCAACCATTTCAGGAATCGTTTCGTCGTATTCACCAAATTCGTTAGGTAGGCCTCTGTTTGGATAAGTGCTAATTCGACAGTCCGCGATTTTGCTGATTTCAGCAACGTAAGGACGGAGTTCGTCCGCACCCAGCGCACAGTTAAAACCCACTGAAATTGGATTTGCATGTTTTATTGACGCCCAGAATGCCTCTACAGTCTGACCTGACAAAAGACGGCCAGAGGCGTCGGTGATGGTGCCGGATATCATAATTGGTAGCGCTCGATCCATGGAGTCGAATGCTGCTAGCGTTGCATAGATGGCGGCCTTTGAATTCAATACATCGAAGATTGTCTCGATTAGGATGATATCAACACCCCCGTCGATCAGTCCTCGGATAGAATTGCCATAGTCCTCCACCAATTCATCGAAGTTCACATTCCTGAAACCTGGGTCGTTTACGTCGGGAGAGAGGCTGGCTGCGCGGGTTGTTGGGCCAATTGTCCCGGCAACAAAGCGAGGTTGGTCCGGCGTTGTCGCCTGAACCTCATCTGCGGCATCACGGGCGAGTTTCGCTGAGACGAAATTCAGTTCATAGGAAAGTGCAGCAAGATCATAGTCAGCCTGAGAAACACCGTTTGCGGTGAAAGTATTTGTCTCGATGATGTCAGCGCCAGCATTTAAGTAGTCTAGATGAATCTTTCTGATTACCTCTGGGCGTGTGAGTGAAAGCAGTTCGTTGTTGCCCTTCAAATCGAGGTGGTGATCGCGAAAACGCTCGCCCCTGTAGTCTTCTTCTTTTAGCCCAAGCACCTGAATCTCGGTGCCCATCGCACCATCCATTACAAGGATATTTTCCGCCAGTTGTTGTTCTAGGAGTGTCGGGCTGTTCGGATTATTCTTCATGTGTACATACTTCTATTCGGTTGGGTTCGCGAGCGAGACAGTCGATGAATTTTCAGGAGTGCGATATTAACAGCTCCTTGGCATAGGGACTTTGAAGATGTTTGTTAGCCAGTATGAGCAGACTTCATAGAAGCGGCTCTGTACGTCAAAACCCTTTAGAAAGCATGGGCTTAGACATCGATTTATCTTGTTCTGATTGAAAATGCATGCCAATTCGCTAGAATGCACATTCCCTTTGTACCGGACCCCAACGTCATGGAAACAAGCACGGTTGAAATTACGCCTTCTGCGCAGGCTTATCTTGTTGAGCTTTTGTCAAAGCAGGAAGACACAGACATCGCAATCAGGATATTTATTACCGATCCAGGCACTCCTATGGCGGAAACCTGCATTGCATATAGTAAGTTAGGTGAGGAACAACCGACAGATTTACCCGCTTCATACGATGGTTTTAACGCGTGGATTGATGAACGCAGTGTGCCCTTCCTGGAAGATGCTCTGGTAGATTATGCGCAGGACAAGATGGGCGGCCAGCTCACGATTAAAGCGCCAAATTCAAAAGTGCCCAGTGTGTCTGACGATAGCCCGCTCGAAGACAGAATTAATTATGTCCTGCACAGCCAGGTTAATCCGGGGCTCGCCTCGCATGGTGGCATGGTAAGCCTAGTTGAAATCGTTGAAGAGGACATCGCGGTGCTTCAGTTCGGTGGCGGATGTCAGGGTTGCGGTATGGTTGATATGACACTGAAAGACGGTGTTGAGAAAACATTGTTGGAACAGCTGCCCCAACTCAAAGGTGTACGCGACGTTACTGATCATACTAATACTGAAAACGCCTATTATTAGGTTTCTAGTGGAGCAAAACCGGTATTGCTACGAAAGGCATGTGTGTGGCAATACCTGATAATGCATTTTTCTTAAATTCAGGCCGAATGCTCCATCACATCTTCAATCGTTAGCGAAGAGCGATTCGGCAGCACATCTTTTACTCTCTCCCTTAAATTTCTCACCATGTCTTCCGTTGTCGCCCAGTCGACGCAAGCGTCAGTAATCGAGACGCCGTATTGCAGATCTGCTTTGTTAGCAGGAATTTTCTGGTTCCCGGCTGCGAGGTTACTTTCGACCATAAAACCGACAATGGATCGGTTACCCCGTACGATTTGGTTGGCCGCATCGTCCATCACCAGCGCTTGACGCTCGTGGTTCTTTGAAGAATTTTCGTGACTGCAGTCGATCATAATGTTTGCGGGTAAATTTGCTTTGAGTAATTGCTGCTCACATGTTGACACGCTGTCGGCATCAAAGTTTGTCTTGCCTCCACCGCCACGAAGCACGATGTGTGCATGCTTGTTGCCTCTGGTATGAATCAGGGAAACCTCGCCTTCATGGTTAATGCCAAGGAAACGATGTGGTTCCGACACCGACATTAATGAGTTGATTGCGACTGTTAAGTTGCCATCGGTGCCATTCTTAAACCCGATAGCTGAAGAGAGTCCACTTGCCATTTCACGATGTGTTTGAGACTCAGTTGTACGCGCTCCAATTGCACTCCAGCTAATCATGTCTTGGAGGTACTGAGGTGAAATTGGGTCTAACGCTTCTGTTGAGGTTGGGATGCCCATTTCAGCAAGGTCAACCAGCAATTTGCGGCCAAGTTGCAAGCCCTCGGCGATATTAAATGAGTCGTTCAGGTGAGGATCATTGATGAAGCCTTTCCAACCCACGGTTGTTCTTGGCTTTTCAAAGTACACCCGCATGACAAGTAGTAGTGTGTCCGAAACTTCGGCGGAAAGTTTCTTCAGTTTCTCAGCGTACTCCATAGCAGCATCGATATCGTGGATAGAGCAGGGACCAACAATGAGGAATAGTCTCGGGTCTTCACGCCTTAAAATTCTTTTCATTGCGAGTCTGGCATTTGATACCGTGGCAAGCGCATGTTCCGATGCGGGCACTGCAACCTTGAGTTGGTTAGGTGTTATCAGGGTTTCTTCGCTTAGCACATTTAAATCATCCACTTTCAAATCGGTCATTGAGAAATTCCGTATTTTGCTTTGTCATTATTTGTTAATTTTTTTTGAGAAAAACTTGCTCGAAATTTGCTCAAAAAAAACCCCGAGCGGCCTTCGCCGTTCGGGGTTTCCTTAGGCGGTTTGGACCGCCTTGTTTTTAAACACAGCGACCTATTGGCTAAAGTAGAAGCCAATAAAATAAAAGAAACCTTGCCACGATGCTTTCGAAGAGCAGACTCTTGAAATACAGGGTGCAACTTCATCCATGGTAAGAGACGGTTTCAATACGTTGATCAATGTGTGTAGAGTGATTCTCATGGCCGCAATGATAGCCGCTCGATTGATGGTTGCAAGTGTTTTTTGTGCGGTCACGCGATAGAATCCCAGCTTTTGAATAGAACCGAGTTTTTTATGCGCCTCTTTCGTTATCTAATGGCTTCGCTATGCTGCGTTTCTCTATCACTGTTTGTCTTTGCTGACGCCGATCAGCTGCTCGAGAAAACCGGCTCTGTAACATTTGGTCCGATCTCAGAGATGAGCGGCATTGTTAAGAGCAAACAATATGACGACGTCTATTGGGTGCACAATGATAGCGGTGACAAGCCTCGACTTTTTGCGTTAGACGCTAATTGGAAAGTGATCATTCCCCCGTTTTTGAAAAGTGGTTACGCATCCACTTCAGAGCAGCATGCGAAGAGTGAGGCAGATAGCAAAATGAAAGGATGGCCGGGAAATACCATCGAAGCGGCTTCAAACATTGATTGGGAAGATATTACGACCGACGGTGACATGCTCTATGTGGCAGATATGGGGAATAACGGTAACGCCCGCAGAGACTTGGGTGTTTACGTCATCCCTGAGCCGAACCCTACGGCCACTAAAGACATTAGAGCATTGAAATTTTTGCCAGTGCGTTTCCCGAGTCAGCAGCGTTATCCCGCGCGGAATTGGCACTACGATACGGAGTCAATATTCCACAGCGATGGCAGTTTGTATTTTATCAGCAAACATCGGCAGCCAGGGAAGATTGATAGTTGGGAGCAGGGTGCTGTGCTTTATCGCCTTGACAGTGAATTTACCGATCGCTACAACTTGCTAACCGAGGTAGAAAGGAGCGACGAAATTCTTGTACCTACCGGCGCTGATCTCTCTCCAGATGGTCGACATCTGGCGGTTATTTGTTACAAGGATGTCTGGGTTTTCAGCAAACCGAAAATAGGTGACCGGTGGCTATCCGCGCCGGCTCGGCGACTGTCTCTTGATTACAAGCAGATGAAAACATCAGAAGCCGTCACCTGGGTAGATGACCATACGCTGGTGTTGGGTAATGAAGAGAGAGACCTGTTTACAGTGTCCATCTCAGACATTCCCGTTTTTATCTCTGGCAAATAGTTCTCGCCATCGAGAGCCATAATTTGACTTTCTGGTTTTGCTGCATAGTATGCGCAGTCTTGGCGTTCAATCTGGTGAATAGCGATTAACCATTGGATCTTTATAGTTTGGAATACGAACTCACATTAGTCTGGATACTGGCGCTGCTGATCTCCGGTTTTGTCGCCGGTTTCATAAACACCATTGCCGGTGGTGGCTCGATGTTAACGCTGCCGGCGCTGATGATGCTGGGCATGCCTGCAGACATTGCGAATGCAACCAATCGCGTCGGTGTTTTGCTGCAATCGATTGCTGGTGTAAAAGGGTTTCATGACCAAGATCGTTTAGACAAACAGGCCATTGGTCCTGTGTTGGTGCCTAGCCTTGCTGGTGCGCTGGTTGGCGCACTATTAGCTTCTTACCTGCCAGTCTCTGCGTTGAAACCGATATTGCTGATAACCATGGTCGGCATGGCGCTTGTGATGCTGATTAAGCCCGCAGCGGTCATACCTCCGCCGGGCACTGAGCCGTTGGCGCTAAAGTCTAATCCCAAGGCTGCCTGGGGGCTTTTTGCGGCGGGTCTATACGGTGGTTTTATTCAGGCCGGGGTTGGGTTTATCCTGATCGCAGCGCTTGCCGGAGGACTACGCTATGATCTGGTACGAACCAATGCGCTAAAGATGGTCTGTACAGCAGTACTCAGTTTTGTCGCTTTAGTTGTTTTTGTTGCGCGGGATCAGGTCTGGTGGGTACCGGGGCTTGTGCTTGCGGGCGGAATGACGGCGGGTGCTGCTGTAAGTGTGAGGTTTGCAATCTCAGTTTCGCAAACAGCACTTAAATGGATTCTTTTTGTCATGGTGTGCCTGACATGCGGTGGCGCTTTTTTATTGTAGTAAAACACGCTGTTACCCATAGAAGTCCATCGAGTGAAATGAGTTCCAGATAACTGGTAAAAATTTAATCCGAAATAAACTATTGAGAAAGCTGAAATGAGTACCGAGCCAAATTCAACAGACGTTGAAGACGATGAAAAATACCCATCTAACTTCATTCGCACAATCATAGAGAAAGATGTTGCTGCAGGTAAAAATAGCGGTCAGGTTGTCACTCGTTTCCCTCCCGAGCCCAATGGTTTTCTGCATATTGGTCATGCAAAGGCGATATGTCTTAGCTTTGGCATGGCAAAAGAGTTTGCTGGGACGACATACCTTAGATTCGATGACACAAACCCATCGAAAGAAAGTATCGAGTTTGCCGACTCGATGAAAGAAGATATTAGTTGGTTAGGCTTTGAATGGCTTGAGGTTCGTAATGCGTCTGACTATTTTGATCAACTCTACGAATTTGCGGAGCAGCTGATCGAGGATGCAAAGGCTTATGTAGACTCTCAATCCGCAGATGAAATTCGAGCGATGCGCGGAAGCCTGACAGACGCTGGCAAAAACAGTCCCTATCGCGACCGAACAGTAGCGGAGAACCTTGATTTATTTCGAAGAATGCGGGACGGCGAGTTTGCTGACGGAGAACATGTCCTGCGGCTAAAAATAGATATGGCTTCTCCAAATATTAATATGCGTGATCCAGCGATATACCGTATTCGTCACGTGAAGCATCACCAGACTGGAGATAAATGGTGTATCTATCCGCTTTATGACTACACCCATTGTATTTCTGACTCTCTGGAGGGGATCACTCATTCCCTGTGCGATCTGGGTTTCGAGGCTCATCGTCCTTTGTATGACTGGGTGCTAGATAATATAAAAGTGAATTGTCATCCCCAGCAGATTGAGTTTTCAAGACTAAATTTGCAGTACACGGTAATGAGCAAGCGAAAGCTCAAACAGCTAGTTGAAGAAAATCTGGTAGACGGTTGGGACGATCCGCGGTTACCCACTATCGCAGGACTACGCAGAAGAGGATACACACCGACGGCATTGCGAGATTTTTGTCGGCGGATTGGCGTCACGAAGAGCGACAACAATGTTGAGTTAGCGCTGCTTCAGAGTGTCATCCGTGAAGACCTCGAAGATACAGCACCGAGAGTGATGGGCGTTGTCAATCCGATAAAACTCGTGATTGAAAACTATGCTTTGGACAAGGTCGAGATGTTGACCGTCGCGAATCATCCGAAGCTCGAATCTCTAGGCACTCGTCAGTTGCCGTTTACCGGTGAAGCTTACATTGATCGGGAAGATTTTCGAGAAGAGGCCAATCGTAAATACAAGCGATTGGTGCTCGGTGGCGAGGTAAGGCTGCGTTATGGCTACGTGATCAAAGCCGAAAAGGTGATTAAGAATGATGCTGGTGAGATTATAGAGATCAGATGTACCTATGACCCGGACACCTTGGGTAAGAATCCAGAGGGTCGAAAGGTACGCGGTGTCATTCATTGGGTCTCGGCGTCTCGCTGTCATCCGGCAGAGATTCGCCTGTTTGATCCGTTGTTTACCGTCGACTTTCCCGATGCTTCTGATCAGGATTATCACGATCTGATGAATCCCGGTTCGATCACCATCAACCAGGGGTTTGTTGAAGAAAGTCTCAGTGAAGCTTCCGTGTCCGAGCGTTTTCAGTTTGAAAGGGAAGGGTATTTCTGTATCGACAGTAAAGACAGTAGACGCGAGCAACTGGTTTTTAATCGTGTGGTGGGCTTGCGAGATACCTGGGCCAAGATAGAGCAAAAAACAGGTTAGGTAACCGCTATGGCGATGTCGCTACAACATGTCCTTGAAGCTCGACGGCGTATACAGGGATTTATTCACACAACCCCCGTGATGCAGTCTTTGCACCTGAACGAACGCACCGGCTCAGATCTGTTTTTCAAATGTGAACATTTGCAAAAGACAGGTGCGTTTAAAGCGCGAGGGGCAGCAAATGCTGTCTTTGCGCTTAGCGATGAAAAAGCGAAAACGGGTGTTGCGACCCATTCTTCCGGTAATCATGGTGCTGCACTGGCCCGCGCCGCGCAATTGCGAGGTATACCTGCTTGGATTGTTGTACCTGAAAATGCGTTGTCATCGAAAAAGGCAGCGATAAGACATTACGGCGCCGAAATTATTGAATGTGCATCCACGCTGGATGCGCGCGAATCGAGTCTGGCAGCGCTTGTTAAAGACAAACAGTGTCAGGTGGTCCCCCCTTACGATGATGCGCTTGTTATTGCCGGTCAGGGGACGGCTGGGCTTGAATTAACAGAGCAGGTTGATCATCTAGATTGTATCGTGGCGCCTGTGGGTGGCGGTGGCTTGCTGGCGGGTTGTGTTCTAGCAGCGGATGGCAAAATAGCGGTCTATGGCGCTGAACCCGCCGGTGCCGATGATGCCTACAGGTCTTTTCAAGCTGGAGTGAGAGTCGATTCCCATAAACCGACGACTATCGCCGATGGGTTGCGTACAGTGCTAGGCGTTAGTAACTTTGAGATTATTCAATCTTCGGTTAAAGATATTCTACTCGTGAGTGAAGATGAAATTATCGACGCAATGGCCTTGCTGTGGACCAGACTGAAGCAGGTTGTCGAACCTTCTTCGGCCGTGACGCTCGCTGCCGTCCTGCGAAATCCCGATGTCTTCAGAGGTAAGCGCGTTGGGCTGATGCTGACGGGCGGAAACGTTGATATCGGGGATTTACCATTTTAATCGGCGGTTTTCCCGTCAATCACTGCGTTTTTGCTGTAGTCGTTTGTTAACTTCCCAAGGCTCAGGAAAGCGACCCGTTTCGTATTTGGAATAAATCAGTACGCCGTTACTCAGTACATCGAATATTCCCTTACCCTCGGGAAAAAGTATCGCGTCCACGTCGTATTCAGCTTTGATTTCTGCGGCCAAACTGACCGCATTGGGTTTGTAGTCTCACTGCGCGCAGTAGTGTATTTCAATATTCATATCTCGTACTCCGTCGATTTTGAGTCCATAGCGATAGTTTAGTTATCTTAAATAACTAACAACCAAACGAGGGCACCGACCCCATATCCCCAGACTTTACCTTTGTCACCGCTGCCATTGGAAAGTCCGGCATTAAGTTCTGATTCAGGATCGCCTCCGTCCATTGTCCTTTTTACGATCGGTAATTCAAAAACGCAGACTGATATTGCATTTGCCAAGGTGACCGCCAGTAACATTGCTCTTCCCGCTGAATCCATTGGGATAAACGCGAAAACTAATAAAACAAGCAGCCAGTTTGCAATAGGGCCACCGAGGCTCATGGAGAGAAATTGATCATTGGTGTTTTTTTCAAAATTAAAGCCAAAAATAAATGCCCCGGTTGGCTTTGGTACCATGGGGGAATACGAGCGTGCCAGGCGAGCGCCAATAAAATGTCCCCACTCATGAAATAGTATGGAGATAATTGAACCCGCTGCGAAGGCGTTTAGCACTGAGATGATGGTTGCAACATAGAGACCGGAAGTCTGGGCCCACGCATCCGCTGCCCCCCAGAGGGTAATCGCACCAAGAAACGCTAGACCGTGGTACTTGACTGCATTAAGCAGGCGTACGTTATCGGGCACCCTCGCTGGGCGGTTATCTGAGTTGTCGGTTGTGCTAGTTTGTTCGCTCACGGGTGGTTCTCCATTTGGTAGCTATCAGGGGCCAAGTCAACGGGTTGGTTCCTGCATATTCGGTAATGATTTTTACGCATGCTAACACACGCACAAATCATTACTCACCCGGAAATTCTAGCGGCGCTTGGCAGTGAATTTACGAACCCATATTCCGATCAAATAGAAAGTCTTGCGCGATCGAGTTACCGTGTCTCGCCATGCCGTTTTTTACTGAATAAATAACAGGTCGGCGATTTTCGTTTCGTCGGACTTAAAGGGTGAGATTCTATCCATCACCTCGAGCGCATTGGACAGTAAACTATCTCCGTCTTCCCTCGTTTCGAAATTAAACCGAACCACCGGTTCCGTCTTAGATTGCGTCATCGAAAAACGCCACACATTGTCAAAGTTAAAGTGCAAGCCATCAAATTGGTAAACGTCGGTTGCGTTGGCCGAGTAGTAGCGAGCCAATTCACTAAAAGCGCGTTCCGGTTCCTCTAAACTCAAACTGATTTCGGGTGTACAAGCATTGTTTTGGCGGATGCCAGCGACCAATTCACTAATCGTCGCATCGGTACGTTTTAATATTTGTAACATACGAAGCATCGCCATCATGCCGGAATCACAGTGATGAAAATCACCGAAGAAATGATGCGATGAAAGTTCTCCTCCGTACACCGCATTGTTCTCTCGCATCCTTTGCTTCATGAATGCGTGCCCGGTTTCTGATCGCACAGCTTTGCCGCCATATTGTGATATGACTTTTTCTGTGTTCCAACACAGTTTTGTGTCATAAACGATGGCAGCACCTGGATACTGTTGTAGATACGATTCTGCTAATAAACCGATGATGTAGTAAGAAGGGATGAGATCTCCCAAGCTATCGAAAAATACACATCGATCACTATCTCCATCCCACGCGATGCCCAGATCATAGTTCTGGTGTGACATATATTTTTTCATCTGCCGGGTCAGCATCGGGTTCACGGGGTCAGCACCCTGTGAAGGCATGGGCCCCGGAAGTTTTCTAAACCATGTGACGGGTAGTCCAAGTTCCTTTGTGAGCTCCCCGGCAAGGGTCACCGCTGTTCCGTTCAGCCCATTGAGCGCCAACTCTGCATGGCTAAGCGTATCAATCGGAAATTGCTGTTTTAGAAACCGGATATAAGCTGGATGTAAATCCTCCGCTAACCGGGCGGGCATGTCATCAACGCGTTGGTCAGTGATATCAACTGCAGGTCCCTGCTGTGGGTCGGCCATCTGAGACATGATATGTTCAACTTCGGCAAGGCCAGTGTCATAAGTCACCGCGATGCCATTTTGCAGAACACACTTAAGGCCGTTATAGGCGCCGGGATTATGGCTGGCGGTGACTATGATTGTTGCTGAAATGCTTTGCGTCGTCGAAGCAAAGTAACCCAGTTCAGTTGTACATAGACCTAAATCATGTACACGGACGCCTGATTGCTGAATCGCGTCCATGAGGGCATTTTGTAGCGACAAACTGCTTTCTCGCATATCCCTGCCCACAGCAATAATCCCTTCGAGTTCGAAATGACGTATGAATGCCATGGCGAACTTTTGGACGAAAAACTCGTTGATCTCGTCTGGATAGATGCCGCGAACGTCTCCGAGACGAAAGGCTGAATAAGGGTGTTCTTGCATTACCAGGCGCGCCTGATGTCAGTTCGTTTCGCTATATCGGTCATCGACGTGCTCGTAGCTCTTGTATGGTCGCTATCGGACTATACATGGTAATGGTTCAGAAAATATTAAGAAAATGTAACGATGTTTGCAGGCGCCGGTTTTCT
>CAJXBG010000103.1 GCA_913050215.1 uncultured Gammaproteobacteria bacterium
ACGTCCACCGATACCGTTGATGTCGTCATCAATGCAAACGCACCGCCAACGGCGAATGCTGGCGCAGACCAAACAGTCAACACGGGTGATTCTGTCACATTATCTGGTTCGCAAAGCGTCGACCCTGAAAATCTTGCGCTGTCCTTTAGTTGGGTGCAAATATCAGAAACACCAACGGTGACTCTTATCGGAGCAGATACAGAAACGCCCTCATTTGTCGTAGAAACTGTGACATTAGTTGGTCTTACTCACACCTTTCAGCTAACGGTAACTGACAGCGCTGGCTCTACGTCAACCGATACCATTGACGTCGATATCATTGCTAATGAAGCGCCCACGGCGAATGCCGGTGCAGACCAAACAGCGTCTGATGGAGATACGGTGACATTGTCAGGTGTTGAGAGTGCGGACCCTGAAGGTCTCGCATTGTCTTTCAGTTGGGAGAAGATCTCAGCATCACCGGCTGTGACGCTCACCGGGGCTGATACAGCAACGCCGTCTTTTGTCGTAGAAGCGGGCTTGTTTGCCGGGGTTACTCACCGATTTGAACTCACAGTGACGGATAGCGTTGGTACCACGTCGACGGATACCGTCGATGTCACAATCAATTCAACCTTCAGTTCATCATTGTTTGTCATATCAGACAGTGGTCAATTTATAAAAAATGGTAACCCGGTAGATGGCGGCGCAAAACTTGACTTCAATACTGACGGTACGGGTCTATTTTTTGGCGGCCAAGGGGTAGGAGCGTTTGACTGGAGTGAAACAAGTACCGGTTCTATCTTTATCGATTTCTCTGGTATCGGGGGGCTGATAGAAGACCAATATACTGACTTCGGCAATGCAAACGGTATGGGTGTGGGGTCTGACTTTGGCGGAACTATCGGAGGATCCTTCGGTCAGGGAGACTCAATGATAGAAGTTCAAGTGACAGAGAAACTCAATTCAATTGAGTTTGCTCTGCTAGACAGTAGCGACGGCAGTGAACGTGTAACGGCGACCATATCGGGTGTAATTGAACGATTTGATGTGCTTGCTGATACGCAGCTCCCCGATGAGTCTGTGACCGACACAGAAGATGTTGCCGTCTACGATGCATCAGTGCATATCCCATTTACAGCACCTTTGGCGCCAAGGATCCTACCCACAGCGGCCCGAACCGGCACTCCCTCTCTGTTTGATGATGAGCTCTATGATGACAGAGTGTCTTTTGAGCCTGATGGTACAGGCTTTGCCCAGTTTAAGAACCAGACTTTTGAGTGGACGATCCAGTCCGATGGGCACCTAAGGCTCGTTTTTGCAGACGGAGAAATTGCGGACTACTTTAACTTCAATTCATTACCTGATGGTGATGCGATTGGTGTGATTTACACGAAGCTCAATGGCGATGTGATTAGTGATGGTTTCCTCTCTGTTGAACAGCAGAGTGTTGATTTGACGATCGAAAACGTAGCGGGCATCTACACTGTGCAGGAAACCTTTGATCTTGACGATGGCTCCATCGTTGAACAGAATGAAGTAATTCGACTGTACCCAAATGGCACAGCGCAGTTGGAAAGAACCACTATCGACCCGGTGTCAGGGCGCCGTAATCCTGTTTATTCGCCTTTTGGTTTATGTTGGGAGGCGTCAGGCGACCAGTTGACGGTGATTACCACCTTTTCAGATGGTATTAACACCGGCGCTGAAGACTGTCTGGCATCCTTGGATCAGTTCACGCCATTTATTCGCAATGTCTTGTCTGTTTACCAAATTGAAGAAAACACTTACCGCAGTCATTTTTCAGAGGAAGAGTCGGTGTGTCTTGGCAATCAGGGTTCACCCTCTGACTGTTCGGTAACAGAATTCAGAGATATTTATCTTTCGATCAGCAATAGAGTTGCTCTAGCATCTACGCCCGTTTATGCCATCGCAGATCAGGCTGCCGCGCCGGATTTGATCAGCAGCTTTGACATAGATGTACTGGCGAATGATGTGCCGGGAGATAGCCCTATTGATTCAACAACCGTGGTGATTGAAACCCAACCGCAATTCGGTTCGGTTACGGTCGATGGCAATTCAGGGTTGATTACGTATACGCCGGGTGAAGACTTCCCCGGTGATGATGTGTTTTTCTATCGGGTCTCAGGCACCAGTGGGGCTGGATCGCAGTCATCTTATGCACCGGTGATCATCAGTGTTGATGCTGTTTCTGATGCTGGCGCCGATGTGTTAGCTCGCTCAGGTGAGCTTGTGGTGCTTGATGGTGCTGACAGTAGCGCCTTGGGTCCATTGACCTACTCATGGGTTCAGTTGTCCGGCCCGACTCAGTTTTTGACGGACCCCAATAGTGCAACGCCAACTTTTGAAGCGAGTGGTTTCCCGCTTTCCGAAACCATTTTAGAGTTTCAACTTCAGGTTGAGGACGAGGACGGCAATGTTGACTTTGATTCTGTCAACGTAACACTGCCAGCAGCAATCCCCATGACTTTCTTTGCTGCAGAGGATATCGATGTACCTATCCAATTTGGTATTGATGTTTCTGTTGACGGGGTAATTGTTAGTTTGAACGAGGACGGCACCGGTTTTATCAATCAAAGTTCTGGAAGTTACTTATTGGACTGGACCGAAAGCACAGGCTCGGTGGTTCTGGATTTCACCGGCAATAATGGCGGCGGAGCAGAAAGTAGGTCGTACACAATTTTCGAAGATGTTGATGGGATCACCGGCGAAGAAGAAGTGAGGGTGACTGAATTTGATACGGGTGCCCAATTGTTGTTTAACCTCGACGAAGAGGGTAAAGATTCTGTAGATGTGAATGTGTCTAGCAAAGAGGAAAGGTTCGATGTGACAAACGGCGTTCCCTTGAGCCCAGTTTTTTCAAGTAATAATCAAAAGAGTGTCATCTATGATCCGGTAGATCAAGTACCTTATGCGTCCCTCGGAGGCGTGTCCTTGAGCTTGCCGACTGACGTGTCTTTAGCCGTGACAACGATTAGAGATGCGCCGGCGCTGCAGAGCGATGAGCTTGTTTTCGCTGCAGACGGTACCGGTACGGCGAGATTCAAGGCGGAATCCTTCGTATGGAGTGTCGCGGTTGACGGACACCTACAAGTCGAATTTGATGGCGGAGATGTTGCTAGCTATTTCAAGCTTGAAGCGAAAGATTCAGGGGATTTAGTCGCGCTGTTATACCAGTATGCTGGTGGAGATGTGCGCGCGCGTTCAGAGTTATCGTTTACCAAACAGGGGACGCCCGGCTTTGTCGAAGGCGGTCTCGCGGGTATCTACTCGACGATTGGCTCGGAGAAACTCGAAGACGGTACCGTCGTCACTTCTGAGTCTCGCTATATCATTAACAAAGACAATACCGGTGTTCTTGAACTTCAGGATATTGATCGAGTCACAGGTCAGACAGTGGGTTGGTCTAATAGCTCATTTGGTATCTGCGCTGAAGTGATTGACGGAGACATGGTCTGGTATAGAACCAGAAATCGAGATGCCCGCTATCAGGGTAGTCTGCAGCCGTCAGTGTCTCATTGTGATAGCTTAATATTCGCGGATGTGTCTTTTGTGAGAACGCATACTTTGTTTGAGGCGCGCGAGAATGGCCAGATTGCGGTCATTGTTGCCAACGGAGAGAATGACTGCGGCTTCCTTCCATCACAAGAAACGGACTGTGACGCAAACATTATAAATATTACCAGTTATTTCCCGACGATCTTTAATTTCACGCCGTATGATAGGCAAGCACCCATCACCGTGGCTGACAGTGGATCAATCGTTAATGGTGAAACAAGGCGCTTCGATGTATTGTCAAACGACATTGTAGGCGACAGTGCGCTTGACCTTGCTAGTGTTGAAATAGTGGTCCAACCGCGTGACGGGGTTGCAACAGTAGATACTGTTACTGGCGAAATTTCTGTTTCGTTAGATACGAGTGATTCGATGGCGACTGTTTTTTATCGCGTGTCCGATATTAACGGCAATGTATCTACCATCAGTGTGCTTGATATTACGGTCGACCCTCTCTAGAAACTTGTTTCTTCCTATCGATCTACGATATAAGTGTAGGTTGGTAGGGGGATCATTTGAATAGATATTGTCTGATTTTGTCAGTGGCCGCGCTGTTTCTTTGCAGTGCGATCCCCACATTTGGAAGCTCAAATCTTCTCGTCGATATTAAAAACGGCGAAACGCTCTCTATTAAAAAACTTGATCTTGAAACCGACATTAAAGTTGACGGTCATCTTGATGAGCCCCTGTGGCAGTCTTTGCCCGCTTACGACGAGTTTATCGTTACCACGCCGGAAACCCTCGGTGAAGTGCCTCATGCCACGCTGGTCAGACTTGCCTATTCTGATCAGGGGTTTTATGTCGGGGTAGACTTAAAGCAATCGAAAGAAACGCTAATGAAACGACTTTCCGGTCGCGACCAGCGTGATATTACCCGTGATACTGTCAGCGTCACACTGGATACCTCTGGGGAGGGGCGTTACGGCTATTGGTTTAGCGTCAGTCTGGGGGATTCGCTACAGGATGGCACGGTGTTACCTGAAAGCAAATTCTCTAGTGACTGGGATGGTGCATGGTATGGTGCCAGCCAACAAACTGATACTGGGTGGACCGCAGAGTTTTTTGTGCCCTGGGGCACCGTATCGATGCCAGCCGGCGGGCAGGACCAACAAGCGGTCAGAAAACTGGGATTCTATATGTCTCGTCAGGTCGGCTACTTAGACGAGCGCTGGAGCTGGCCAGGTCTGCTGCCCTCGGAATCCAAGTTTCTATCGGTGCTGCAGCCCATCGAGGTACGTGGGGTCAGCCCTAAAAAGCAGTATGCATTCTTCCCGTTTTCAGCGATAAGTCGAAACAGGGTTGATCAAGAAACCCGATATCGGGTGGGCACTGACTTCTTCTGGCGCCCGTCCAGCAATCTGCAGCTTTCAGGCACCGTCAACCCTGACTTTGGGTCTGTTGAGTCTGATGATGTTGTAATCAATCTGAGTGCTACGGAAACTTTCTTTCCGGAAAAGCGGCTGTTTTTTGTCGAAGGACAAGAGGTTTTTGTTGCGTCCCCGAGGGCGGACACGCGCGGTAGCGGGGTCGGTAATCGCGGTGCGCCATACACGATGGTGAACACAAGAAGGATTGGTGGTAAGCCGAGAAGTCTGTCTCTTGCCGCGGATGAAGATATCACCGACCGTGAACTGGATCTGCCAGTCGACCTAATGGGTGCGCTCAAGGTGACGGGGCAAACAGGCCGTCTGCGTTATGGTTTGTTTAGTGCCTTCGAAGAAGACGTGGACATCCGTGGTACCAAAGCGGGCACGCCAGTTAAGTTTACCCAGACAGGCAGTGACTACGGTGTCGCGCGTCTGATTTATGAAGATAGTAAAGCCGGTGCATATAGAGCTTTTGGCATCCTCTCGACCGCGGTTCTGCATGAAAGCGGCGATGCGTTGGTGACAGGTTTAGATGGGCATTATTTGACATCGGATGGAAAAATCCAGCTGGATGCCCAGGTCATGACCTCGGATATCGATGGTCAATCACGTGGCTATGGTGGATTTATCGATGGTGAATTCGCGATCAAAAAAGGCGTTGTGCAACGAGTAGGCATAGAGTATTTCGACCGAGATCTTGATATCAATGATCTCGGTTTTCTGGAGCGTAATGACAGTTTTCGCATTCGATCATCACATATTAGAACTTCTTCGGGTTTAGGCTGGGCAAAAAGTAACCAGTTCGATCTTCGTGGTTATGTACAGGAAAATAACGACGGCCTGTTTACAGGCGCCGCTGTCTTTTTGTCAGATAGTCTGACACTTAATAATTTATCCAACGTTCTTCTTAGGGTCGGTTTCTTTCCCAAAGCCTTTGATGATCTCAACAGCTTTGGTAACGGCACCTATAGAACTGCATTGCGCCGCGATGTCGCCATCAGGTTTTCATCACCCAATACCAACAAGTGGAGTTTCGGGTCCGGCATCGGTTGGCGTGAAGAAATGCTCGGTGGCCGTCATATCAGTGTAGGTGGAGGACTGACCTGGCGACCTAATGATCGCTTCTCTTTTCGTCTTCGATATTTTTGGGCAGATAGAGACGGCTGGTTGATCCATCAGGAAGCACGCAACATGACGACCTTCAAGGCTCAGCAGTGGGTGCCTTCGCTGAACATGGACTATTTTTTCTCGGCAAAGCAACAGTTGAAAGCCACGCTGCAGTGGGTGGGTATCAAAGCAGCGGAGGATGAGTTTTGGGAGATTCCGTCGTCACCGGGTGCCTTGGTTAAAGTTGCGAAGCCTGCCGGACCCTCAGACAGCTTTGGTAAGTCCCAGATGACTTTTCAGTTGCGCTATCGTTGGGAAATTGCGCCGCTCTCTGACCTGTTTATTGTCTATATTCGCGGTGCAGATAAAGGACTTGGACTTCAAGACAACTCATTTTCAGATATCTTTCAGGCAGGCTGGGAGGACCCCACTGCCGACGCATTTATCGTAAAACTTCGTTATAGGTTCGGTTCTTAATAGGGTGAGTCTCAACATCCGGCTGAACTACAAATCAGGAGGGTCAAATATGTTAAGACGCGATATGCTAAAAACGTTGGGTAGTTTGCCGCTGCTTAGCTTGGCACCGTCACTCGTGCATGCTGAGCTACTTGGACAACCTTGGAGTCGAGCCCGTGATGCGCTGATTTTTGACGCAATGGGTGAGTTGCGGGATGTTTATACCGATGACTTAATTCAGGAAATGCTAGATGCAGGAATGCGTGCGATTGCGATCACGCTCTGTGATCCCAAAGTTCAGGGGCAAGCTGCCTATGATCACACTATTCAGGGGATTCTTGCTTACAACCGGTTGCTGGCATCAAAACCACAATACTACATGCCAGCGAGAGAAGTCGCGGACATAGACCTTGCTCGGTCCAAAAACAAAATGGCTGTGTTCTATCTTACGCAGAACTCAACGCACTTTATGCGAGACCTGGACAATGTCGATGTGTTCTATCAGCTAGGTCTTCGCGCCAGTCAGATTACCTATAATAGCCAAAATTGGGCAGGATCTGGTTGTCAGGAACCTAACGGTTCCGGGTTGACGCGGTTTGGCCATGCGCTAATCGAGAAAATGAATTCGGTGGGCATGATTGTAGACTTGTCCCATTCGAACGACAGCACGATCGCTGATTCGATAGCCGCCTCTAAAATACCGGTGCACATTTCACACGCATGCTGTCTTGAGTTGTTTAAGCACGAACGAAACATTTCGGACAGAAATTTAAAAGCGCTTGCCGAGCAGGGTGGTTTGTTCGGCGTGACTCAGATGCGCCCCTTTATGACAGAGAAAGTAGACAATGCGCTTGAGGTCTATTTCGATCATATTCTGCATGCGATTAATGTATGTGGCGTGGACCATGTTTGTATCGGCAGCGATAGAGACCATCGCAGGTTGGTACAGAGTAAAGCGTATCTTGAGGAGCTCAATAAAGAAGAGGGGTCCGCCATGAAGGTTGGTGATGGTCCACTCTATTTTGAAGAATTGAATGGCCCGCGCCGAATGGAAACAATTTGGGATGGTTTGAAACGACGCGGACTCTCAGAAGACGCGCTTGAGAAAGTGATGGGTCTGAATCTTTACAACTACTATCGCCTCGTTGTGGGTTAGGTCACAATTGTTGACGGGTCGTGCTTAATGCTAAAAAGCAACTTTATCTTATTCTGTTTCGGTCTGTGCTTTTCTCTCTCAGCAATCAGTGATGTGACAGGAAAGGTGTTTTATGCCGGTTCAGGGACTGGTATCCCGCAGGTTGCTGTGAGCAATGGCAGAGATATTACGATCACGGATGAGCAGGGGCGTTATGTTCTGCCAGATCATGGCGCTTTTGTCTATCTTACCCGCACAGCGCATGTGGACCCGGAAGTTTGGTTCAAAACTCGCAGTGAGACCGTTGTCGACTTTGAGGTTGATCAGCCCACGAATTACCCGCAAAGCACCTTTTTTATCCAGATGTCAGATACGCACGTCTACGATCGAAAATCAGATTTTATAGAGTTTTCATCCCCGTCTGTGCCTTGGTTTATCCCAGATTTTCTTGTTCCTTGGATAACAATAAGCCTGCTCGAAAAGAACTATGGCGATGATGTGGTCGGTAAATTAAAGGCCGCGCTCATA
Organism: uncultured Gammaproteobacteria bacterium; assembly: GCA_913050215.1. GTDB lineage: Bacteria > Pseudomonadota > Gammaproteobacteria > Pseudomonadales > Azotimanducaceae > UBA4582. Next base: position 8,149 of record CAJXBG010000103.1, read on the forward strand.
GCCAATGGCTACACTGGCGAACTGGATGGTATGTCTGCAAGCGAAGTTTATAGTGCTTATGCAGAGGCACAATCTGCCGAGCAGGGCATTTTTGAACCCTTGGATTTACAGATACGCGCCGCGTTAAAAGAAGTTGCTGGGCTTCAGCCTGACTTTGTGATCAATACTGGCGACCTTGTGCTTGAAAGCAACGAAGGTTCACCAGAGGCAATAGATCGCTGGTTTAGATACTACGGTGAGTTAATGCAAGACCTGCCGATGAAGGTATATAACACGATAGGTAACAATGAGATTGCTGGCACCGGCCGAGAGGACTTTACGTCGAGCGACGCGAGGTTTGGCAAATATTTCTTCCGTCACTATCTCGGTCCAACACATTTTAGTTTCGACAGAAGTGGTTATCATTTCATAGCCCTTGATACTCACAGCGCGGACCCTCAGGAAGACAATCCGGATTATTGGAACTTCGGTAAGATGACCGCGGACATCGAGCGATGGTTTGAAAACGAACTCAAAATCCATGCAGACAAAACCATTGTTGTGTTAAATCACGAACCCTTTCACTTCGATGAACGCTGGCCGTTTGACAATGATCAGCAGGTTGATGACCTAGGCATGTTTGGAAAATATGGCGTCGACTATGTTCTGACCGGCCACACCCATTACAAAAGTGCGATGACGATTGATGGCGTTCAACATCTCACCGCCGGTGCGCTGTCAGGTATGCGCTGGGTGTTACCAGCGAGTGTCCACGAACGCGGTTACCGTTTGTTCCAGGGGTTTGAAGCGAAATTGTACTCAGCATGGAAGCAGACGGGAAAACGCTTCATCGGTCTGGCAGAACCACAACCTGCTGATAGCTCACGTTTAATCATTGCTGCAGTCGGTTCGTCAGCAGCTTTTAAGCAAGTCAGGTTTTTTGCGGGAAAAGAAGAATTGAAGGTGAAGGCTCTGAGCAACTATTTTTTTGAAATATCGAACAAGGATAATCAGCTACGGCAGCTGAAGGTTGTGGCCAGGGCTGGGGATGATAGTGAGACCGAAGTGTTAATCGACTTAAGCGACTAGCGCCACTCGGTTATTTTCTATCGACAAAACTATCTTTCGTGCGTGTTATTTACTTGGTTTCACAAAAAGGCTTCAACGTTGGTTCGCATAAAACAGGGTTCGTTTTTTTGTGCGATTAATCAAGCTCGATAAGGCGATTAAAAACTGGCACATGAGGTGTGCGCATTAAATATTTGTGGCATTGTAGGGGGCTAATCAGCAATTCAAATACGGACACCCTATGGCACGAGAAAACACGCGCGTTATCTTCAAAAAAAGACCAGAACAATCGGCGACACCAGATTGTTTTGATGTTGTCAAAGAGCCTCTGGCGCCGCTTGAACCGGACCAGGTTCGGGTTGAGGTGGAATATGTTTCTGTTGATGCAGGCGTCCGAACCATGCTGCGTGGTGAAGGGTTTCATCGACAGGTGCCTCTTGGCGGCACTATCCACGCGGGTGGGATTGGACGAGTTATCGAGTCAACCGCCGATGGTTGGGAGCAGGGTCAGGCTGTGCGAGGCGGCTTGGGTGCACAAACGATTGCCACAGTGCCGACTTCGCAGCTTGAAAAAGTTGACGACTTGCCCGGGTTGTCCTTGAGTGCTCATCTTGGCGTGCTCGGTGGTTCAACCGGCGTTACTGCATGGATTGGTATGCGTCACGTCGCTTGTCCAAAACCCGGAGACACATTTGTTGTTTCTGCAGCTGCCGGGGCCGTGGGTTCGATAGCCGGTCAAATCGCAAAGAAGGAAGGTGCCAGGGTCATCGGCATTGCCGGAGGCGACAGAAAAACTGCTTATCTCGTTGATCAGCTTGGTTTTGATGCTGCCATCGATTATAAAAATGAAGATGTTAACGCCAGGTTAAAGTCACTAGCGCCAGATGGCGTCAACGTGTTTTTTGATAATGTTGGCGGTGCGGTACTAGATGCTGTGCTTGACAACCTGGCGATGCACGCCAAAGTGGTTATCTGCGGTGCTATTTCGCAATACGATGACATGGACAACGTCACCGGACCATCGATGTACCTGCGCCTTGCAGAACGACAATCGTCAATGGAGGGTTTCGCATATTTTCACTTTCCTGAAAGTATTGGCCCAGCGACCGTCGAGCTTGAGCAATGGTTGCGCGAAGGTTCAATAACCATGCCTGAGGAGATACTCGAAGGCATCGAAAAGTATGTAGAAGCGCTGCAGTTTATGTTCGACGGGGGCAACTTGGGCAAGCTGTTAGTCAAACCAAGATCTGGCCTGTAGTCGCGTGAGTTTCTCAGTGCAAGAATTCAGCACCCCATAAAATTCAGCCAAATAGCAGGACTAGCAGTGATCTCAACAGACAAGCAATTTGATGAGTTTATATCTGAACATCGGTGGGCAGTGCTCACGACTAACGGCAAACGCGGGCCTTCAAGCTCGGTCGTGGCGTATGCGAGAGCAATAGACGAGTTAGTGATCTCAACGCCAGGGCCTGCGTTCAAGGCGCGATCAATTGAGGCGCAACCGATGGTGAATCTGTGCATTATAAGCAACCAGGAACCATTTAATTTTGTTGCTGTGCAAGGTGAGGCCTACGTGCTGCGGGACAATATTGAAGAGGATACGATTCGTGTTTTTGAGAATATCACTGGCTCTGGCTACGAACGCCCAGAAAACCTGCCTGAGTGGCTCGAGGCTCAGGATCGCGTCATCATTCGCATCAAACCCACTCACGTCCACGGCGTGATTCGCTAGAAATCAACACCGCGCGTAAAGGCGCCATCAACTCTCACGTTAGTGCCATTCACCCAACTTGCGGCGGGACTTGCCAGAAATGCAACAACGTTGGCAACTTCTTCTGCAGAGCCCATGCGCTTGGCTGGGTGATAGTCACGATCTCGCTCGTAAAGCGCTGTTGCATGATCCTTGATCTGATTCCACGCGCCGTCTTCGATGTAGATTGGCCCGGGAGCCACACTGTTGGCTCTAATGCCTTTTGGGCCCCATTGCTGGGCAAGTTGCGCCATGTGACGGATCGAAGCAGCCTTCATCGCACCATAACTGGGGCTGATGGGCATATCGTGATGCTCTATACCGGTAATCGAAGCAATCTGTACCAGCGCTGCTTGGCTGGATTTCTCGAGAAACGGCAGCGCACCTTCGCTCATACCAACCATACCTAACACATCGATATCAAAATTCTTGCGCCAGGGCTCGGGTCCTGTCTCTCTTTGACCACTGCCGGTTGCATTGTGGACAACAATATCAAGACCACCCATTTTGTCTCCGGCTTCCTTCATCCATTGAACTGTCGCGTCATAATCTGACACATCACATATGGCGCCATGCGCAGTACCAAGCGCAGAAAGTTCTGCAAGCGCGACATCGATGCCTGCCTGATGTCGAGCGGCGATCGAAACACTCGCTCCCTCTTTTAGTAACGCCTTCGCTACAGCTAAGCCAATCCCCTTACTGCCGCCAGATATCACGGCTTTTGCTCCTGCCAGACCAAGATCCATTGATGGTTTCTCCTCATTTAATATTTGATTATTTCGGCACGTAGGGGTTACCCAAGGATCCCCAAAACTGCCGACTAACCTTACACTTTTTTAATCTTCGACGTGACCTAAATGCCTAGGTAACGGGTAAGAAAAGTTTTCTTTGTTTGATCGAGCATTGCCGATAAAAATTTACTGAATGATTTTTTTCTAAAGGATGAGTAATTGAAATCAACTCAGCGGTTGTGATCGACCGTGCGAGTATCAAGGAAAAAAAGAAAATTAGAGGTCAACGAGCTTCATGTTCATTGGAATGACAAAGGCGTTTCTGATTACTTACTGGTCAGAGCGAAGCCGATAGGGTTCAGAAAGGCCTGCGCGCGCCGCTTCTATCAGCGGGTCGCTGACAGAGGTTTCTTTTGCCATAGACAGCAATTGGCGATAAGCGGCGATAGCTTGATCGCGGCGGTTGGCGAGATCATTTACTTGTCCATCGGTTAAAAGATACCAAGCAACGCCCCAGTCAGGTATTCCGTCTCTCTTCGAAAGAAAGACACTGTTGATTTCGCTAAAGGCGTTTGCGGCCAATTCTGTTTCGTTCAAGCCCAAATAGGCACGGGCTTTCAAGATCTTGGTGATGCTAAGTTCAGGCTCTGCTGGTCGATGACCTTTCTCAAGGTAATTAGAGATAGCATTCAAAGTGCCCTCGAAATCGTTCATGATAAGGAGGAGCGATATCAGCCTTAATTGGAAGCGCCCGTTGGCGGGATAGTGCGATACCAACCAGGTTAGCTGTTTAACTGCCTCAGGTCTGAGCGCAGGATCCTCGAGCAGCAAAATACCATAGAGGTAGCGTGCCACGTCCTGATACTGATCGCCGTCTCTCATCACATCGAGAAGATAAGGAAGGCTTTTCTCTGAGTTACCCGTGGGAATGAACCATAAGAACCGACTGAACATTTTTATAAAGGGTGGCAAGTTGTCGGCGACGTGGTAGCCAACGCCTAAGTGCATTTTCGCGTCAATCATCGAAGGATCGATCGACAGTGCGGTTTCGAGGTAGTCAATACTGGCGGTGCCTCGTTTTCCCGCTTGATAATATTTTCCTTTTAGCGCGTGATGAAATGAGAGAACAAAATTTGCCTGACCACAGTAATAGTTGGCTATTGCACTGAGGTCTTCATCATCTATGCGTGGTTCACACCATTCAAGTGTCGTGGCAGCGTGGTTGACTAACGCTTCGTCATACGCCGTCTGCGTTTCGTCCCACGTCAGTTGGGTAATAATGGTGTTTAACGCGAACACGTGTCCAGCAGGCTGTGGGTAACGCTTAATCAGTTCGTTTTCGATGACTTTAGCAGATGTAAAATCGCCAGACAGACGAAACTGTGTTCCTTGCCTTTCTAATGCCGTCATTGGCTGATCGGCGAGCGAAAAGAGACTCAGGGAAGCGAAGGGGAGAAAAAATAAAAACCGATAAATTCTGTGCATAGCTAAATGTTACGTGTTTGAAGAAGATTTCGCAGGTACATTTCTATCGTGGTTGATGCGCTAAGGCATATTCTCATGCTTGGGAGAGTGTCTTGGTGGAATCGTTAGTGAACCTTTTTTTATCTTTTTTACGATAAAAAATCAATAGGTTAAAGAGGTGTCCTGTCGGGTCGATTTTTTTTACTATCTGTGACGAGGGATAGAGCTGCCGCGCCGACGGATAACAACAAGCAGGAAGCCTGCCCGACGTTTAAATCGTCAATTTGGTCACCCTTTTTTTGCTCGAAAGCAAAGTAGGTTGAACTTTACATTTCTCGAGACCGTATTCAAACCAACGACCTGCAAGTGATAGGATAACGAAAACATAACATTACCTAAGAGGGATTGAGTCTTTATGATGAAGCACTTTCATATTCGCATCGCGTTGTTATTCATACTCTTGATATTGAGTAGAGTCACACTCGCCACTTCACCGCTGGACGTCGCTTTGTCGAATTTTCAAAACGGCCAATATGATGCAGCACTTGAGGATTTCCGTACACTGCACTCAGAATCTCCAGAAGACCCTGACCTGACTTTCTATCTCGCCAGGAGTTTGTATCGGAAGCTGGAACTTAAAACTGCCCAAACGCTGCTGACAAAGTCTCTGAAAGCTTACCCTGATCACGTCGAAAGTCATTACCTTTTGGGATCGGTGCAGCTGTCATTGGTGCCGGAGGTCAACA
>CAJXBG010000104.1 GCA_913050215.1 uncultured Gammaproteobacteria bacterium
GGCTAAGTGGCAGTCTTGAGCAGGTTAGATACGACACGCTCAAGGTGCGTCAGAGAATTGCACACCTCTGCCTGGTGGCATGCGGGACCATATTTGCCCATTTCCGCATCACCCACGGTCCAACTCGATCTGGGTTCCGGGTTTAACCAGATAACGCGCTTGCTTTTGTCGTACATCTCACGAAGGATTTCAGCTTTCGGGTCACCAAAATTATTGCGAGCATCTCCTAGGATGATGATCGTTGTTTTGTTATCGACGTCATCCATGCAGTGATTCTTGAAATCCATGAACATGCGGCCATAGTCAGTTGAGCCGTTGCCATAGTCACGCATCGTCCTAGCCATCGCTTCTTCAACTTGGCTGTTTTGGAAAAGAGAGGTGACCTCTCCCAAATCAGAAGAGAAAGCGAACGAACGGACTTTGGGGATGACATCGGCAAGGCTATAGAGAAACATTAGGAGAAAGCGTGAGTAATTACTTACTGACCCGCTAACGTCGCAGATGCACATAACCTTGGGTCTATCTACTTTGTGCGCCTTCCAGTGTATATCGAAAAGCATGCCGTCGTACTGCATATTGTGGCGAAGGGTTTTGCGCACGTCTAATTGACCCCGTTTGTAGGTCTTTCTTCGCTTTGAATGGATGGCGACAAGTTTCTTTGCCATCTTGAAAACAATTTCCTGAACGTCTTTGAAATTTCGCTTTTCAAGGTTAGAAAGTTTTACTTTCTTCAGCAGTTCTTCCCGCAACTGTTTTCCTGACTCATCGGCATGCAAGAAGAATTGTTTTTCGACGTAGTCTCTTACCTGCTCTCGAAGGTGGTCCCGAGCTTTGGTCAATCGTTTTGCCAAATGATTTTGGGGGATCTGCCCGGCACCCTCGCGCTCATTAGCCTGAAGCATGCCAATTTCGTCTTGCAATCCTTTCAGCCCCATCGCATCCATGATCTTCCGGGTGTAGAGCCCTTTTTGTGTAAACACCACGATTTGGTTTACTTCGGCAGTACGTCCCGCTTCAGCCATGGAAACAACAAGTTCCGTTCTTGAGCCTGAAAGCAGCAATTGACCCAGTGGGGATTCTGGATCCAGTGATGTATCGAGAGGTTCGTTACTATCTGACTCTGAAGCTTCTTCCCCGCCAGCGCCACCGCCTTGACCTTCTCCGGAGCCCCCTTGTGAGCCCTCTCCCTCAGCCTGTTCTCCCTCAGCTTCTGCATCTCCCTCGTCGACGTCATGCGTATATTCGCCGTCTGGTCCGATTTGCCTAAAGCTCTCAAATGCAAAAAAGCGGTCAAAACAGGCGTCGAATGCTTCTTTTTCTTCCGGGGTCTTTGATAAGACTAGAGCAAGAGAATCTTTAAGAAAGTTGCGATCAGTAATACCAACGAGGTCTAGACACTCCATGGCATCAAGCGTTTCAGCGGGTGAAACTTTGATTTCAGCCGTTCGAAGCGCCTTGACAAAATCTACGAGGGTTGAGTCCATTGAGCGATCAGGCTTGCTTGAGTGCTTTATTGGTTAGGTTTTGAACATCGGCCTCTGCCGTCTCGATGTCTTCCTGAAACTTCAGAATAACATTGAGCGTTTGCTTCACAAGTTCTGCATCAAGTGATTCAGTGTGCAGCAGAATGAGCGTTCTTGCCCAATCTATCGTTTCGCTGATAGCAGGTACTTTTTTCAAGTCCATATCTCGCAGTTCTTGAATGAACGTCACCAGTTGATCTCTCAGGCTTTCAGTGATCTCGGGAACCCTTGCCTGAACGATTTGTCGTTCAAGCGATGCATCGGGGAAAGGAATGTAGAGATGCAGGCAGCGTCGTTTCAATGCATCACTGATCTCCCGGGTATTGTTACTGGTCAAGAACACAAGTGGTTTCTTGTTTGGGTTAGCTTTGACTGTGCCGATTTCCGGAATCGACAGCTGGAAGTCCGATAGCATTTCAAGCAGCAACGACTCAAACTCATGGTCAGATTTGTCGACCTCGTCGATAAGAAGTACACAACCTTCATCGTGGTGAAGTGCTTTGAGCAGCGGGCGAGGTTCTAGGAAGTCCTCGGAGAAAAACACATCGCCAAATTCATGAAGTTTTACGACAGATTCGTGTAAACCAGTTGCGCCGTCCAGAATCTCGCCAAGGGTTTCTTTAAGCACCTGGGTGTAAAGTAATTGTTTGCCGTATTTCCACTCGTAAATGGCTTTTGATTCATCGAGACCTTCATAACACTGTAGTCGAACACACTCGAGTTCCAATAGTTCGGCACAGGTTTTTGCTAGTTCGGTTTTACCGACACCGGGAGGACCCTCAATCAGAATGGGTTTTTCAAGATGATAAGCAAGAAAAACCGCGGTAGCGATTTGTGTGTTGCAAATATAGTTTCGTGATTCAAAATTTTCTTTGATGGCTTCCACACTGGAAAGTCGATCCGCATTCTTAAGCGTCACTTTTAATCCTTTTCTTTTCGAGTCTTATGAATTGAGTGTATTGCCAATTGGCACTAAATAGCCGGACAGAAGTATTTCCCGAAACTCAGTCAATCGGCTCCCACCAGCAAAGTTAATCGAGACATTATGTTAACAGGTATTTAAATTGTACAGTGACCCTGCGTCTATCATGCTTGGGTATTAGGCGAGATAAGGTGAGCTTATCTGTGCTTGTGTGTGCGATGTTCAAGGATAACCGAAGAATCCGGTTGACGTCAGGTCTCTACTTCGAATGTTTGACCTATGATGAGTGGATGCAAGTGATACGAGATGGAGATGGGCTAGTCGCTCAGTGTTGCCCCTCGAAATTCTTCAATGGGAAAGTGCCGTTACTCGCGTGCAGTATGATTGACGTTGATCCTAATTTGCTTCACTCGTGCAGTCGCATCAGACCTTCCTGCGCAACTGATGCAATCAGTTCGCCGGATCTTGTGTAAAAAGCACCTCTTGCGAGTCCGCGGGCGCCGCCCGAGAATGGACTGTCTTGGGTGTATAAAAGCCATTCATCGGTCTTAAATGGCCGATGAAACCACATCGCGTGATCCAGACTCGCCATTTGAAAGTTTCCCTCTGTCCAGCCGATGCCGTGTGGACGGGCTGCAGTGTCGATCAACGTCATATCAGAGGCATAAGCAAGCAGGCACTGATTCACGCGAATATCTGATGGCATCGTATCCGCTGTTTTAATCCAGACACTCTGGGTTGGTGCCATCTTGCCGGGCTTAAATTCGTTGAAGGGTTCTGTGAACCTCATTTCAATGGGCTGCGACTGAGTCATCCTGTTTTTGAATTCTTCAGGAATATCGTCAAGATATTGCGCACGCATATCCTGACTGCTCATACATTCTTCTGGTGGAGGGACGTCAGGCATTTCTACCTGGTGTTCAAGACCTTCTTCCGTAACTTGAAACGACGCAGACATGCTGAATATGGGGCGCCCCTTCTGCACGGCAACAACTCTGCGAGTGGTAAAGCTTTTGCCATCCCGTATCCGATCTACGGTGTATAAAATTGGAATCGTTGTGTCACCTGGTCTTAGGAAATAACCATGTAACGAGTGCGCGGCTCTGGTGACGTCTTCAACCGTACGTGATGCAGCTACCAACGCTTGCCCGATAACTTGTCCACCAAATACCCGCTGCCATCCTTCAGAAGGGCTCGTGCCCCGGAACATATTGACTTCGATCTGCTCAAGATCGAGCAGGTCAAGCAGATCGGATAATTCTGATTTCATAATAGTGTTGAGTCGTCGCGAGAGGAGGGCCATTCTCCCCCATCGCCGCAAGCTGGTCGAGGGGAAATGTATCGAAGGGAAATATTGCAGGGAAGGATAATTACCCGCGTTGACCGGAGATGCTGTGGACGACGCGGGTAATTTGATGCAGGTAATTTATTGTGGTTAGTACTTATAGGCCTCAGGCTTGAAAGGACCCTCAACAGGCACATTAATATAGTCTGCCTGGTTATTTGTGAGCTGCGTTAGCAAACCACCGAAACCTGCCACCATGTAGCTGGCAACTTCCTCGTCAAGTGCCTTGGGCAAAACCTCGACGGTCACTTCTTGTCGTTGTTGCTGATCATGATCTGCCCAAGCGCGCTCATAGAGATACATCTGCGCAAGCACTTGATTGGCAAAAGAGCCATCCATGATGCGTGAAGGATGTCCGGTCGCGTTACCAAGATTCACAAGGCGTCCTTCAGACAAAAGAATAACGTAGTCTTTTACATCTTCACTGCGATAAATTTTGTCGACCTGTGGTTTGACTTCTTCCCACCGCCAGTTGTCTCTCATGAATTGGGTGTCTATCTCTGTGTCGAAGTGTCCGATGTTGCAAACAATTGCGTTGCGTTTCACCGTGCTCAGAATATTGCTGTCACACACGTGTACGTTACCGGTGCAGGTGACGACAAGATCAATGTTGTTCATTAGACGTTGGTCGATATCGGATATCTTACCGGTGTTGATGCCACCGTTATAGGGTGACACAACCTCATAACCATCCATGCAAGCTTGCATCGCACAGATTGGATCAACTTCTACCACCTTCACGATCATGCCTTCCTGTCTCAAACTCTGTGCAGAGCCCTTACCGACGTCACCATAACCAATGACCAATGCTTGTTTTCCGGCCATAAGCATATCTGTCGCTCGCTTAACTGCATCGTTTAGACTGTGTCTGCAGCCGTACTTGTTGTCGTTTTTCGACTTGGTGACAGAATCATTTACATTGATTGCTGGAACACGAAGTTCCCCTTTTTCAAGCATTTCAACTAGGCGGTGTACGCCAGTTGTCGTCTCTTCAGTAATGCCGTGAATTTTTTCCAGCATCTGTGGATACTTCTCATGAACCATTAAAGTCAGATCGCCTCCGTCATCAAGGATCATATTGGCGTCCCAGGGCTGGCCATTTTCAAGTATGGTTTGCTCAATACACCAGTTGAATTCGTCTTCGGTTTCGCCCTTCCAAGCAAATGTGGGGATGCCTTTTGCTGCCATTGCCGCGGCGGCGTGATCCTGAGTTGAGAAAATGTTGCACGATGACCAGCGAAGTTCGGCGCCCAACTCTATCAGCGTCTCCATCAACACAGCCGTCTGGATTGTCATATGAATGCAGCCCATGATGCGCGCACCAGCTAGCGGCTGCTCCTCCTTGTATTTTGTGCGTAAAGCCATGAGAGCAGGCATTTCTGCTTCGGCTAGATCAATTTCTGCTTGTCCGAATGCTGCAAGACTGATGTCTGCAACCTTGTAATCTTGGTTGGTCATAGTGTTTCTCTTTGGTTTTTCCAGTTAAAAAAAGCGCTAGGCTAGTGAGGGTTTATGGTAGAGCCTTGCCTGTATTTGGAAACCATTCTTTAGTCCCAAGTAGAGGCTTTGGCCAGTTGACAGGTTGTGTTCAAGGGCCCATTTATCAAGGTCCTCTGGTTCAAAGCCTAGCCAGAGATCGCCACATGCGTCCCTCGCCCAGTCTTGATCGTGCGGGCATAGATCGACAACCAGGAGGCACCCCCCCGGTCTGAGAAGTTTCCTTGCGCTGCTAAATGCCACTGCAGGCGATGCTAAGTGATGGGTCACCATGTTAAGCACCATGAGATGGAATTCTTGACCTTGCTTACTGATATGTTCCAAGTCGTCGTGACGAAACTCGATGTTTCCCAGACACTCGTGACCTAATTGCTGTTTAGCTCGCGCTAACATGGGTGCAGAATTGTCCATGGCAACAACCCGCTTGAAGCGCAAAGCAAGTTCTTTCAGCATTTCACCGTTGCCTGGGCCAACTTCCAGTACTTCGCTCTCTCGAGATAAGCCCTCGTTAGATATCAAGTCCAGCACAGCGTCAGCATACTGGCTGAAGTCGGCGATGAGCTCTTGATTCTCGCTGAATTTCTCTGTCGTCTTGTTGAAAAATTCCCGGGATCGCTGGGCGCGTTCGGCGTACACCGCCCGCATGCAGTTGGCTGCTTCTTCCTTCAGCGTGAGGTTATCTATTGTCGAATACAATTCTACGGTCAATTCGGCGAGTGGGCAGTTGTTGTTGACGATTGCTCGTCGGTAGAAGATTGAATTCCCTTCGCGACGTGTTGCGACCAATCCTGCCGCAAGCAGCGTTTTCAGATGGTGAGACATACCGGGCTGCGCTATGCCGAAAATTTGGCAAAGCTCCGTGACACCAAATGACTCGTTTTTCAGCGCCCTGAGCACATTCAGGCGCAGGCTATCTGCGGTCGCCTTGCAAAACGCGGTTAGGTCCGATGTGGTCAGAGGTGGGAAGGGGTCGTTGGAGGAAGTCATGTAAAGCTATATAAAAATATATTGATATTGTAGCAAAGCGTAGTAAAAGTGCCACCTATATCAATAATTATTTATATAGGTGGTTTGAAGCCGGTATCCGGGCTGACACATAATAGTCAGCCGGGCACAGGAAATAATTGCGAAAGCTTGTTGCTTGATCGATGCTGTTCCCAGAGATCAGTTTGAGCAAAAGGAGTAGAGATGAGTAATTCACTCAGCCAAATGCAAATGCTTTATGTCTCAGAAGAAGACAGAATACTGTTTCGTGTCAATTCCACCTCGGGTGAAGAGTTTCGTTTCTGGTTGACCAGAAGGTACGTGTTGTTACTCATTAAGGTTTTGAAGGATTATGCTGATAAAGACCCCGATGTCTCTGCGCAGGCGACACCAGCGGAAAAGAAAGCGGTCGAAGAGTTCAAGCAAGAAAAACGAATAAGCGACGCGAACTTTACGATGCAATTTGCCGAAGAATCGAGCAGCTATCCCTTGGGAGAGTCAACCCTTCTCGCATTCAAACTGTCGTTTAGCATTAAAGACACAAGTCTCCAGTTGTCGATCCAGCCAAAGGAGGGCAGGGGGATAAATTTTGTGATTAATCAGGAAATTAATGCAAGCATGATTCAGCTATTAAAAACTGCGGCTGAAAAGGGGGAGTGGGGCATTCAAAATGCGTTTACGACGAGTGGTCAAGTGGCGACGTCGCCTCAAAAGCGAGTAATTAATTGAGGAATCAGCAACTTGTGTGCTTTTGCAAATCCCCATTCAAGCTTTTTAAGCTATTGTTTCCATACTCCTTCCATAGTCTTTTCATATTGAAAGGATAGACTAACAATCAAGCCCCTTAAATTTGCTCCTGGCAATGGTGCTGTGAGCCCTGACACTCCCCCTCCCCCAAAGGCGTCAGGGCTTTTTTTTGCGCGGTCTTCCTGTCAGGTTACGCTCACCCGGAGCTGGCATGGTTTTGATACGTGCGCGAAAGTAATGCCAGACTCTCATCGAAAGATTGAGCTTTCTCGACATGCGCGCTCACGCAGGCCATTAAAAAAGTGAAATGAGGTATGCCAGGTTTTGCTTCTTCTAATGAAAGCCATCGGTTTCGGGAGGGTTAGCTTGCTGCAACCGCTGGATTGTTCAGCTTTCTATAAAGTGGCAAGTTTATTCTAATGGTAACGCCATTGCCGCTCAGAAGGTTCGCTGCGCTGACGCTGCCCCCATGATGCTCCGCAATAACTCTGACGACATAAAGGCCCATGCCAAAATGTAATCGATTGTCGGGATTCGATTTGCGTACAGAAACCATCGAGTCGAAAATACTTTCGACCGCTTCAGCCGGTATTATAGGGCCCTGATTGGTCACAAACAGAGTAAGGTTGTTGGCATCAACGGTAAGGCCTACTGTGATTGTGCTGCCGGTGTCAGAAAAATCTAATGCGTTATCGATAAGTTTGTCCAACAACTGTTCAATGCGATAGTCAGAAACGTTGCTGAGCACCTGTCGTTGGGTGCCTCGATACTCAAAGGTGCGATTGTCATGGGTCGTGCGGCAATTTGCGAGATAGTTCTGCACGAGGTTATGTAGGTCGATGACCTCAAATTCTTCGGCTTCTAGCGCATCCTCAAGGCTAGCTGCGTCCGCTAGGTTCTGGACGATCATACCAATTCGGTTTACACCGCGTTTGGCACTTGCTAGATATTTTTCCCTTCCGGACTCTGACTCTTCATTTTCCAGATTCTGTAAGGACGTGCTGAGTGTGTTAAGCGGATTGTTAATCTCATGTCTAAGGGTTCTGGGCATGTTTTCGAGAAATTGATTGTGCTGATGCAGTCGGGCCAACATCCCTGAAATGCTCCGAGCAAGGTCACCTATCTCATCTCCAGAACTTGTTTCACTGCGAATCTGATTGGTCTGCAGTCGACCATAAATATCAATGGCGTTTGTAGTTTCAACGCCCAGCTTCCGGATTCGACTCGCTAAACGCACAGAAAAGGCAAGAATGAGTAACACAAAAATAAACAGCGATAGAACTGAAAAGTTGATAATTCGTTCTAGCGCATCACGCCGTAGTTGTAGAATACGTTTTGTGTTTTGTTTTAGCTGCACTGTACCGATGATTCTGTCCTCAGAAATAATCGGATGAGCGGCAATAATGACTTCCCCGTCTTCTTCGGAATACCGCCTCTGATAGCTTGGTTTGCCAGCAAGAGAATCAAGAATGACTTGTCCCTCAGGCACAGCAAGTTCCTCGCGTAGTGCTTGGTCGATAAAGCCATAAGCATAATCGACCAGAGCACTGAAAAACGAAAACCACGATTCCCCCACTGACTGCTCTTCTTGCGTTAATGGCTTTTCCTGAGAAGTGGTATACGAGCCGACCTCTGCTCGAACTCTCCGCTGGGCATCGATAACCTGAATATTCGCCCCTGAATAACCCAGTCCCTCGACGATTTTGAGGACTTCAGGGGATTTCAGCAGCACCAACCCAAATGCTTCCTGGCCTGCGGAAGGCAGAGTGCCGGTAATAGACTGAATTGCTCTGCTTTCTGCGCTGTCGACATCGGCTACGGCCAGACCAAAATGTTTCGTTGAGCCTACCAGTGAAAGCGGTATGCGAAATTCTATCGCATAACCCGTATCAGTTTCGGACATGAAACCCTGTATTCTATTTTCAGCTTCGCCCTGAGTTGCGTAACGCCACTCACTATCCATCTCATAAGCAGTTGTCACTCCGGGTTCGGTCATTGTAAGCACCAACTGAACCGTATCTCCCGACTTCCCGGTAAATGTAATTCTGACGTGGTCCGAGAGATCCAGTCGAAGAATATTTCGATCCCGAAAAACAAGCTTGTCGTCCTGAACTTGTATGAAAGCGTAAACCTGATCTTTGTGCTCGCCGAGAACGAGATAAAACTGGTTCGGTGAGATTTCGGGGGACGCAGAGGTTTTTGACTGCCCAAAACTTACGTTATAGTTGAGGACATCTTCCCAGTCGTTACTTTTGCCATCAATTCGAACAGGCGTGGTAAGTGGATGCGCGTAGAGTTGTTCGTAGCCCTCTGGGGACAAGGGTAATTCGTTGAACAGATCGGATCGCCCGTTCAGCAGAGTTGAAATACCCTCGGCGGTGAGTAGCTGCGCGTTTGCCTGGCTGTCAACGAGAAAGTCCTCCATCTCTTGTAGATAGAGGTAGCTGAACCAGGGTAATACCACAAGGGCCAGACTCATCAATATGAATAATTTCGTCGCAAGCCTGGGCCCGCGAATTCTGTTTTTCTTCATCTGATGGTTGCCTTCACAGAAATGGACTTACTTGGTGGACCACCGATAACCGAACCCGTACTCACTCTTAATACAATCAAAACTCTTGTCGATACTTTCAAACTTTTTACGAATATTTCGCATGTGAGTATTGATCGTGTTGTTAGTAACAAGGCTCTGCATCGTCGCGTTCATGAGAGTATCGTAGGAAACTGCGTGCCCCGGCGCGCGAACTAACTTGGCGAGCATGCGAAATTCGGTGCCTGAAAGGTTGATGGGTTCATTCTTCCAGGAAACTAAAAGCGCCTCTTGATCAATTGACATGTCGCCGACTAATTTTGCTGAAGCTGAACCAGCGCTTGATTGACCGCGAGCTTCATGAATCCGCAAAAGTGAGCTGATACGCTCTGCAAGATAGTCGAGAGAAATAGGCTTGGGTAGATAATCCCAGGCGCCCAATCTTAGGCCGCTGATTTTATCTATTTCTGCGATACGCTCTGTTAAAAATATGACGGGTAGAGAAGCCGATTTCGAAAGAAGATCCCGGCAAATCTCGAAGCCAGCATCAACTTCGTCTCCAAGGATGATATCGAGAATGGCGAGTTCAGGAAGTTCTCGTTCGAATCCTGCAAGTGCTTCGGCGCGGCTGCTATAAGCAGTAACGTCGTAGCCCTTTTTTGTAATGGCATCAACGTAGTTGCTCCTTTGATCCGGATCATCCTCTACGATGGCAATTTTCTTAGCCATGCGCTTTCCTCTGGTTGGTTTAGCTGTATGTTATGACAATGCAGGAAAGAAGTATTTCCCTGTAGCGCACTTTACCCCAAAAATATTTTTACGCACGTGGGAAATTGTCATGTTGCTGCTAGATTTGGGTACTGCGTTGTGCATAACGTCGAATTCATTGTTTCTCCACTCTAATTCAGTGAACTTTCACTTTCCCTCAAGGGGGTGTTACTGGTTATAGGGTTTACTGTGCAACACGAAGTTAATTTAGCAGTGGAAGAAAGAATGAAAGTGTTTGTACCCATGTCTGACAAATTGCAAGATATTAATGGCCGCCTTTCGGAGAAAATGGTTCCATTTGATCCCGCGTTTTTAGTCAAAGCAGAAATGCCCCCCAAAGGTCGGAAACCTGCGAACTGGATTGGACAATCAGGGTACCGTTCGGCTCGAGAGCCAATCCGGATTGTGGAAATGGTATAAGCAGTTCCTCTGTTTGCTGTTTGCTGGGCGATTTCGTTTCCTCGCTTTGACTGGCTGATTTGACTGGCTGAGTATTTGATCGGTTACCCCCATCTGAAGTTAACCTGCTCGCCGACTCAAAGTTTTACTAGCGCATCTATTTCTCCGCATTCGCCCGCCTTTGGCTTTTTCTGTAAAGCCTGTGGAATATTCTGTTTCTCTGATTATCCAACTTTTTATGCCTGATGGAATATTCAGGTCCATTGGCGCGCAAGATTTGCCGTGTAGCTGATTCGGATAATCAAACATACGCTTAATGCAAAAAGCGTCTCCGTATGTTCGCTTGCGCCTTCGGGCAAAACAGACAATTAGAAGTTGACATAATATGTCATAAAGGTTCAAATCACGCCATGACTTCAATAACTGATCCGCTCATATGGATTGCGCTCGCTGTACTGCTTGCCTTGGCAGAGATAATCGTCCCTGGGGGCGTGGTCTTTTTTCTTGGTGCGTCGAGTGCAATCGTTGCGATCTCTCTCTGGTTAGGTTTCGTCACGACCTGGGTAAATGCCCTTTCCCTTTTTTTTATTTCTTCACTTGTTTTGATCGTTAGCTTCAGAGCTGTTGTTAGTCGATTTGCAGAGGGCGATTCACATATGGCGAATACAGAAGAAATTCTAGATGAAATTGATGAGATCGTTGAGGTTCTCGATACCATCGGACCAGGAGAATCTGTTGGCACAATTACCTTTAGAGGGACAACCTGGCGTGCGTTAGGTGATGGTAGAGAAATTATCGAAGGATCGCGGGCACGAATAGTGAGCAGGGAAAATACGACGTACATTGTGGATCCAGTGGCCTAGTAAAATGTCAGTTCGTTGGGGATTGGATCGAATTCGTTTAGCTGAATTCTCCCAGATGACAGGGATAGAGATTTAAAGGAGTAAAAACTATGGAACAATTCACAGGCTTCTTCACGATCCTGATGCTGATCGTCGCGCTTGTAGCCTATAACCTGATCCTTATCGTGCCCATGCGAGAACTTTGCGTTATAGAACGATTAGGTAAGTTCAGATCAATTCTAGAGCCCGGGCTTCACTTCCTCATCCCTTTTGTAGACCGCGTTGCCTACAGACATGAGACCCGTGAACTTTGTATCAACATTCCACACCAGAGTTGTATCTCCAGAGATAATATCCAGATAGATGTCGATGCTTTGCTCTACATAAAGGTGATGGATGCTTACAAGGCGAGCTATGGCATCGAAGACTACTTGATCGCAGCGATAAACCTTGCTCAGACGACGGTGCGTTCGGAAGTGGGAAAATTGCGTTTGAGTCAAACGTTCTCCGAACGGGATGCACTGAACGAAACGATCGTTCGGGAAATCGATAATGCATCGGAGCCCTGGGGTATCAAAGTGATGCGTTATGAAGTAATGAATATCACGCCATCCAGCAATGTCATCGATGTCCTCGAAAAACAGATGGAAGCCGAACGCCAAAAACGCGCTGAAATTACGTTAGCGAATGCTGAGAGGGATTCGACAATTAATCTTTCCGAAGGTGAAAGACAGGAAGCCATTAACCTTTCCGAAGGTGAGCGCCAAAAGCGAATTAATGAAGCCAATGGTCGCGCTCAGGAAATCTCGATTCTTGCAACCGCAACGGCTAATGGTATGACGGCGATCGCGCGTGCGATAAAGCAACCTGGCGGTTACCAGGCAATGAATGTCAGGCTTGTTGAGTCATATATTGATCAGGTCGATAGTCTCTACGCGCGCAGTGATGTCTCTATCGTGCCTTCCGAGCTCGCGAATATAGAAGGTATGTTTGAAGGTTTTGATCGTGTTGCGACGACGATCAACCGTACCAACAGGAAAGGGAGTTAACAGATGGGCATGGACATTTTTGTGATGGTGACATGGGGAATAATCTTCCTCGTCCTAATTGTTAAGTTCTTTCAGTCAATCAGGCTTGTTTCTACTCAAACAGCACACATTGTCGAACGCTTGGGGCGTTATCACAAGACTCTCGAGGCCGGTTTTCATGCGTTAATCCCGTTTGTTGACAAGGTCACTTTTATTCAGGATCTGCGTGAAGAGGCAATAGACGTTCCGCCGCAGGAGTGTTTCACCGGAGATGAAGTTCAGGTCACTGTGGATGGCGTCATTTATATGTCGGTTTGGGACCCAGTAAAAGCCAGCTACGGTATCGTCGACTATCGATATGCTGCGGTTCAGCTCGCAAAAACAACAACTCGATCCGTCATAGGTACGCTTGATCTTGATCGAACATTTGAAGAACGCGATGTTATTAGCGCGAAGGTGGTAGAAGTTCTTGATCAGGCTGGACAGGCCTGGGGAACCAAGGTGCATCGCTATGAAATTAAGAACATTACGCCACCAGATACCGTGAGAAACGCCATGGAAAAACAGGTGAGTGCAGAGCGCGAGCGTCGGGCAATTCTAGCCTCAAGTGAGGGTGATAAACAAAGCCGTATAAACCGATCCGAAGGTCTGAAAACCGAGTTGATCAACAGATCCGAAGGTGAGATGCAGCGAAGAATCAATGAGGCTGAGGGTCAAGCAGAAGAAATTCTTGCGATAGCTGCTGCCACAGCTGAGTCAATAGAAAAGATTGGCGGTGTGATTAATCAAAACGGTGGCCCCGAGTCTTTAAAACTTCAGTTGAGCGAACGATATATCAAGACGCTGGATAAGCTAGAGGACACTCGAATTGTGCTGCCGGGTAATATCGCGGATTACAATTCCTGGTTGGATAACCTAAAATTAGATGAGCTGATTGACAATAAAGAGCCCAAAACTCCCTAACAGACCCTTGTCGCGCATGACGGGTTGAAACCGTTTTGTCTAGCCCAAACTGTGCTGAGAAAAAACGGTTCGCAACAACCCGTCGACCCTTCTTGCTGACCTTTTCTCTACTGCACGCATGGGATCGCTTTCGCGTACTGTCTTGAGTCCAAGCACCTCCGGATGAACCTATCGATGAATAATTCCACGAAAAACCCCTCAATTCCGCGCCGCGGTTTTCTCCAGCTGTCCGCTGTATCAGGTGCTGGCGCGCTCGCCGGTTGCGCTGCACCGGCAGTCAGCTTTGGGCCGCAGCGACCGGTTATGCAATATGGGGTTCAGTCTGGT
>CAJXBG010000105.1 GCA_913050215.1 uncultured Gammaproteobacteria bacterium
CTGATTTCGGTTCAATATTTGAGTCCGACAGCAATATTGATCTCAAGACAGCATTCTTGTGGGCAAGAATCGCTTCACTAAATGGCTACAGAGACGCTGAAAACCTGGCTGAGTTCATTAAATTCCAAATCGACGATAATGTTATCTTGGAAATCGAAGCATTAGCTGAGAAATGCTTAGAATCATCCTATCGGAACTGTTCTGTCACTTAAAAACCTAAAGAAAACTCTCGAATTACCGATTAAGTGTCTGAGGGAATCCGGTTTCAAGATTATGCATCATATAAGTAAATTAAAAACTGATATTGAGAAGTTCGGATCAGAAAAAAACCAAGAAATGGCGTTTCTTTTTCAGTCTTTAACGCACAGTCTGAAAACCGCTCGAAAGCAAGCTAAAAATCTCAACCTAGCACGATGCACACCCTCGACTAAACATGCGATCAATCTGTCTCGATTGCTGTATACGAATTTATCATCCGTGCCTGTCCCAAGCATCGTCAGTCATTTGGATGACCTGTTTGCTTATATTGAAGAAACACTTCAGAGCAACTTAAAACTTCCGTTCGCGGAGGATTTTGAAGAGCTCATTGTGCTCGTTGAGGAACTTGAAAAAGCCGTCAAGACCTTGTTAGAGCCAATAGAAAACATTCGTCTGCCTTCCCCTAGTCATATCAGTGAACAATCCGCTGATGCGCTAAAGCAGACACCCTACTAGAGGTATTCAAACAGGGAGAGTTGCGCGATTTTAGCAAAACTAGCCTGCGTCGCCTCTAGCCTCACCATCTCAGCATTGAATTCTGTCACAGCCTTCGCGTAATCAAGATCTCGCTCTGTTGAAAGCAACTCATCGATTCTTAATCGGGTTGAAGCGTTTATATCAATCTGCCGCTCTAGGTTGTTAAGACTCGAACCCACCTGACCAACATTCATCGAAAGCCTATCTTGCAGCGAACTTAATTCACTCACAGACCTGCCAATCTCGCCGCGCTTATTGTCCGACAGCGCGGATACTAGATCACCTAGGACATCAAAGAAACCAACACTCTGGGTTTCTGACTCACGTAAAGTCACTGTCAGCGGGTTGGAACCTGGCGACGATGCAGTCACCGGAACGCCGTTGCTCGCATTAGAATTTACACCGGTCAAGGTGACACTATAACTTGTAGCACCATTCAAGGTTACAGCTTGCGCTGTGCCAGATATCCCGGAGGACTCAAGAGATTGCTCTATTGCCGCCTTGACAGTCTCCGGTCTATCATTAGCAGAGACTGAAAATTCGATCACGGCAGACCCAACTTTAAAGTTAAAATCACCGGTTGGGTCACTCGCACCGCCTAACCCACCTAGGGCAAAAGTTTGCTCCTGTCTGGGCGCTGTCTGAAATATTGTTGTGCCGTCCCTGTTTTTCGTTACTGTTCTTGTACTACTAATTGCAACGCTAGATTCCCTATTATCCCCTTGATAACTTACCTTTCCAGTGACGTCGCTCTTAACAAAAGCGGCCGTATCAGTCTTACTTCCGCCAAAAATATAGTTGCCTTCAACATCTCTCGTGTTCGCGATTGATATCATTTCGTCCCTTAAACTGCTGACCTCAACCGCGATAATGTCTCGATCCGACACGGACAAGGTATCGTTCGCCGCCTGGATTGCCAATTCTTTGACTCTAATGATGATGTCATTCGCCGAGGTCAATACAGTTTCTTCAAGGCCGTATCGGTCTTCTAGATAAGCCGCATTACGATCAAAAGAATCTAGCTTCCTGACATGAGACTCCAACGTCTCGATATTACGCAATTTACTGGTGTCATCGCTTGGACGGACTAAACTTTTTCCAGTCGCAATCTGTTCACGGGTCTTTGCCACATCACTCTGAGCAGTCTGTATATTTTGCAACGATTTGTTATACAAATAGGAACTTGAAATTTTCATCGCTTACCTCATATCCTCAGTAGTGCGTCAAACAATTGGTTTGCTGTTTGCATTAATCTCGCAGAAGCTTGGTAAGCCTGTTGATACCTAATTAAGTTGGCAGCCTCCTCGTCCAGGTTCACCCCCGATTTCTCGTCTTTTGCTCGCACCGCCTGATCATGGACAATTTCAAGCGCCTGTTCAGCCACTTCAGCAAGTCTCGAGGTGTTACCCGCGGTCGTTAATATAGAAAGATATCCGTCATGGAAATTTTGGCTAGCACCAAACACCTTTTTTGATTCGAGAGCGGTCAGTCTTAGCGCATTCTCGTTACTTCCGAGGCCGCTTCGATTTCCATCTACGCTAAAGGTATCGCCCTTCTTGGGTTCACCTTCCATCTGCATTCTTATCGACTGATATTGCAAATCTTGACCCGACAAATAATCACGAGTCGCCAAAACGGTCCCCGTAGCATCGTCCTTGATTTGATACTGGGTATCACTGATAAACTCAAAATGCGTAATTCTATTTCTCAACGCCAATGGGTCGACTTCTCCAGCGGAATAATCGGCAGCTAAGGTCGCAGACGCACTCGTTGCGCCTGTGGCAAACACGATAAGATCCTCCGACAAGGTATCGTCTATATACAGAGAACTTGAAAAACCTAAAGCGGCTAGATCTGAGCTAGTCCCTTGACTCGATAGCGTTAAGGCAACTTCTTTTTGGCTACTATCCCCACCTGTCCTGGTCGCTTCTATTTTTATTGCGGCTCTGACTTCTCCGGCAAGACTTTTAAAGACACTTGCAGGAGAATCAAACTCAATACTAGCCGCTTCATTGCCAGCAGTATTTTGCAACCTGAGGGAGTTATTGACGCCTATAACGGCTTCAACATTCGTGTCGCTGGTTGACTGATTAATCGCATTCGCCAAATCCACTAGTGAATTCATAGACGACGGAAGGTTTATGGTAGATCCGTTAATGGAAAGTGAACTCGCATTGAGATCTATATCTTGTCGAGATATGTCTATTACATTTTCAGCTTTGGCAACCAAAGCTAAACCATGGGTTGAGATGTTTGTATTTAACCAACTCACGACGGCGGCTGAGGTAAGCGACGTACCGTTTGCCAGCGGCAATGCCGACAAAGCCTTGCCGTTCAGCTTTAGATCAGCTTGATCAACAATGTTTAGAGTAGACCCTGTGCTGTTAGTTCTTGCGGGCAAAGCACTGGACTGAATAACCGCTTCTTGTTTTACAATTGCAGCGCCTTGTTCATTCAATTCGGATAGCGATTGGCTTACAGCGCCTATGCGCCAGGGCTTACCCATATAACCTTGGTCAGCATTCAAATGTTGAGCCGAGTAACTTGCACCTGCACCAAAACCGTTATTCTCGCTTAACATCAGCGAGAGCTGGCTGTCAGCGATACCTGCCGAACCAAATAGATGCTGTCCTTCTCGGGTGAACACCTGCATTTCTACATCTGCTGGGTATTCCTTCGACAGAGTTAACGTCACGTTGCTTGTGCCAGCAGGAATAGAAACCAGTGGCTGAAAGTTATTAGGATTGATACTTACCGCTGCGGCAGGATTAAGATTATTTACCAGCGTTTCTTGTATCGGCTTGACCAGCGATGCCGGGGTTTGTTGCGCAAACTCCACAGAAGCTCGAGCTGAACCCGAATTTTCAGCACCAAACGTCATGCCGTATAAATCCCCCGCTGCCAACCTGTTAGGGTCTGTCATCACAACTCGCATGCTTTCTGCAGCGGAGGAAGTGGCACCGATGGTAATTCTATCGCCATCTTGAATATCACCTGATATCCCAATGCGAAGCCCATTGATGCTCATTTGCCTAGCGTTAGGACTTACAAACTTGAGACCAGTACTTTGATCGTTAATCAGCCAACGGTCATTTTTTTTATCAAAGATCAATTCCAAACTGTGACTATTCTCAGGTCTCTTTTCCGTTACTTGAATCGAAACACCTGGGTTTGAAGCGGTATTCTTTACGTCTGCCGAAAAAACAAGTGGCGTATCAAATAAGGGACCACCTTTATCACCATATAAATCCATACCGCCAGACAGCGCTGAATTCACTTCGTTCGAAACCGTTGCTGCTAACAAATTCAAATTATTCATCGAGGGCGCCAATACGCTGGATCTAAATTGCAGCAATCCCCCTATCTCACCTCCCGCGCCAGTTAAACCACTAAGATCCTGGCGATCACCGTAGGCGTCCAGCACTAAAGTAGCTTCAGCAGGAGAAGTAGCGGTCTTATACTCAACCCCCATTTGTTTGGCCGAGCCTCCATCAACAACTTTTACGCCATTGGCATTTTTTCCAACAGTAACAGAGACCATGCCGTTAGCAGCTTGCTCTACTGAAACACGAAAGCGTTTCGATAACTCGACAAGCACTTGGTCTCGAGAATTGAGCAAATCTGGAGGTTGTCGCTTAAGATCAGACTGTCTTACAAGCTTTTGATTTATGACCGCCAGTTGATCTGTTAACGCGTTAAATTCACTCACTTTATAGCTGAGCTGATTTTTAGTTTCGTCATCAATCAGCTGTAATTGATGGCCCAATTCGTTAAATCGACTGGCTAAACCTTTCGCATTGGAAAGCGCTGTATCTCGACGGAGTTCCGAAGACGGATCCAGACTTAATTCTTTAATCCCATCAAAGAATTCATCCAAAGCGGGCGTAAGGCTTGCACTCTGATCACCCAAGATGTCGATCATTCGATTTGAGTAATCAATTAGGGGAGATTGCGCCGCAAGGTCACTCACACTAGACCGAACAGATGACTCTACGAAACTATCGTAGGCGCGCCTAACACCGGTCGCAACCGCGCCCGAGCCAACGTAAACCAGTCCAGCTTTCGTTGGCAGGTTTTCTTTAATGTCGAGTTCCTGCCGAACGTAGCCTTCCGTATTTACGTTAGCAATGTTATTACTAACAATAGCGAGCGCTGACTGATTTGTCTTAAGCGCATTGGCCCCAATTGAAAGTAAATCCGTCATCTAGATTTACCGGGTAAAGGCATGGGTAATGAAGATGCTCTGTAAGCATCTAAGGCATTATTTGGTAACTTGTTTACCGCATCGGTAGCGGACGGTTTCTGCGATCTACCCAATTGCATATCAAACAATTGTCTTTCGATTTCTTGCGCTAAGCCGATTCCCTGTCCGCTGGAGATTTGATTCGCGATCTCCTGATCGAACATTGACTCATAGGTTTTATTGGCGTCCGATTGGAATAAGTCAGACTTAATGGTTGCCTTTCGCATGGACTGCAAGAGTTGATTAATAAATATCGCTTCAAACTGCCTGCTGACCTGTTTTGCCTCGGCCTTAGGATCGATCTTGGCGTCAAATTTCAACTGCGCTAGCGCGGCGTTGTCAAAACTGGAGGAAATTGGGCTACTCATAAAAACACCACCCTACAAGACGATTAATTCGGCTCTTAAGCTACCTGAGCTCTTAAGCGCATCGAGAATTGCAATTAAGGATGAAGGGGTTGCACCTACTTGATTGACCGCATCAACAATATCTCTAAGGTTGACTCCGGGTTGAAAAACAAACATCGGTCTGGCTTCTTCTGCCACCGTGATTTCTGCGTTCTGAATCGGCACAGTCTCGCCTTCTCCACCGCCCAAAAGGCCGGCTGGTGGTTGACTTACTTCATTTGTTGCTGAAACCGTGACAGATAACTGCCCGTGGGTCACAGCGGCAGCTGTCACCCTCACAGTCCTGTTAATGACGACAGTGCCTGTACGAGAATTCACGACGACCCGGGCTTTTGGTTCTCCCGGTATCACTTCAAGGTTCTCGACTAAGCTAAGAAAAGAGACTCGCGCACCTAAGGTTTCAGGTGCCATCACAGCGATCGAGGTGCCATCCACTGCGGTCGCCGTGCCATCTCCGAATTGTTCATTAATGACGTCAGATATCGCTGTTGCCGTCGTAAAATCGTTTTGATTACAATACAGCACCAAATATTCGTCATCACCAAAGGGCGTTTCAACTTCCCTTTCGATAATGGCTCCGCCTGGAATCCGACCAGCCGTCGGCACGCCAACGGTGATCTCGGAACCTGCAGCCGAAACCTCTAATCCAGAAACAGTCAGAGACCCTTGTGCTAACCCGTAAATCTCCCCATCCGCACCGCGCAGCTCTGTCAATATGAGATTGCCACCTCTCAAACTCGAAGCAAGCCCGATGGCCGCAACGTTGACGTCTATGACTTGACCGGGCTTCGCAAATGGCGGCAGCGTCGCTGTCACAATAACTGATGCCACGTTGTCTAACTTAGTTTTATCGTAGGCTAAGCTGGCAACACCCCGTTGGTACAGATCGTAGTTAGAGATCGGACCATCAACGTCGACCCCGAGCCTATCCAAAGTCGTTTTCAAACTCTGGGCAGTAAAACTGATTTTATCTCTATCGCCAGTTCCACCAAGACCCACCACCAAACCGTATCCAATCAATTGGTTCGATCGAACGCCGGCAACGCTGGTGAGGTCCTTGATACGATCTGCAGCCGCTTCTTGAGTAAAAATCAAAGCGAAAATACACAGCAACGATCTAATATTCATGATTAAAATGGCCATAATTTGTTAAAGAACCTCGAGCCCCAATTGGCTGTAGCTACATCTGCTAGGTCGCCCTTGCCTCTGTAAGCGATATTGGCTTGCGCAATCCTCGAAGAAAGCACGGTGTTATCCGGTTGAATATCTTTCGGCGTGATGATGCCGCTGATGAAAATCTCCTCACTGCCTTCGCTAAGCACTAGCTCTTTTTTACCCTCTATAAACATGCTCCCGTTCGGCATCAAGTGGGTCACTATCACTGCGATTGCACCGCTTAAACTCGCCGCTTGATCCGCTGTTCCAACACCCTTGTCGGACCGTGATAAATCACCGAAGTCGAGCGCTTTCAAGCCTCGCTTTATCTGCGTTGTTCTGGATGAATTAATGGGCAAACTATTACCAAAAACTTTTTGCAACTGGCTCAGCGGAGAATTAGTCACCTCTTTACTTGTGTTAATGCCACTGCTTCTTTGCGCCTGCGTACTTTCATCCAGCACGACCGTTATAATGTCTCCTAACGCAAACCTTCTTCGAAAACCAAAGGATCTGCTCGATGCCTGATCCGTAAAGATCGACCCGGTTTTGGGTCGCTCTTCGTAATTAAAGACCGGCATTGCTTTTGCCAGGGAAGACTCATATCCGGAGTTTTCAGGTCCCGCACTGCTACAACCCGCAAGCACAAAAACAAACACAAACGACAGCAAATGAAAAATAGACATTAGGCCTAACCTTATAAATTCTGGTTCAAGAATCTGAGCATGGAATCAACAGAGCTAATCGCTTTACTATTAATTTCATACGCTCTTTGCGTTTCAATCATGTTGACCAATTCTTCGACAACATTAACGTTCGAAGCTTCAAGCATGCCTTGTGCAATCTCACCCGCGCCCTGTTCACCGGGCACGAGGATCAAGGGAGCACCACTTGCCGTGGTCTCTCTGAACAAGTTCTGTCCCATTGCTTCTAAACCAGCGCCATTAATAAAGCGGGCTATCTGAATCTGACCTAACTGCTGATTTCCACCACCATTAGCAAGCTCTGCACTCACGATTCCATCAGTACCGATCGTGATTGAAGCCGCTTCTGCGGGCACCAGAATCTGGGGCTGCAACAGTAATCCTGAGGGCGTCACAAGTTCGCCTTCTTGAGATAATTTAAAACCGCCGTCTCTGGTATATGCGATGGTGCCGTCCGGTTGGACGATCTGGAAAAATCCTGGACCTTCAACCGCCAGATCCAAAGCGTTTTCAGTGGACATCATATTGCCCTGGCTTTGAATTTTTTCCGTGGCAACAATTCGAGTACCGGTACCTAACATAAAACCGGTCGCGGCATTCGTGTCTGCACCCGTTTGACCACCTGCTTGACGAATATTCTGATAAAGCAGATCTTCAAAAACCGGGCGATCTCTCTTAAACCCAGTAGTGTTGACGTTGGCTAGATTATTTGAAATCACAGTCATTCGTGTCTGCTGCGCATTCAAACCAGTTTTAGCAACCCATAGTGAAGCATCCATATGCTTATCCTTACGTAACTCTCATTAATGAATTAGAACTCTCGCCGAGTTCTGATAGGGTTTTCACAATATTAATTTTCATTTCATATGATCTTTCCAGCTCAATCATTTGAGCCAGGATTTCGAAAGTTTTGACCGAACTCCCCTCTAGGGCACGATCCGTCACATAGATCGTATTGTCACCGCCGGCAAAATCCCCTGGCGGTTCGCCTACAACTTTGAACAAACCATCTTCCATCTTTTCCAAGTCCACGTTGCTAGCATCTCTGAGCAATAATCGGCCGAATTCAACCTCTTCAGCGACCTCTTCCTCGGGGTTAGTACCGTAGATCACACCCTCTTTAGAAATCTTGTATAGAAATCCTTGTTCTAGATTGATTTCTCCACCGGCGTCCGATGCAACAATTCTATTTTCTCCATTGACCATTCGACCCTCAGCGTCGATTCTCAAATCTCCCCTTCTGGTAAAAGCCAATTCTCCAGAGTCTTTAAAGACCCCCATCACACCCTGCCCTTCTATAAATATGTCAAGGTCGTTATCCGTCGCAATACGAGTACCAGCCTCGAGGTTTACTTTGCCTATATAGTCAGCTGTTCTAAAATATCTCGACGTAAGAGTCTCAGGGATATCTACTCTGTAAGTAGTCACTTTCGCTTCAAATGCTTTCTTAAATCCGACCGTTGAAACGTTAGCCACGTCATGAATCGCGTTGCCCTGTTTCACTTTGTCGGCTTTAAGAGAGCCCAACGCTACGTATATTCCTTTGTCCATACATCAAATCTCTTTAAGCCTAAAAGAATTAGGCTCTGATATTAATAATGGTGGAAGTTAATGCTGACGAGGTTTCAATCGCCTTGGCATTTGCCTGAAAGTTTCTCTGAGCTGTGATTAAACCCACCAGCTCTGTCGTTAGATCGACGTTTGACCGCTCACGTGCACCGGCTCTAATCGTACCGAATCCGGCTGTACCTGCTTCACCGAAGGTCGCTGCTCCCGACTTGGCAGAAGCCAAATAGGAACTGTCTCCGTTTTGACGCAGACCCTCGTTACTCGGGAAGGTCACTAACACAATCTTTCCAAGAGAGTTCTGCGAACCATTCGAATAGGATGCAACAACCAGACCATCATCACCGATGTCGACACCAACCAGGTCACCTTCTGGTGTACCATCTTGAGACTGCGACTTGACCGCAAAAGCCTGCGAAAACTGTGTTGTACCCGTGTAATCGATACTCAGGTTCAATGCACCACGACCACCTGCCAGGAACACCGTATCCAACTGCGCACCACCGGTGGGTGAAACCAAGTTACCTGATGTATCAAAGGTCAACTCACCCTTGTCCAAGTAAATAGGTGACCACTCAGGTAACGTCGAAAATCCGTCGGCGCTCGCCGTTTCAACACCAAATTCGTCTATGTATTTGTTAACCGCTACACCGTTTACAACATCTGCGGACTGTGTTGGCTTAATCCAGGTCGTCGTTGTACCACGGCCAGACCCGATATTGGCGAGCCCCCAAGTTGCCGAGCCAGACACCTTAATAAACGAGTCTGTGCCCGTGGTGCCGGAGGTGAAGGTAAGACCGTTAGTTTCAGGGTCGTAAACAACGTTAACACCCGAAACTTTACTGCCGTTTTCAGCCGCCAGTTGATTGATCCCCTTTTCTAATTCGACAATAAAGCTGTCTAATGTATAACCAGAACTTGTCGGTAACACCAACGTGCCTTTCACGTCATCGACCGATACAACGAATGTATTGTTAGATGCGTCTACCGAGAAGTTGTTGTTCACGTTCACTGCAATAGACGAACCCTGAGTCACGGCAGGTAAAGAAACGACACCGCGAACCGCGTCTGCCGAGGGTAATTCAGAGTACAACCCACCGTCAGCAAATCCGGCGAAAGTAGCACTCGCTGCGTTCGCCTGTAGCACAAAGTTACCTTCAGCATCTGTTGTGCCCACTGGCGCACCGGTTGTCGCATCAAATACTGGCACATCAAAATTCACGTCAACCCGCGAGGTATCGCCTGTCGTGCCTGATGAGAAAGAAAAAGTCTGTTGGGCGCCGTCATATTCAACTTTGATTCCGTAGCGCTGTTCACTCGCGACACGTTGCAACTCACCGTTGGGTGTGACAGTTTGGCCGTATGAGCCGTTAGCAGTCACTGGTTCGAAGGTACTTGTTGTACCGAAAAGACTATTGCTCCCGTCTGAACCCAGCTTTACCGTGTCTGACGAAATAGTTGGCAAGAACTTAAATTCACGCGAAGCATAATCGTAAGAAACATTTACTTTACCTGCGCCTAGTCCACCTGTATTTGCACCCTCAACGACATTTACTGCCGAATCAAGTTTCGCTTGAATCGCCGCAACTACCTGTTCCGTTGTAGCATTTAGCCTTTTTGCTTCAGTATCAAAAACAACACCTAGATCGATTGAAGCTACCGTGCTCGCACCCCCAGTCGTAAAATCCACCTTGAAATTTCGGTTAGTCGCCGTCGAAAGATCAAAATAGCGTTCGTCACCAAACTTCGTGTTCAGCTGACTTTCAATAAAACTCGCAATCTCGACACCCGTGTAGGCTTTATTGTTAGCCGCGAGCGACGATAGATCGACGGTCACAGGGTTACCGCTGTTTTCCACGTCAACGGTCATGAAATTCTTGAGTTGCGCGGAGGTAAAGTTTTGTCCTTCACCGGTATTCGTTTGAAAGTTGTAACCCTGATCAGCAGTAAGGTCGTTGGGCAGTTTTGCGCCCTCAACAGTTGCCGGCACCGAAGTACGCACGTCAGTAAGGTCGTCTAGGCCAAACTTCTGCGTTTTTCTGTTTACCAACAAATCTTCTACTTCGGAGAACGGCTTCAGCACGCCGTATTTGTTTACGTAAAGACGTTCACTGTTGTCATCTGTGGCTTGTTGCAACGCTGGGTTAACTTGGTCATCACCAACATAGACATACGTTTGGTATTTGTTAGTCGGCGATGTCGCCGTCGCGTTTGCTGTCTTTACATAATAAATCGTTGCGAGATATGAGTTACCCCCGCTGTCATATACGCTCAATGCGGTAGACTTGTTATATGTCGCTGGATTGTTTCTATTGAATTGTACGTCGATTACAGACGCGTCCGAAGGTAAGTTCAAAGCCAGCTGAATTTCAGAGGTTTCAGTTGCTTGTCCAGAGGTCGATACAGGAATCGCCAAACGGCTGAGCTTTTCCAAATCCGCCTTACCGGAGGAGTCGACCGCCGCTGCTAGCAATGCTTGTCCTGACGAGTTCACCACATTAAATTGTTCGTTCAACACGAAACTACCGTTACGTGTATAAATATCCGTGAGACCATCTGATGACTTAAGCGGGAAAAAACCCTCGCCCGATATCGCAAGGTCCAGCGTATTAGATGAGAACTCTACGTTTCCCTGGCTGAACTCCTGTCTCACCTCTTTCAAGGACACACCCTGACCAACGACCGAACTCGCTTTCTGAAGTGGAGATGTAGCAAAAATGTCACCAAAGGACGCGCGAGATTTCTTAAAACCACTCGTACCCACGTTAGCAATGTTGTTACTTGTAAGAGCCAGCTCAGTGGTAGCAGCCTTGAGACCTGTAAGTGAGGTATAAAACGACATAGACTAAATACTCCAATAATTAATTTGATAAATGTGAAATTTCTGACAATGCGATTGAACGCCCGTCTTCAATCTCAACGAAAATTTCACTGAGCGAGGCATCCCATGAAACACCTGTGATTCTCGTTTGAGAATCAACAGGGATCTCTTGGGTAGTATCACCTTGATACCCGACCGCTCTAAATATGTAATTGCCTGCGGGAGCGGCTTCGCCATCAAAATTCCCGCCATTCCAGCTAAATTCAACATTGCCTTGAGTCTGCGCACCTAAATCCATCTGATTGACGACCTGGCCCGACTCAGCATCGATAACATTCAGCCTCAGATTGTCTAAAGTCTGGTCGACTGAGATAACACCATCGAGCCTTGTTCCACCTGCTTGATACATGGAAACATTAGGCGCAAAGACCTGTTTACCGAGTAGGTTCGCGCCTCTCAACATTTTTTCCGACTGCTGAGAACTCACAAAGTCAGACAGGGAGTCAGACATTAGGGTTGTTGCTTCGAGGGTTGAAAATTGTGCCAACTGAGCAACAAACGCCTCATTTTCCATGGGATCTAGAGGGTTCTGATTTTGCAGTTGTGTAGTGAATAGCCTTAAAAAGGCATTCCTATCTAGATCTTGATTAACTTGCGCCTGATTCTTCTCAGCAAGCAAATCGTTCGTTGTTCGAATACTATCTATACTTGTAAAACTCATATATTTCTCTTTGACTTATTTCTTCAAGAGTTCGATCGTTCTCATCATTAGCCGTTTAGCGGTATTACTCGCCTCCACCACACTTTCATAAGATCTTGAAGCAGCAGTGATATCGACCATTTCGGTCATGACGTCGACATTCGAGGTGTATATATATCCGTCTTCGTCGGCGTCAGGATGATTGGGCTTGTAAATAGCAGGGGCCGGCTTATTGTCTTCGGCAATTTCCGTGACTCTTACACCACCGACGGGGTCGCCCCTTTCTTGATTGACCTCAGAAGCCAGAATGCTTTTAAAAACGACTCTCTTGGCCTTAAATGCATCATCGGGGGAACCCGCTTGCGTATCTGCGTTAGCGATATTTGATACTGCCGCATTGATACGAATGGTCTGGGCATCCATCGCTTGACCCGCGATACCCATAATGTTTTCAAAACTCATAACCTAGCTCCCCTTACCCGCGCTTATCTCAAAAGATCCAAGACAAGCTGAGTCATTTGATTCGCCTGCGCTAGCATTTGCGTGCCTGCTTGCTGAACGACCTGAGCCTTTGCCAACCGTGCCGACTCAAGGGCAAAATCCGCATCGTCCAAACGAGATCGTGCATCGGCTGTTTTCTCAGCGATGTTCATTAAGTTTGAAACGGTATAGGAGAGTCTGTTCTCTATGGCACCGAGGTCGGATCTCATCTGAGCGACCTTATCTAGGGCTGCATCAATGATTGATATAGAGTCTCCAGCCGTGACGGCCGTGTTTACCCTGATCTGAGTTAAATCTTTGAGTGTTGCGGTCGACGATCCGTCCGCATAATAGCCCGGGGTTTCTGTTCCAATCGTAATGGCGTCATCGTTTTGAACACCATGCCCATTAACTAGTGCAGGGATAAAAGTAATGTCGTTTCCGGACACACCCGTCACGTAGTGCGTTGGACCGTTCGTCTCTCCAGCAATTGTAAATGACGCACCCACAGCCAGCCCGTGACCAGCATCAAATGTGAGCGTCGTATCGCCGTCAGAAATATCCGCATCATTCAAGAGTATTCCTGAAGCACGCGTGGCTGCCTTTTGGTCTAATGAAAACGGATTAGCCGAAACTAATTTTAAAGTACCGGTAACACGCGTGCTGTCGTTTCCTCCGCTTACACCAAGATCAATCGCAGAACCAACAACATTAGTGACAACGCCATCTTCTCCAAGCTTCGATACTCGAAGATCTGAGAAACCATCTAGAGTTTGCAAATTTTCGACAGTGATGTCATCGCCATCAC
>CAJXBG010000106.1 GCA_913050215.1 uncultured Gammaproteobacteria bacterium
AGCCCGCCTCGCCGAGGCAATGGACATTGACGGCCCGGTACTCATCAACCTCAACGTCCACAATATGATACCTGTTAAAGGCGTCGTGACGGCCCCGGGTAAATAGCCGTGACGGCCCCAGGTAAATAGCCGTGACGGCCCCTGGTAAATAACCGAGAACGTTTCCGGCAGAAAGGGAAAATATGAGTCTCACACTAACACCGATCGAAAGCGGCAGATTGACCTCAGCCAAGGGCGTGCTTTGTGAGCATGCAGAGGGAGACATTACTATTCCCGTGTCATGCTGGGTCGTCTCGCATCCCAAAGGCACCGTGCTTTTCGACACAGGATTACACAAAGAGCTCACAACAGACAGTGGCAGGCTCGGTGCATCCGCAGATGTTTTCGCGGTGGATATACCTGCGGGTGAAGACTTGGTCGCGTTGTTGTCACAGAAGGAATTTGATGCTGAAAAAATCGACTTCATTGTACTGAGCCATCTGCACTTTGATCATTGTGGTGGCACCGAACAGATTCCGAACGCACGAATTATTGTTCAGGAAGAAGAATGGTTATCCGGTACTGATCCGAAATTGATTGAGCTCGGTATATACAACCCCAACGACTTCAATCTAGGTCACAGCGTTAAACAAATTAAAGGTGAGTTTGACCTGTTTGGAGATGGCACAGTGGTCTGTCTGCCCACACCAGGGCACACCGCGGGACATCAATCGCTTCGCATCGAACTGGAAAGCGGGCCCGTCGTCCTGACATCAGATTGCGTTTATTGGCAACAGATGCTCGAAGACATGTCTTTTCCTCCGTTTGGGTTTAGCCGAGAGCAACATCGCGATTCAATGCTTAATCTGATTAAACTTCAGAAAGAAGGATGCAAACTGATCTTCGGGCACGATGCGTTACAGTGGGCTAGTCTTAAAGATAATGTGCTGAGATAAGATTTCAGGTGAGTCGGGTTAGGTTTCCAACAAAAAAGTGACGGGGCCATCGTTAAGCAGACTCACCTTCATGTCTGCACCAAATATGCCCGTTTGAATTTTCGAACACTTGCCTTCAGCACACCTGCCACGCGCACGCGAAACAAACTCATCATATATCGTCTCGGCAATTTCAGGCGGCGCCGCAGAGGAAAACGAGGGTCTTAATCCTTTTTTTGTATCCGCTGCCAGAGTGAATTGCGAGATAATCAACAGCTGACCCGCGATATCCGTCAAACTCAAATTCATATGACCTGCCGCATCTGGAAAAATTCGATAGGCAAGCACCTTGTCGAGTAGCTTCTCCAAACAGGCACCATCGTCTCCCTTTTGAACGCCTAACAACAGAAGAATGCCGCGATCAATTTCGCCGACGGTATTACCATCAACAACGACTCTCGCCTCACTCACTCTCTGTATTAGACCTTTCATTGCACGAAAGCTAGACGCCGAAGTCCGACTCAAAACGCAGGGCCATATCCCGTGTGGCCCTTATCAATGCATCAATCAGCGCATGCTCGGTGGCGGAGTGACCCGCTTCTCGGACCAGAAAAACCTGAGAAATAGGCCATGCTGCGTGAAGATCATGGGCATTTTGTACAGGACACAACATGTCATATCGACCGTGCACAATAATACCGGGAATGTCTTTCAGCACACTCGCGTCACGCAGAATCTGGTTTTCTTCCAGGAAACATTGATTGGAATAATAGTGGACACCAATCTTACATCGCGCCATCGCCCTGTGGGGATCTGTTAGATGCTTTACCAACCGAGGGTTTGGATGCAGGCTTGAACAGTCAGCCTCCCATCGAGACCAGGCCTTCGCGGCACCCATTCGCGCCAATTCATCGGTGCCATTAATGCGCCTGCCATAAGCGGCCAGCAGATCGTCTCTCTCATCAGCAGAAATCGGTGCAACATAATCTTCCCAGTGATCTGGATAGAATCTGCTGACACCTTCTTGATAGATCCAGTTAATGTCCTGTTCGGTACCAAGAAAAACACCTCTCAACACCAACGCCAAAACATTTTCCGGATGAGTTTCAGCATAAACGAGTCCGAGCGTTGAGCCCCAGCCTCCGCCGAACAACATAATTTTATCTATTTCGAGAAAGGTTCGTATCTTCTCGATATCCTCAACCAAAGTCTGAGTCGTATTGTTTGTAATATCACTGTGGGGCTTGGATCGGCCTGCGCCTCGCTGATCAAATAAAATGATGCGGTATTTTTCGGGATTGAAAAAACTACGGCTATCGAATTCACAACCGGAACCTGGGCCGGCATGCAGGAAAAAGACCGGGATACCATCCGGTGTTCCACTCTCGTCTACGTAAAGCTCATGGACATCGTCCACTGGCACCATATGACGAGTGTAAGGCTTAATCTCCGGATATAACGGTAGCATTGGGCTCCCTCATAATATTACTTATTCGATCACAGCGCTTTTTGATTCGGAACCGGGGGCGCAACAAAGCGCTTAGGCTACCTTCTCGCGTCCTGCCCGCTTACGTTCATTCTCAGTCAACAACTTCTTTCGAATGCGAATAGAACCTGGTGTCACTTCAACCAACTCATCGTCATCAATAAACTCGATTGCCTGCTCTAGCGTGTGGCGGATCGGCGAGTTCAGAATAATACTTTCATCCGTACCCGAGGCACGAATATTGGTTAATTGCTTACCCTTCAACGGGTTGACCACCAGATCGTTGCCTCTCGAATGTAAACCCACTACCTGACCTTCATAGATTTGCTGATTGGGATCAATAAACATTCGACCCCTAGCCTGCAGATTAAACAGCGCAAATGCCAAACACTTACCAGTGACCATGGAAACCAGCACACCATTGGTTC
This sequence comes from uncultured Gammaproteobacteria bacterium, assembly GCA_913050215.1. Taxonomy (GTDB): domain Bacteria; phylum Pseudomonadota; class Gammaproteobacteria; order Pseudomonadales; family Azotimanducaceae; genus UBA4582. Next base: position 2,829 of record CAJXBG010000106.1, read on the forward strand.
GCGTACCAATTTCTTTACTGACAACGTCACCATAGCGAGAGAAGATACTGGTCATAATCCCTGTACCAGAAGTCATGGTGAGGAAATCAGACCTAAACCCTATGAGCGCCCGGGTAGGTATTTCGTATTCAATTCTGATGCGGCCTTTTCCATCGGGTAACAAATTGCTCAGGACACCCTTTCTTTTGCCCAGATCTTCCATCACGGCGCCCTGATGTGCCTCTTCGACATCTAGCAACACATTCTCAAATGGCTCCTGCTGGCGGCCCTCTACCTCTCTGAAGATAACCTCGGGTCTGCCGACTGCAAGTTCAAAACCCTCACGACGCATATTTTCAATTAATATCGCCAGATGTAACTCACCTCGTCCCGACACCTTGAAGCGATCAGCGCTATCTGTATCTTCGACCCGCAGGGCAACGTTATGAATCAGTTCCCGCTCAAGACGCTCACGGATATTTCGACTGGTCACAAATTTACCGTCTAGCCCTGCAAAGGGCGATGTATTGACTTGGAAGGTCATTGAAATTGTTGGCTCGTCTACCTCCAAAGGCGGCAGAGCCTCGACACAGGTCGGGTCACAAATTGTGTCAGAAATCTGCAAAGCTTCGATCCCGGTGATGCAGACAATATCACCGGCACTGGCGGTCTCTACTTCAACGCGTTCTAGCCCCTGGTAACCCATCACCTGAAGGATTTTGCCTTTACGCTCTTTACCCTCTCGAGACACCAGCGTGACCTGCTGGCCTTTTTTCACGGTTCCACGCGCTATTCTGCCGAGTCCGATAACACCGACGTAGCTGCTATAGTCCAACGCGCTAATTTGCATCTGCAAGGGCGCTTCTTTGTCAACTTCGGGAGGTGGTACATGATCGAGAATCGTCTGCATCAAGCAGGACATGTCGTCTCCGATGGCATCCATGCTCAAACCGGCGCGCCCTTCTATTGCTGAACCATAAATGACGGGAAAATCTAATTGCTCGTCCGTCGCGCCCAACTGATCGAAAAGTTCAAAAACCTCATCAACAACCCAGTCAGGACGCGCGCCTTCGCGGTCAATTTTGTTCACCATCAAGATTGGGTTGAGGCCATTGGCAAAAGCTTTGCTGGTCACAAAGCGGGTTTGTGGCATGGGTCCATCAACGGCATCAACAATCAGTAAAACAGAGTCGACCATAGAGAGTATCCGCTCTACCTCACCGCCAAAGTCAGCGTGCCCGGGCGTATCGACGATATTAATGCGGTGGTCATGCCATTCAAGCGCAGTATTCTTGGCAAGAATCGTGATTCCACGCTCTTTTTCAATATCGTTTGAGTCCATCAAACGTTCACCGTCTTCCTCGCCACGCTGGAGCGCACCGGCCTGCACAAGCAACTTATCAATAAGTGTGGTCTTGCCATGGTCAACATGGGCAATAATCGCGATGTTTCTAATGTTTTGAATCATGGTCACTCCAGACGAAGACGCGGCATTATACAGGTTGACACGGATGATTAAAGTCCGGACACCGAACAGTAAAACCCGTTTTTATGGGTTATAATTGATTGTTACCTTTAATCGGCCCGGAGATGTGGCTATTTGTCACTTTGACAAACAATACTGCTGCACCCATTAATTCAGGCCAAGCGTGCTGGATCAGTACTTTTGTTCTGTATGTGAACAAAGAAGTTAGTCAAAGCAAATCAACAAAAAGATCACCATTAAACACCATGAGCAAACAGCGCAAAGCGGTCTCCCTCATCTCAGGCGGGCTCGACTCAATGTTGGCAACCCGCGCCATTCAAGATCAGGGAATACATGTCGAGGGCATTAACTTCTACACTGGGTTTTGTGTCGAGGGTCACACCCATGCTCTACGACGTAAGGATATTGATAAAGAGAAGCGGAACAATGCACTCTGGGTGGCAGAGCAGTTAGGTATCAAGCTGCATATCATCGATGTTATTGAGGAGTACAAGGAAGTACTCATCAATCCGAAGCATGGCTACGGTCAGCACCTCAATCCTTGCCTCGATTGCAAAATTTTCATGGTCAACAAGGCGCAAGCCTGGGCATGGATGGAAGAAAACCAGTTTGATTTTATCATCACTGGCGAAGTCATCGGACAGAGACCCAAATCCCAGAGGAAAGCGACTATGCCTATCATCGCCCGGGAATCCGGCGCAGATGATCGTTTACTCCGCCCACTCTGCGCAAAAAACCTGCCGCCTACGCTGCCCGAGCGCGAAGGTTGGGTAGATCGTGAAAAACTTTTTAAATTTGGTGGTCGCAGCCGAAAGCCGCAGATGGAATTGGCCGCCAAATTCGGATTCACTGAATATTCCCAACCAGCAGGCGGTTGTTGCTTCCTGACTGATCAGAGCTATTCAGACAAACTAGGAGACCTCTGGCGCACTAGGGGCAGTAAGAATTACGATCTCGACGACATCATGCTGCTAAAAGTCGGTCGACATTTACGACCTAAACCACATTTCAAAATCATTGTCAGTCGAGAAGAGGGAGAGAATAACTATCTCTCGGGATACAAGAACGAATACACAACCGTCAACATTCTGTCGCACAAGGGGCCAATTGCTTTACTCGATGGCGACTTCAGTCGTGAATCCTCTGAGGAGGATATAAATCTTGCAGCCAGCATCGTTGCTCGATTCAGTCAGGGGCGTGATGAAAAAGAAGTGAAGGTGCAGATCAGGCAAAAAGACGGTGTTGAAAGAGAATTGATGGTGACACCGCTACCACAGGCATCCGTCGATCCCGATTGGTATGTTTGAACAGACTCTTACTTAATTTTTTTAACCCAATGACAGAGCAAAAGCCAACAGTCCATGAATTAAATGCCCGCCGGATGTTATGTCCCATGCCGGTCATTCGCACACAAGACAAAATTAAAACACTCTCGAGCGGTGAAATTCTGAGAGTGATTTGCACAGACCCGGGCGTCAAAGCGGATATACCTACCTGGTGCAGAATCAATGGCCATATGGTGCTGGAAATTGAAGAAAAGCATCAGGAGATTCATGTGACGATAGAAGTGGGCAACGAATAAATGCACTAATATGGTGCGCAACCACATGAACGCACTGTTTTAGCGCGCTCAGAAAACATCGAAATCCTCTCTAGCCCTTTTAAAGTGCGGATTTTAAATCAGTTTATTAATAGGCAATCATGGCATATTCTTTGCTCCCATAATTTCACGAAAGTTTTTGCGTAGAACTTGCAGTAAATATTCAAGTAACCCCAACCGGAGAACATGACGCTATGTCACAAAAGACACTCAACCTAATAAAAGAAAGCGATGCGAAATGGGTAGACCTACGTTTCACTGACCCTCGAGGTAAAGAACAACACGTCACCAATCATAAAGACTCTGTCGATGAAGACTTTTTTGAAATTGGTGCAATGTTCGATGGCTCATCTATCGCCGGTTGGAAATCAATCAATGAATCAGACATGATTCTGATGCCCGATGACTCGAGCGCAGTCATTGACCCTTTCACAGAAGAAACGACGGTTAATCTGCGATGTAATATCGTGGAGCCTGCCACACTTCAAGGTTACGAGCGCGATCCACGTTCGCTTGCGCAACGTGCAGAGGCCTACCTCAAATCTACCGGTATTGGCGATACCGCTTACTTTGGACCCGAGCCAGAGTTTTTCGTTTTTGATGAGGTCAAGTTCAAAAACAACATGAGCGGCGCCATGTATGAAATTGGTTCCGAAGAAGCTGCATGGATGAGCGGCAGCGACATAGAGGGCGGCAACATGGGTCACAGACCTGGTGTTAAGGGCGGCTACTTCCCTGTTCCTCCCGTCGATTCGCTCTACGATATCCGGAATTCAATGTGCTCTGCGATGGAAGCGATGGGACTCAAGATCGATTTGCACCATCACGAAGTAGGCACCGCTGGCCAGTGTGAGATTGGCGTGCCTTTCAATACACTGACCCAAAAAGCAGACGAAGTGCAGATCTACAAGTACTGCGTTCTGAACGTTGCACACGCCTATGGCAAGACAGCGACGTTTATGCCAAAACCACTGGTTGGCGACAACGGCAATGGCATGCATTTGCACCAGTCAATCTGGAAAGACGGCACCAACCTTTTCGCAGGGGACGGCTACGGCAACTTGTCTCAAACCGCACTGCATTACATTGGCGGCATCATCAAGCACGCGCGAGCGATAAACGCGTTTTCAAATGCCAGCACCAATTCCTACAAGCGTCTTGTACCAGGTTTCGAAGCACCTCTTATGCTTGTTTATTCAGCAAGAAATCGTTCTGCTTCGATTCGGATTCCTTACGTGCAAGGCGGCAGCCCTAAGGGTGTTAGAGTAGAAGTTCGATTTGGCGATCCAACTGCAAACCCTTACCTCATGTTCTCTGCCATGATGATGGCCGGACTTGACGGCATCAAGAACAAAATCGAACCTGTCGGCCCGCTCGACAAAGACCTTTATGATCTGCCTGCAGAAGAGCTATCTGGCCTGCCAACGGTATGTAGCTCGCTTGATCAGGCACTTGATTGCCTCGATGCTGATCGCGGATTCCTCACCGAAGGTGACGTCTTTACCGATTCTGTCATTGATGGCTACATTGACCTGAAACGGGAAGAGACCGAACGCCTTAATTCATCAACTCACCCTGTTGAATTTGAGATGTACTACAGCGTTTAAACGCTGGCGATTTCTCGCCACTGTCTTTAGACAATAAGACCCCGGATCAAAACGACCCGGGGTTTTTTTTGTCTTAAATCCCCATAAAATGACATTTGCACCATAATGGTGCAAAATGATTTTTAAGGTTTTGCCGGATATCCCTATTTCAATGGCCTGACGCTAATATCGCAAGGTGGTACAAAACTTGCGATAGCTCTTAATGATAGCTCTTTGTTGTAGCTCTTTATTTTAGCCAATCAGCCAACGGGTTAACGGCAGATCTTGGTAACAGACTGAATCGACAGTTTTGGTGCGCGCCGAAACAATATCTACATGGGACGAAAATCCTGCATGACAAGAAATTCCAAAGCTAAACCCGACGAGGTGCTGTTCACCAAAAAGTCCATGGAAAGCATGTTCAACGTGATGAACATCGCCGTGCTCTGCGTCGATCACGAGTTGAATATCAGATTCATCAATCAATCAGCTGAAAGCTTATTGGATATTTCAGCAAATCGTGCAATCAACTTTTCGATCTCAGAATTGATACTCAACTCTGAGGAACTTGAGTCGGTGCTATTCGATGCCATTCAAATCCAAAATCCTTATACCCAACGTCGTGCAGTATTCAAGCTTTACGATGGATCCAGCGTGACTGTCGATTACACCGTAACACCCTGGCAGTATGACAACTGGCCAAGACTGGTGATCGAACTCTACCCGCTGGACCGTTTTCTCAGAATTGATCGCGATGAGGCATTCAGGAGCCACCAGCAAGTCACCCGGCAGATGGTTCGAGGTTTGGCGCACGAAATCAAAAACCCTTTAGGTGGTATCCGCGGCGCCGCCCAACTCCTTGCCCGAGAACTTCCAACCGCGGAGCTACAAGAATTCACCGATGTAATGATTTCCGAGACAGACCGACTAACCTCTCTCGTGGACCGTCTATTAGGCCCCAAGTCGCTACCTGAGCCAGTTTCGACCAACATCCATCGATTATTGGAAAGGGTGCGCACACTCATTCACATGGAATCTACCGCCGCAATAGAGGTCGATAGGGATTATGACCCCAGCATTCCAGAGGTTACGGTGGACCCAGAGCTACTCATTCAGGCATTTCTCAACATCGCCCGAAATGCAGTACAAAGTCTGAGAGAAGTCGAAATACAAGTTGCCCACACTGAGCCTAGTTGGAAGCCCCACCTTAAGTTCACAACACGAACTTTAAGACAGCACGCGATAGGCCAAGACTTTCACCGTGTCGTTATCAAAGTGGACGTCCAAGACAACGGCAAGGGTGTGCCAGAAAACATCCGTGATCAGCTATTTTTTCCGATGATTACAGGTCGCTCAGACGGCACCGGGCTTGGATTATCTATCGCTCACTCAATCGTGCACCAGCATGGCGGTACCATTGAGTTTGAAAGCGAGCCTGGAGAAACCATTTTTTCAATCATATTGCCTTTGGAGCTTACAAATGAACTCCCAGCCTGAAATCTGGATTGTAGACGATGAGCGCTCTATTCGATGGGTGCTAGAGAAAGCGCTGACACAAGAGGCCCTTCGCGTTCGTAGTTTTGAGAATGGCGATTTAATGCTCGCTGCGCTGCCCCACGCCAATCCCGACATCATTATTAGCGATATCCGCATGCCAGGTATTGATGGACTCGCATTACTGTCTCTCGTCAAAGAAGACTACCCAGAGATCCCCGTCATCATCATGACTGCACACTCAGACTTAGACAGTGCGGTTTCCTCGATCAGTGGAGGCGCTTACGAATATCTACCGAAGCCCTTTGAAGTTGATGAAGCTACCGCCTTGGTTAAACGGGCGCTACGACATCGCAAAGACATGGAATCAGAAGTTGCTGATCCACTGGAGAGTGAAGAAAATCCAGAAATCATTGGCAAGGCACCGGCGATGCAGGAAGTCTTTCGCGCCATCGGTCGTCTGTCAAAGTCCAACGTCACCGTACTCATTAACGGTCAGTCCGGAACAGGCAAAGAATTGGTCGCCCGGGCCCTGCACAAACATAGCCCAAGGTCCGCTGAAGCCTTCGTTGCCCTCAACATGGCAGCGATTCCTGCCGATTTAATTGAATCTGAATTATTCGGCCATGAAAAGGGCGCGTTCACTGGGGCAAACACTCAGCGTAAAGGCAGATTTGAGCAGGCTCACCAAGGCACCCTGTTCCTAGATGAGATCGGCGATATGCCTGCCGAAACCCAAACAAGACTACTAAGGGTTTTGTCTGACGGGGAGTATTACCGCGTCGGTGGACACGAACCTTTGAGGGCCGATGTAAGAATTATCGCTGCAACACACCAGACGCTAGAAACGCTGGTGGCGCAAAACCGGTTTCGAGAAGATCTGTTCCACCGGCTCAATGTCATCAGAATTCATATACCGGAACTGCGGGAGCGACGGGAAGACATTCCTGTACTTTCAGAATACTTTTTAAAACAGTCGGCGATGGAATTAAACGAAGACAACAAAATACTGAAACCGGAAACCCTCAGTTATCTGCAATCACTCCCCTGGCAGGGCAACGTTCGACAATTAGAAAACTTCTGCCGCTGGATCACTGTGATGGCTGCGGGCGTCGAGGTCTCAATCGAGGATCTGCCGCCCGAACTACAGCAAACAACGCCCCAATCGTCTGCCGACAGCAACTGGGAAAAGTCGCTTGCGACCTGGGCACGCAATCGAATGGGGGCAGGTACAATTGAAGAATCCGGATTACTCTACGAAGCACTTCCTCAGTTTGAACGCATCATGATACAAGCAGCACTGGAACAAACTGGCGGTCGTAAAAGGGATGCGTCGTTGCTTCTTGGTTGGGGTAGAAACACCTTGACGAGAAAAATGAGCGAATTGGGACTTAGCAACTAACGACAGAGCGAATGCCATCAAGGAAGTCAATGAGCTTGCACAAATTGGCTTTCTACCCTTTAATCTTGCATCAACCAGCTTTCCTCGCCAGGATTTGTAATTCACCCATGCCAAAGTCGATGCGCCACCTTTTACCCCTGACGGTCAAATTTCTGCCACGGACTTCACGTTCGCGCACAGACCCAAAGACCACATCGAGCGCACACACCACCGCAAACCGAGGCATAGCAGTTGCCGGGAGGCAAGATGCTTCGCGTTGCCCTGTTTGAGCCAGAAATACCGCCGAATACTGGAAACATTATCAGGTTGTGCGCTAACACTGGCGCTAGCTTACACATTATCGAACCCATGGGATTTGAACTAGATGACAAGCGACTCAGACGAGCCGGTTTGGATTACCATGAATGGGCAGAAATCAGACTCCACAGCTCCGTGGCTGATCTCATCGAGGCACTACCAAATTCACGGATTCTGGCGATAACAACAAAAGGAAAGCGGAGTTACGCCGAGGTCACATTTAATTCAACCGACGTGCTGCTTTTTGGACCGGAAACTCGCGGACTGCCAGACGAAGTACTCGATTCGCTACCCGCTGACCAAAAAATTCGGATACCCATGCGAGAGAACTCCCGCAGCATGAACCTGTCAAACGCCGCTTCAGTGCTTGTCTACGAGGCTTGGCGCCAATTGGGTTTCGATGGTGGGTACTAGCTTATCAAGCACGGCGAGCTAGCGGGCCGGCCCCGTATTGAAATCCCGGACAGGATTCCGAATAGGATTCAGATAGGCATTAATTGATGACTGGCGCAGGGTCAGACTGCTGTTGCAGCTGTTCTTCTCGTTGTCGCCTTGATTGCTCATAGATAGCATCAAAGTTGACCGGCGCGAGCATGAGCGGTGGAAAGCTTGCCTTCAGTACCATGGAATCAATGGCTTCACGGACATAAGGGAACAGTACACTCGGACAAAAGCTACCCAGCGTTTGTGACAACGCCTCCACTTCAAGACCTTTGATGAGAAAAATACCTGCTTGCTGCACCTCGGCGAGGTACATGACCTCATCGGCTTCATTACGTGTTGTGATCGTCACGTGGAGGACAACCTCAAAAACATCGCCATCAAGTTGGTTGTGCCGGGTGTTCAGATCCAAGTTTACTTTCGGCTTCCACTGATCAACAAAACACCCTGGGGAACGAGGTGATTCAAAAGAAGCATCTTTGACATAAATTCGCTGCAGCGCGAACTGCGCGCCCTCAGGATTTTCGTTCGGTGTCGGTGACTGATCACTCATTACTTGTACTCCAAATACCCCCGGGATATCGACCAGGGAAAACATTACATTGTCTAGCCGTTTACTTGCCCATCCAAATATTCGTCTAACTTACCCTGGCGCTCAAGCTGCATTAGCTCATCACATCCACCCACATGATAATCACCAATCCATATTTGAGGCACAGTATGTCGTCCTGACTTATTCATCATTTCCCTTCGCAACTCGGGATTCCCATCGACTGAAATATCCTCGAACGCCGCTCCCTTGCGGCTCAACAGATGCTTGGCGCGAACACAAAAGGGACAAAACCGAGTGGTATACATGACTATTTGATTTTTCATACTTGGACTACCCAGTTTTTCTGAAGCAACTATCGGGTCTGATATTAGCTTTTAATAAGAGGAAGGTTCGATGCAGACCATTCGGCCATACCACCGGACAATCGATGCACCTGCTCATATTCCAGGGCTTTCAATTTCTTGCCTGCTGCGCTGGCGCTTTGACCCATTTTACAGACGATCACGATCGGTGAATCTTTGAATTTTTGAAGTTCGGTTGCTCGATTATCAAGATTGGACAGCGGAATGTTGATCGCATCAACAATATGTCCCGCGCCAAATTCTTTGTTGTCCCTGATATCGAGTACAACCGCGTTATCTCTATTGATCATATTCACTAGCGTGGTCGTTGAAACCGACGAACCGCCCTGCTTTCCTTCATTAACCAAGAACGCTACCGCGAGGAAAATGAAAGTACCCACCAGAATATAATGATTTCCGATAAACTCAAATATTTGCTCAATCATAACATCGCACCCGACTTACCCTTCACTCAACCCTGAACTACGCTTTTTTAGTAAAGCCCAGAACAAAACCAGCTCAAAAACAGTCGCGCAGTATACACTAAAGGACGTAAAATTCATTTTCAGAACGCGTAATTCAATTTTAAACCTGATTCAACGAGACACACCTCATGCCCGAAGCTTCTAGCTTACAACCCACCGATGACACCAACCAGAATAACCCATCGGTTCGGATACCTCATTTATTGCTCATTCTCGACGGCTGGGGGCATAGAGAGGAGAGAGACGCGAATGCAATCCAACTCGCTGAGACGCCTCATTGGGACAATCTCTGGCAGAACAGACCACACACACTGATCTCCGGGTCGGGGCTCGATGTGGGTTTACCACCGGGACAAATGGGCAACTCGGAAGTTGGACACATGAACCTGGGCGCAGGCAGAGTCGTCCACCAAGATTTCACAAGAATTTCTCAAGCGATTGAAGATCGCAGTTTTTTCGAAAACCCTGTGCTCAAACAAGCGATAGGCGCAGCAAACAAGCACCGCGGCGCCGTGCATATCATGGGGCTAGTTTCGCCCGGAGGTGTTCACAGCCATGAGGAACATATCAAAGCCGCCATCACTATGGCATTTGCTGAGCAGGCAAGTGCCGTTTACTTGCATGCTTTTCTCGATGGCCGCGACGTGCCGCCTAGAAGCGCGGCTGATTCACTGCAACAATTAGATGACCATATTAAGTCACAGGGCAAAGGCGGTATCGCCTCGATCGTTGGTCGCTATTATGCCATGGACCGCGACAACCGCTGGGACCGCGTGTCCTGTGCCTATGCTTTACTCACTGAGTCAGCGTCAGACTTTGTTGCGACTTCCGCTGTAGCAGGTCTGGAACAAGCCTACGACAGAGATGAATCCGATGAATTTGTTCAACCGACGTCAATTAGCATCGAGGGTGAGACGATTAGCGTGAATGATGGCGATTCACTGATCTTCATGAACTTTCGAGCTGACCGGGCCCGGGAGATTACCCGCGCGTTTGTGACAGAAGATTTTTCGGCATTTGAACGCAAAAAAATCCCACAACTTGCAAGCTTCGTTTGTCTAACTCAATACGCCGCAGACATCGATTG
>CAJXBG010000107.1 GCA_913050215.1 uncultured Gammaproteobacteria bacterium
CGGAATGGCGACGAGCCGAAATTGCGGCTTCGAACGGCCATGCATCTGCTCGAGGACTGGCAAAAATCTATGCAGCACTTTCAATGCAAGGAGAACTTTCGGGTACTAGCATTCTTTCCTCAGGAGCGATTGACGCAGCGACCTTACCGGAAGTTGAAACCTCAACAGATCTCGTTATGAATAGCGTGATAAGGAGGTCACGTGGATTTATTCTGAACACTAATGGCAACTACGGACCGAACAGTAAAGCTTTTGGGCACAATGGCACGGGCGGATCCACTGCGTTTGCAGACAGGGAAAATGGTGTGAGCTTAGCCTACGTGATGAATCAAATGCTCTCGAATTCGTTAACCGAACCGAGAGCAAATCGTTTAACTCATGCTTTATTCCAATGCATAAAGCAGTAACTGTGGGTATCAGGCAGCTTTGTGCATCTGCACTTCCGACTGTGGGTATGGCACACTAATTCCAGCTTCATCAAGTGCTAGTTTTGCATTTTCCATGAGATCAAAATAAACCCCCCAATAGTCACCCGTTGCCACCCATGAGCGGGTCGTGATGTCCACCGCACTGTCGCCCAAAGCGGAAACCACGACCATCGGAGCGGGGTCTTTGAGTATTCTATCGTCAGCTTCTATCAATCCAGTGAGAATTTCTTTCGCTTTCCTCAAATCATCCTTCGGTATATACAGCTCTACACCGAAGACTATATCTACTCTTCGTGTTTTCTGGGTTGAATAATTGGTGATTGCGCCATTCGAGACAGCACCATTAGGCAAGATGATTGTTTTGTTATCGCCGGTGGTCATGACCGTGTTGAAGATGGTGATTTCTCGCACCACGCCTGCCTGACCGCAAGCTTCAACAAAGTCTCCAACCTTGTAAGGACGAAAAAGTAGGATGAGAACACCGCCGGCAAAGTTACCTAGGCTCCCCTGCAACGCAAGACCCACGGCGAGCCCGGCAGCACAAAGAATTGCGATAAACGACGTTGTTTCAACGCCGACCATAGAAGCAACGCTGATGAACAACAATGCCTTTAGACCTATGCTCATCAGAGTTTCAATAGAATTTTGAAGTGTTGCTTCCATATGGCTTCTAGCGAAGGCCTTTTTCAATGCTGCACACACAACTTTAATAAGCCAAAGCCCGACGATGAGTGTGACGATTGGCAGGGCCAATTGCGGTGCATAGTTAACTGCCACATTCATCGCCTGCGCTACATACTCATTTAATCCCTGAATATCCCCTTCCACAATTCTTCTCCTAGCAATGTACTGTTAGTCATATGGACCCATGCACGATACCCCCAGAAAAATTAACACACCACGATTTTTGAAAGTAAATTGTAGCTTTTCACTTACATTCTAGGCTGTATTTGCACTTGCCGGTAAACTAGATGAACCGCTACGGGCGGGGGGCAATCTATCTAAGATTGATTATTTCAGCTGTTACAGACCAGCGCTTTGTGGCAACATCCCCACCCGACCGGCCTAAGTCAATAACCGAAAACTATTGACGAGCACTGGCACGCTTTATAAGAGCAATCACCGACCTAAAGTGGAACCAAAAGTTCTGCTATCGAACAAGAAGGCTGCAACACACAAAGCATGCGCGACTACTTTATCAGACGCTTACTCCTTATCCCGCCCACACTGCTGGGCGTGACTATTATTGTTTTCGCGATAACCCGTTTGGTGCCGGGCGGTCCGCTCGAGCGCGCGATCATGGAATCCCAGCAATTTAATGCTTCATCAGCCGGGGCATCTCAAATGGCCGGCGAAGGCATGGCGCTCTCAGAGGCACAACTGGAAAAACTGAAAGAATACTACGGTTTCGACAAACCTGTTCTCGAGGCTTATGTCGATTGGGTTACCAAGGTCGTTCAGGGTGATCTTGGATCATCCTACCGATACAGCGAACCTGTATGGGACGTTATCACCAGTAGATTTCCAGTTTCCCTTTACTACGGCCTTGTGACACTCGTGATCACTTACATCGTCTGTATACCATTAGGAGTATTGAAGGCGATCAAACACAAAACACCCGTCGATAATTTCACTTCAATTTTTATCTTCATTGGATACGCCATCCCGGGATACGTGCTCGGCGCATTACTGCTTTTATATTTTTCGGTACGACTCGACTGGTTTCCGATGGGCGGATTTGTCAGTTTTAGGTTTGATGAACTTTCCGCCTGGGGCAAAACCAAGGACCTTATCAGTCATTCTATATTGCCCCTGATTTGTTACCTCGTCGGCAGCTTTGCATTCGTCACCTTGCTTTTGAAAAACCATCTTATGGACAATCTCGCTTCGGATTACATTAGAACCGCCATCGCAAAGGGGGTTTCTTTCCGTCGCGCTGTGACCAGACACGCAATGAGAAATTCGTTAATTCCGATCGCAACAACCTTTGGCCAGAACATTACGCTTCTGGTGTCCGGCTCTTTTCTGATTGAAACCGTTTTTGATATCAATGGCTTTGGATTGTTGGGCTTGACTGCCATTCTGGACCGCGACTATCCAATTGTGATGGGCATTGTTTTAATCGCCAGCTTGCTGTTGCTCGTAGGTAACATTATTTCTGATTTCCTCGTCGCGCTGGTTGACCCACGGATACGCTTTCAATGAGTTGTACCGATCGATGTTAAAACTGAATCCTCAAACAGTTAAAAAATTAAAACGCTTCAGCAAAATCAAGCGTGGCTACTACAGTTTTCTGATATTGGCAGGGTTACTTGTTACGGTTTCGATTGGCGAGCTACTAGTTAATAATCGCGCCCTTGTGGTTGGGTATGAAGGCACCTGGTATTTTCCAATTTACACGGAATTTCATCCGGGTACAGACTTTGGATTGGACTATCATTACGAAACAAACTATCGAGAACTGCAGGCATCGTTTTCAGCACGCAAGAGCGACAATTTTGTCATTATGCCTCTGGTACCCTACAGTCCCTATGAGAATCACGCGCCTACAGGCATATACAAACCGGAACCGCCCGACGCTCAACTCAAACATTATCTCGGCACCGACACCACAAGCCGGGACATTCTCGCCCGCCTGTTCTACGGTACAAGGATCGCGCTACTATTTTCTATCGCTTTTATGGTCTCGGTTTATCTGATTGGTATTACGATTGGCTGTGCGATGGGTTATTTCGGCGGCATGTTTGACCTTATATTCCAGCGATTGATAGAAATTTGGTCTAACGTACCATTCTTGTACATGGTTATCATCGTGTTTTCGGTTATCCCTTCCACATTTTCAATTCCGATCAGAATCGCAATCCTGTTAACCGTTATGGTGCTATTTTCATGGACCAGCATGACTTACTACATGCGTACTGAAACCTATAAGGAAAAAGCCAGGGACTACACCGCCGCGGCAAAAATTATCGGTGCTTCACACACCCGAATCATTTTTCATCATATTCTGCCAAACGTGATTTCAACACTGGTCACGTTTATGCCTTTCACAATCGTTGCAGCAATTTCTTCAATCACGGCGCTGGATTTCTTGGGTTTTGGTCTACCACCACCCACACCTAGTTTGGGTGAACTGCTCAAACAAGGGACGGCCAATCTTAGGACTGCACCCTGGATCGTGACATCAGCTTTCGTCACGTTAGTTGTCTTGCTAACGCTGGTTACATTTATTGGTGAGGCTGTTCGCGAGTCATTTGATCCAAAGAAATTTACTGTCTACAAATGATGCTGTTAAACCATATGCTCTACAACGAGTCATCGCTTACAGCAATTGATGCAGCGAAAACTAACAAAGCAATCTATCGAGGACGTTTATGAAAATCAGGACAACAATCATTTGGGGAGCGGTGTGCACACTGCTTGCTTCCTGTGGCGGCTCGGAACCTTCTGATACGACCGAAACAATGATAGTCAGGGACAATACTCAGGAAGTGCTTGATTACTATGCTGCAAAACCTGACTTTTTCACCTTCAAAACGCTTGCTGACCTTCCTGACTCTCTCTCTTGGCAAAACGGCTCAGAACTACCGGATATTGGCTCGCCTGAAGCGATCAAAGGCGGGACCCAATACTCGAACCTACAAGATTTTCCCCGCACTATGCGGCTTGTCGGCCCTGATTCAAACGGCTCGTTCAGGCCTTATCTTCAAGACTACATCTCAATGTCTCTTGCGCACCGTCATCCGGACAAATACGATTTTTATTCAGGCTTGGCTGAAAGCTGGGCTGTAGATAAAGACAACAAGACTGTTTATATCAAGCTTAATCCAGCGGCACGCTGGTCTGATGGCGAACCCGTTACCACAGACGACTTTACGTTCATGTTTTTCTTTATGCAGTCTTCCTATATTGTCGCGCCCTGGTACAACAACTGGTTTGGTACGCAATACACTAACATTACGAAGTTTGACGACCACACTTTCTCGATATCCATTCCGGAAGCAAAACCTGACATGGACTCTAAGGTGCTACAAATGCGCCCCGTGCCTGAGCACTTTTACAAATCGCTTGGAGACGATTTTGTCGAAAGATACCAATGGAAATTTCAACCAACAACGGGCGCGTACGTTGTCAGGGAAAAAGACATCAAGAAAGGCACTTCGATTGCACTCACGCGGCAAAAAGACTGGTGGGCAAAGGACAATAAGTTTTGGCGCAACCGTTACAATGTAGATCGCATTCAGTTTAATGTTATTCGTGATACCCCCAAAGTGTTTGAGGCGTTCAAGCGGGGGGATATCGATCAATTCGGTCTTAACCTGGCTGAGTATTGGTACGACAAGCTCCCAAATGATGACCTTGATGTTACTAATGGCTATATACATAAATCGACTTTTTACAATCAGAGACCACGTCCTACCTATTCACTGGCTATCAACACGGCACAACCTATTCTCGACAACAAGGACATTCGAGTAGGCATCAACTATGCAACCAACTGGCAACTCGTTATCGATAAGTTTTTTCGAGGTGATTATGAAAGAATGAAAACCTCCTCTGACGGCTACGGCGAGTTTTCACACCCGACACTGGTGAGCAGGCCTTTTGATATCGAACTAGCCCAAGAACACTTCGCTGCAGCCGGTTTCAAAGAACGCGGGCCTGACGGCATTCTCGTAAACGACGCCGGAACTCGGCTATCTTTTACCCTTTCAACTGGCTATCAATCATTGAAAGACATTCCCACTATCCTGAAACAAGAGGCATTAAAAGCAGGCCTTGAATTCAGAATCGAAATCCTAGACGGTACAGCCGGCTGGAAGAAGGTTCAGGAAAAACAACACGACATACATTTCGCGGCATTAAATGTCAGTCTGGAACTGTACCCAAGATTCTGGGAGTCCTACCATTCAGACAACGCTTATGACGTGCCCTACCTTGCTGACGGTTCAGTTAATCCTGATCGAAAAATAAAAGTTCAGACCAACAACCTGGAATCTATGGCAGTGCCAGAAATGGACGCGATGATTAATGCATATCGTGCCTCGGACGACAGAGCTGAAATGACGAAGTTGGCCCACGATATGACCCAACTACACCATGATCACGCTTCGTTTATACCCGCTTTTTATCAACCTTTTTACAGGTTGGGCCATTGGCGCTGGATCAAATACCCGGAGGGTTTCAATCAAAAACATTCCAGTAGCGCAGGTCATTTCTTTATTCACTGGATTGATGAGGCAGTTAAGGCAGAAACCCTCGCCGCACGAAAAAATGGAGTATCTTTTGGTCCCGAAATTAACGTATACGATCAGTTTAAATAGCACGACTGCATCGCAGACAGCATCGAAAACAAAGTACATGGGCGCTGCGTCATGAACCACGCACTTCTGGAAGTTGATCATCTAGTGACGGAATTCGACACCGATGAAGGGCGCGTTCGCGCAGTTGACGACATCAGCTTCGTTGCAAGAGAAGGCGAAACCCTTGGCATCGTGGGTGAGTCTGGTTGCGGTAAAAGTGTGACCGCATTATCAATTATGCGCCTACTACCCCAGCCCATGGGTCAGGTAGTGGGCGGGCAGGTCCTCTTTAATGGCAACAATCTGGCGCAATGCTCTCTGCAAGAGATGGAAAAAATTCGTGGTGCAGAGATCAGCATGGTTTTTCAGGAACCCATGACGGCACTCAATCCTGTGCACACGATCGGAAAACAACTGACCGAGGTTCTGCTATTACACAAATCCATTTCGGTCCAGCAAGCGATTAAAGAATCTGTTGCCATGCTCGATCGTGTGGGCATCCCCTCACCGGATATCCGGATGACGGAGTACCCACATCAGCTGTCCGGCGGCATGCGGCAACGAGTTGTTATCGCTATTGCACTGGCCTGTAAACCGTCATTGCTTATTGCCGACGAACCAACGACAGCACTAGATGTGACTATTCAGGCTCAAATTCTCGAACTGATAAAAGAACTCCAAACAGAGATGGGTATGTCAGTGATATTAATCACCCATGACCTGGGAGTTATCGCTGAGGTATGCCAGCAGGTGGTCGTGATGTACGCAGGTAAAGTCGCAGAAAAAGGTTCTGTTTTTGATCTCTTCGACAACCCGCAACATCCCTATACCAGAGGCTTGCTTGAGTCTATTCCCCGGTTGGATTCGATACCAAAATCTAAATTGAACACGATTGAAGGTATGGTACCCGGATTGCTGGATTTACCGGCGGGGTGTCGTTTTGCGAATCGCTGTCCCATTGTTGACGAGCAATGTAAAATTTCTCCACCCCTTATAGACCATGTCAGTGAATCTCATCAAGTGAGTTGTTTCCGGTGGCAGAAGTCATGAGTCGTCCTATATTAGAAGTTGAAGACTTGAAGATGCACTTCCCTGTCAAGGATGGCATCTTTCTGCGAACCAGCAAATTTAACAAAGCGGTTGATGGTGTATCCCTAAAAATCCAACCCGGAGAAACCCTCGGACTTGTCGGCGAATCCGGTTGTGGGAAATCTACCCTTGGGCGCTGCATTTCACGGCTTTACAATCCGACCTCAGGATCAATTCGATTCGATGGGCAAGAGATCAGTAAACTTGGTTCAAAAAAACTCAAACCCATAAGACAAGACATTCAGATGATTTTTCAGGATCCGATGGAGTCCCTGAACGCAAGACATACCGTCGGTGACATTCTGGAAGAACCTTTTGTCGTACAAAAAATAGGCGACAGTGCATATCGCAAGCAAAGGGTTCGCGCGCTGCTAGATATTGTTGGACTACCGGCACGCTCGACAACACGATACCCCTTTGAATTCTCCGGTGGACAACGACAACGAATTGGCATCGCACGATCAATCGCCCTGAATCCAAGACTCATTATTTGCGACGAGCCAGTGTCAGCACTCGATGTTTCGATTCAGAGCCAAATTCTCAATCTTCTGATCGAACTGCAGCAAGAGTTCTCTCTTTCTTACCTCTTCATTGCCCACGATCTGGCCGTCGTAAAGCACATTTCAGACAGAATGGCGATTATGTATCTGGGTAAAATCGTCGAATCGGGCGTCAGCGATGAAATCTATAGACATGCGCAACACCCTTACACGCAGTCCTTGATATCAGCAATCCCAATTCCTGACCCCCACAACAAATCGGATCGCCAGATTATTACTGGAGACGTACCATCACCGATCGACCCACCCTCTGGATGTGCCTTTCACCCCAGATGTCCGAAGGCACAAGATATCTGCAAAAACCAAGCACCGCTGCTTATCGATCGAGTGAATACCACCTCTACGGCCTGCCATTTGATCTTAGAACCACCCTCGATATAAAGGTAATCTCGGGCCAATTGAATACCGGCATCTTTTTTGCGTAATCAGACAGGATTAACATATGACACACATTAAACAACTGGCGAGAGAGGACTTACCCGAGCTTGAACCCGTCATGGGCATGGTCGAACAGGCGATGGGCTTTGTACCAAACAGCTTTTTGACGATGGCACACTGGCCTGAAATGCTTCATTCCTTTTCCACCATGGCCGGGACCATCCTTAACTCTGGCGAAGTTGATGGCGGCTTGAAACAATTAATCGCATACGTCACTAGCAACGCCGCGGGCTGCAGGTATTGCCAAGCACACACCTCACATAATGCCGAAAAAAAAGGCATCGCCGCTGAAAAAGTGGCACATGCTTTTGAGTTTGAGCAAAGTGATCTTTTTTCGTTGGCGGAGCGCGCTGCACTTCGCGTGGCGCTTTATGGCGGCACAACCCCTAATGGCGTGGAGGCCGAGCATATGGCCACACTTCAGGCGTACTTTACGGATAAACAAATTGTCGAAATTGTAGGTGTTATTTCGCTATTTGGTTTTCTAAATCGCTGGAATGATACGATGGCAACAACCCTTGAAACGGCACCCAGTGCGGCCGCGTCCGAGCTGCTCATCAACACAGATTGGCAACCTGGCAAACACAAACCTTAAACATGCCGCTGGCTAATTGGCGGTTAACCTTCATAAGGGAAAAGCAGATTGCGAAACCATCACCGACTATTAAAATAAAAGAAGTACCCCTGATCTGTATATTGGCAAGTTTCAAGGCTATTCATGACCCGCACACAACCCGAACTCACCAAGCACCTTAGCGCTGCTACTCTTATCGGAAAACTAGAAGAAAATATTCGGGGAGTGATGCGTTCCAATGATCACGGCATCCAATGGTTGCTGAGCGCGTTCTTTGCAGGTGGTCACGTCCTGCTTGAGGACGTACCTGGCACCGGCAAAACTACCCTAGCAAAATCTCTAGCAGCATCGATTGATGCCCGTTTCAACAGGATTCAGTTTACACCGGATTTACTACCCACAGATATTCTTGGCGTCTCAATGTATGACCAGCAATCCAGAGACTTTCATTTTCGCAAGGGACCTGTTTTCACCCAAATATTACTCGCGGATGAAATTAATCGAGCCTCGCCACGCACTCAATCAGCCCTACTCGAGGCGATGGCAGAGAATCAGGTGAGTATTGAAGGGGAAAGATTCGCCCTCGAAGATACTTTTTTCGTCGTTGCCACTCAGAATCCAGTCGATTTTCACGGAACCTATCCGCTACCAGAAGCGCAGATGGACCGGTTCGCCATGCGTTTTGAACTTGGGTACGTATCCGAAGATGACGAACTTCACATGCTTGATGCCCAACAACAACGACACCCCTTTGACGACCTGGTAGCGGTGCTTGAACCTGCCGATGTCCGGCTTATCAGAGATGAAGTTAAACTTATTCGCATTACCGAAGAATTAAAACGCTATATTGTGAAACTTGTGGCGAGCACCCGGAACCATAAAGAAGTTCTCATGGGCGCCAGCCCAAGAGCTGGCATTATGCTCATGAAGTGCGCGCAGGCAATGGCATTGGTAAATGGTGAGCAATTTGTAACACCTGACGTCATTCAGGAACTCGCCATTCCGGTGATAGCCCATCGCTTGGCTTTACATCCTGACAGCGACTACGGCGGAGGCACTGCAGCGCAAGTGATCAGCGATATCATCAACGAAACTGAAGTCCCAACCTAAACCAGATGTTCCGTAAATTCATCTTTCCTGCCTACACCCGCATAACACAGAACAGATATTCTACCCGCCAAAGTAGTGAACGAGGTCAACTCGTACTTGCCGCTGCATTGATATGCGGCGCACTCGGAATCGATACTGATCTGACCCTCAACTACCAGCTATTCGCGCTATTACTCGTACTTTTACTTTCCGCTCGAATCACCGTTCGTTTTCACAAGCCGGCGATTTTGGTCAAACGCATACTCCCCAGGCACGTCTCGGCGAATCAAAAATTTAGCTACGATATCGTGATCACCAACATCGGTTCCCGCGTCGAAGCGGACCTTCGCATCATCGACGAGCCCATAGTGATTGCCCCGAGTTTTCGGGAGCTTCAATCATCGAGGGAACCCCTTGAAGAAACTCGCAATTTTTACGATCGTTTTATCGGGTTTCATCGCTTTGTTTGGTTACAACGCATAAAAACTGGTATTCGGATCAACTCAGCACAGGCTGAAGAAATACCCGTCAAAGGCAAAGCCAAAGTCAGGATAGAAGCCGAACCACTCAGGCGCGGATTCACCAAGTTCGGCACAACAGCAATTTTGTACCCAGACCTTCTTGGCATGAACTACGGTGTGAAACGGTTTGTTAATCCTGAGCAGCTATTGATACTGCCTAAACGATACAGAATCAATGAAGCGTTTGAGCTACCCGGTGGTAGCAGTGCTATACCCGGAGGCACCAGTGCAAATTGGTCAAGCGGCACATCCGATGAGTTTGTCTCTCTCAGAGATTACCGCGAGGGCGATTCGGCAAAGAAAATACACTGGCCAAGTTCGGTTAAAAGACAGCAGCCGGTCGTAAGAGAATACCAAGACGAATATTTTCTAAAACAATCGCTTATTTTGGATGTACACACTGACAATCCGACACTTCTCGAGGAGGCAGTGTCCGTGGCCACAAGCTTTCTTTTGCGTATGACAGAGAAAAACGCAAATGTAGAGCTCGTTTACTGTGCAGAGAAAACGATCTCAGTGCCAGGCAATTCAGAGCGCACATCGTCCAGCAGTGGGCAAGACCAGCAACTGAAGGCTCTGGCAACGCTGCAATCGAGCACCCAACCTTTTTCGCTGCTTGCAGAATTTGTCAGATCAAGAACACGGGGGCTCACAGGCTGCGTTATCGTTTGCTGCAAATGGACCGAGGAGCACCGACAACTACAAAAGTTGATTGAATCAAAAGGTGTGCCAACAACAGCGCTAGTCATCGTTCTACCCAAAAACAGCCGGCAACCAGATTCAAATCAACAGATCGTCACCGAATCGCTGAAATCGCCGCACTGCCATTATCTCGAGTCAGATACGATTGCAGAGACTTTACTCTCGTTATGAAAAATTCTGACAAACGACTCAGATATGTTCTGTTCCTTGGCATTATGTTTTGGGGCTACCAATGTTCCTTATTAGCGTTTGCAATACCAATAGCAGTCATCCTAGAAGCCCGTTTTTTCACCAGCCGACGCTGGGACCTGACAATGTCGGATTTCTATCGCACCGCTGATCTCACCAGTTTCATTTTTATTATTGTCGGCTTTTATCTGTTTCTAAATCGAGCTAATCAGCCTTTTCTCACCACGTTAATTGCGTGGTTGCCTATCGTCTTCTTTCCCTTGGTCACCGTGATGGCATACAGCACCAAAAATAAAATGAGCCTAGACATCTTATTTTATTCCTTGCGAAGACAGCCTGAACCGATTAATCAAGCCTGGAACATGAATTTTGTCTATCTCGGTATGTGTTTAGTCGCCAGCGCCACACAAGTTCCGGCGAGCCTAGGTGAAACGTCACCCCGAGTCTTTTTTTTCCCTATCGCGACCACTCTGGTGATGCTTGCGCTTTTTCCCACTAGGTCACCGAGGTTTAGCGTCAAAATATGGCTGCTATCGATGGGTGTCATTTTCCTGGTGGCGAACTTTACCCACCAAGGGCTTCGAAGCACCCACCTAGCCTTCAAAGACTGGACCCAACAACTTATTGCGAATTACATTCAGCAACGGAGTGATCCGCTTCGCACAAAAACCTCAATGGGTGCCGTCGGAAGATTAAAACGCTCAGATGCAATTCTATTCCGCGTTAAACCGACCCCCGGACAGGCAGCACCAAAATTATTACAGGAAGCGAGTTACGACACGCCAACGGCGAACGGTTGGATGGTGATTAATTCAAATTTTGACGATGTCTCCCAGACTGATGATTTTCAATGGTCATTCGGCAATCAGAAGCACACCGTTTCCTCTGCCACAATTTATCAAACGTTTCGTCGCGATACCGCGCTTGTACCAGTACCCCAAAATCTGACGAGACTTAGCGATCTACCGGCAACAAGCGTCAGCAAAAGTCAATACGGGACAGTAAAAGGACAAGGGTTGGTGCCTAGCCCTTCATTTAAATTAAGCTTCGGTGGCGCAGCAACCGTTGCAACTGCGGCAACCCGTGTTGACACCTTTATCCCGCCCGAACAATCAGCGCTGATGACAAAAGTCCTCGCGCCACATATCGTGGATGGAGATCCAATTCTCACTCTACAGTCGGTGTTCAAAAACTTCCGATACAGTCTTTACCAACCCGCCACTCAGAGAGATGTGCTGGAAGAATTCCTGGTTCGTTCAAAGGCTGGGCACTGTGAGTATTTTGCTTCGGCCACTGTACTGATGTTGCGGGAACTGGGCATTCCAGCAAGGTACACGGTAGGTTTTGCCATTCAAGAGTACGAACCCATGCTCGACATGTTCATCGTCAGACAACGACATGCTCATGCCTGGGCCCAAGCTTTCATCGACGGCAAGTGGCAAGTCATCGATATGACACCCAGTATATGGGCAGATAACGAAGCTGCTGAAGCAAGCTTTTTACGGCCAGCAATCGATCTACTGTCAAACGCTACCTTTGCATTTCAGATTTGGTGGAATAGTCAGAAAATCGAGGATTATGAAACTGAACTCTCTATCCTTGGCGCAATTCTGGTCTCGTTCCTGCTATGGCGCATATTCACCAGCAAACAGGTTCTCATAAAAGACGACGAAGACAGCCAGCAGCGCGGCCTTCGACAGTCCGGCGCGCAATCACCTTTTTACCGAATCGAAGAATGCCTGACCAGGGCTGGACTTTCCCGATTAACCGGGGAAACGTTGCTCAACTGGGGAAAGCGAATCGATTTACCGGAGCTGACACCTATCGTAAAAAGTCATAATCGGTGGCGATTTGACCCCGAATATTTTTCCAATCAGGAACAACAAAATCTCGAGCAAGCCGTTGATCTGTGGATCGCGCAGCATGCCCACAAGTTTTCAAGCGACATACTCACAAAAGTCGATGCGCAAAATTCATCAGAGCTGCACGACTCTGCGCAGCGCCAGCCGTTCAAGCACAATACAAACGTCTGAGAGCAATAGAATTAGCGAGGCCCCAGCAGCGCAGCCATCGGCAACAACAGAAAACAGCAGTCAATTTACATGTAGCGCAACAAAAAAAGATAAAACCTTACTGAAATTTGCTAGCCGCAGTCCGGAATCAATTGCAACGTTTGCAGAGAATCGCTTTAAAATCCCCTCTTGCATCGATTACCTGCCGAAGACGGTTACTTTTACCATGTTTTTCAATGCGTTAAGGCATGTTTTGCCAAACAGTCTCAAGCTGTCGCGTTCGTCGCCTCAGCTTCTCACGATGTTGGTACGATTTTTGAGATTTTTCCCAGCAAATGTCTTGCCGGTTTAATGCTGTACTTCGACTTGACTTATGTGAACAGAAAGCAGTCAATGGGTAGCAGAATCTCTGCTGAAACGCAGAAAAACACTGTCTTTAGGGAAAAACACTTCTCCCAGCTGTTTGAATACGGTAGGATTTATCTTCGGATTTATGGACGATAATTCCGTCAGCAAATATCGTACGGGCTAGAATGTTGAACCTAATAAGCGAGCTGTCGAATAATAACGAATAGATATGGAGCAATTCTATGAAGTCAATTCTTCAATCCATCGCACTGGTTTCTGCGATACTTTTCATTGTCAGCTGTGA
>CAJXBG010000108.1 GCA_913050215.1 uncultured Gammaproteobacteria bacterium
GAAAGCGAAGTGATTGCAAAATGTAGCAATGGTGTGTTTTGCATCGCGCAGAAAAAGGAAAGTATTCGTCACTTTGCCTCGCGCCTGGCGATGGATATCGAAGGTTTGGGAGATAAGCTAGTCGTGCAGTTAGTGGACGAAAAGCTGATCGAAACCACTTCCGATCTATTTCGATTAACAGAGAGCCAACTTGTCGCTCTCGAGCGCATGGCGCCGAAGTCTGCGAATAACCTCTTAGCTGCTTTAGAGAAAAGTAAACAGACTTCTTTGCCACGTTTTATCTACTCGCTCGGTATTCAGGAAGTGGGTGAATCAACGGCGAGAAACCTTGCGATGCATTTTGGTGATCTTGAATTGATCAAAGCCGCAGATCAGGAAACTCTTGAAAATGTGCCTGATGTGGGTCCCGTCGTGGCAACAAAAATCCGCACATTTTTTCAGTCTGAAAAGAATTGCCAAGTGATTGATGAGCTCCTCCAGGCTGGCTTCACGTGGCCAGTTATTGAAAAGTCGGCCAATGCGACTTCTCTAGAAGGGCAGACTTTTGTGCTCACGGGTACGTTGGGTCAAATCACCAGAAATGAAGCCAAGGTACAATTGCAGAGTCTTGGTGCTAAAGTAGCAGGGTCGGTTTCAAAAAATACAAGTTACGTGGTTGCAGGGGATGCCTCAGGTTCGAAATTAACCAAAGCACAGGATTTAGGGGTTTCCATTATGAGTGAAGATGACTTGATGGCTCTGTTTGCTGAGCATGGAGTGCAAAATTGATCAGACTAATGGCAATACTTCTCGCCGTGACGAGCATCGTCGGGTGTACAACTGCACCACCTAAGAACCTAGATAACGTCTGTGAGATATTCGAAGAAAAGCGTGGTTGGTACAAAGATGCCAGAAAGTCCTCAAGACGCTGGGGCACGTCTATTCCGGTCATGATGTCATTTATATATCAGGAATCAGCATTCAAGGCTCGGGCCCGACCTCCTAGAACAAAAATACTTTGGGTTTTACCCGGTCCCCGACCCGCCAGCGCATTTGGCTACGCTCAGGCGACAAATGAAACCTGGTCTGGGTATAAAAAATCGACAGGAAGCTGGGGCGCTGATCGAAGCGACTTCGGTGACGCAATAGATTTTATTGGTTGGTATAACGATCAAAGTCATCGGCGAAACAAGATATCGAAAAACGATGCCTACCATTTGTACCTTGCTTATCATGAAGGGCAGGGTGGTTTTGCGAAGAAGACGTTCGCTAAAAAGAAATGGTTGAAAGACGTCGCGCGTAAATTGTCGGACAGAGCGGATAGCTATACTCAACAGCTTAACGGTTGTGAAAAGAAATTAGGCCGCGGGTGGTTTCTTCGCATTTTTAGTTAGCAGGCATTTTTGAACTCAGGAATTTCTCTGTTCTCCTTTTATGCGCTGACCAGATTGTCTTTCTTCCGCTCGGTGTTCCTCTCTGATTATTTCTTCTTTTGTCCGGCGAGGACCTTCTCGCCTTTTCTCCATTTTTTATCAGTCAATTTTCTTATACAGCCATCTTTTAAAGGTTAACTTCTCATCCTTGCAGAATGGCGTTTCTTGTCATTAATACAACTTTGCTGCTGAATAGTCAGCGCGGTTTTAACGCGTTCCTCCAAGTGGTATCGGTGGCATGGGGCTTGGTAAAAAGTAGGAATTATCCGTGATTTGATTTTTGCAGGCGAAGTTTTATCATAAATCAAACGTAGTGCTTGGTGAAAATAATATGAATGAAACAACGGGTGTGGGAGACGCAGAAGTTGCACTGATCGTTGGCGGAGGACCGGGTATCAGCGCAAGCTGTGCGCGCCTGTTTGCTGGGGAAGGGATGAAAGTTGCTGTCGCAGCAAGAAATATCGAAAAAGATGTTTTGAAAGAACTGGAACAGCATCATGGTGTAATGCTGATTACCTGCGACGCGGCTGACGCTGATTCTGTCGCATCGATGTTTGAACGTGTCACAAATGAATTGGGCGCGCCTCGGCTGGTTGTTCACAACATTGATGGTCGCGTGCGTG
This sequence comes from uncultured Gammaproteobacteria bacterium, assembly GCA_913050215.1. Taxonomy (GTDB): domain Bacteria; phylum Pseudomonadota; class Gammaproteobacteria; order Pseudomonadales; family Azotimanducaceae; genus UBA4582. The sequence continues at coordinate 2,036 of CAJXBG010000108.1, forward strand.
AGGTTTTTCGCAAACCTATCACCGAGGTAGAACCAAATCATGTGCTCGCTACAATTAAGAATTCAACTTTTAGTGCTTTTTTAGTGGGGCAGCAAGCCGCGAAATCTATGCTGGCGAATCATGGGCGTGATGGGCATCGGGGCACAATACTCTACACAAACGCGAGTGCAGCGATGAAAGGCTTTCCGCTGAGTGGTGCGTTTGCTGCAGCCTCGCAAGGTAAGGCGGGTCTCGCTCAGAGTATGGCCCGAGAGCTCATGCCCAAAGGCATTCATGTGGCTCAAATACCGATTGATGCTGCGATCGGTTGGGTACAACCGAATGGTAATCGAGCGCATTGGCTGGCGGGTGAGGCAGTTGAAGATAACATGGCGCATCCGGATCATATTGCCGAGCTTTATCTGCAGCTCCACCGTCAACATAAGTCGACTTGGACTTTTGAGGTGGTACTTAGACCTTGGACGGAAAACTGGTAACGCCTAAATACAGGCACCAAATTTATCACGACGGGAAATGAGCATGTCAGAAAATAAAATAGTTATCTATGGACATCAGGCGAGTCGCGCCAGCAGGCCTTATTGGTTGTTGCGCGAATATGGAAAAGCGATAAATGAGGACTTTCTCGAGGTCGATACCGGCGGACCCGTCACCGGTTTTAATGAGGTGCGGGATAGTGATCAGTTTCTTAAACTCAATCCCTACAAGCTGATTCCTGTTATGCAGCATGGTGACTTAGTGCTGTATGAGAGCCAGGCAATTTGCCAGTATATTGCTGAATATCTGGGTGGACCCATGAGTGGTGGAGATATTGGTGAAAGGGCTCGAATCAATATGTATGGGCTTTCGTCTGTGACAAACTTCGAACCCAATTTCTTGCCGATGGTATTCGGTAGCGGGGGAGCAGAAGGCAGGGCTAAATTTGAGTCGAATCTACAGCAGCCTCTAAACGCGCTAAACGTTGAATTACAGGACCGCGACTATCTTGTCGGCGCTGAAAGGGGACGATTCACCGTGGCAGATATCATGATGGCGTCAACCATTGGTCAGTATGGTCGTGCGGTGAAGTTTGATTTCTCACCCTGGCCAAACGTAAGGGACTGGGTAGCGCTTACGACGAAGCGACCAGCTTTCTACCCGCCAAGAGGCATGAAGGTGAAACCCCAAAATTAGAAATTTAACCTCAGGGTGAGACGTAACTTAGCCGGTAGATAACACCAGCTTTGTCGTCTGATATCAGCATGGAGCCGTCGCTTAATTCCAGTACATCGACGGGTCTTCCCCAGGCTTTGTTGTTTTGCAGCCAGCCGTCCACCAGTGTCTCGTAGACCAGGTCTCCTTTGCTGTCCTTACGAGCCACGGTAATCCTATGTCCTGTATGCCCGGCCTGTTTCGAGCGGTTCCAGGATCCATGCTCTGCCAGAAAAACCTGTTCGTGATATTGTTTTGGAAACATATTGCCGAGATAAAATTTTATACCGAGCGCAGCAACATGTGGATCGAGTTTAAGTGCCGGGTGCACGTAATCGTCTGATTGTTTGCCTTTCCCGAATTTTGGGTCGGGAATGCTACCGGCGTGAAAAAACGGGTAGCCAAAATGCTGACCCCGCTTTGATATTTTGTTTAGCTCTCCCGGGGGTAGATCGTCTCCCATCATGTCTCGCCCATTGTCCGTGAACCAAAGCTCTCCAGTGGTCGGATGCCAATCGAAGCCTACAGTATTTCGTATGCCCGAGGCGAAACTCTCCAGTTGTGCTGGGTTATTGATATCCATACGAAGAATCGAGGCGAATTGGGGGTTGTCTGACAAACAAATATTGCAAGGCGCGCCGACAGGGATATAGAGTTTGCCGTCGGGACCAAATCCAAGATACTTCCAGCCATGGTGTCGTTTGTCGGGTAGTTGATCGGTCAGCACTTCGGGCTTGGGCGGGTTCTGCAACTGTGAATCGATATTCCTGTAGACCAAAATTTCACTGACGGCGCCAACGTACAAGTCCCCGTCTTTATAAGCGAGACCGGAGGGCATGTTCAGATTGTCATCTATTAGATGAACTGCGTCCGACTTCCCATCGCCGTTGTTGTCTACCACGGCGTAAACATCGCCATCTTTTCGGGTGCCAACATAAATCACGCCATCGCCGCCATGGTTCATCTGCCGTGCATTTGGTACGTCAGCGTATTTCTCGATGACAAACCCATCGGGCAGGTTCAGTTTTTCCAGCGGCAGACGCTTTGCGTAGATGGCGGGGCTTGCCCCCAACAACGAAACCACAAGCAAAGAGCGAATGATTTGCATGCCCAGCTGAAGTGATAACGGCTTTGATTTGAAGGTTATGAAAAGTGCTATGATGAACGGCTTCATCTTTAATCCTGTCGCTGAAAATTACGCGGCGTAGTGTAAAACAAATACATGCTGAATGACGAAATAAAATCCACGATTCAAACTGCTTACTCAAGATTGCTTGAACAGAAAGGCTATCGCTCGCGTCAATGCCAGCGACAGATGATCGCAGATATCGCCAACACCCTTGGCGGCGTTGAAGTTGATGAAAGCGGCATACGTTTGACCGAGGACAATATTTGCGTTGTGGAAGCCGGCACAGGAACCGGAAAGACCGTCGCTTACGCAATGGCGGCTTTACCCATTGCCAAGGCCTTGGGAAAGAGACTGGTTATCTCTACCGCCACAGTTGCACTGCAGGAACAGATTGTCTTGATAGATTTACCCGATATCCGACAACACGCCGAGCTCGATTTTAGTTATGCCTTGGCCAAGGGGCGCCGACGCTATTTGTGTTTGTCCCGACTCGATCAGGCACTTCAGGAAGTGGGCTCTGTGAACCATACGCTTGCGCTTTATGACGATGAGAAATATCCAGCAGAGCAGTCTCATCAGGAGCTTTACGAGTCTATGCTCGCCAGACTGGGTCAGGGCAGTTGGGACGGAGACAGGGATTCCTGGTCTTCCGAGGTTGAAAATGCTGCCTGGTTCCCTGTCAGCACTGATCATACCCAGTGTACCCAGAGGCAGTGTTCGCATTTCGAGAATTGTTATTTTTATAAAGCCCGTGAACAGGTGCACAAGGTCGATTGTATTGTGACAAATCACGATCTTGTGCTTTCTGATTTGATGATGGGTGGCGGTGCCGTGTTACCTGCGCCGGAAGACACCATCTATATTTTTGATGAGGGCCATCACCTGCCGGACAAAGCGATCGGGCATTTTTCGAGTTTTCTGCAAATTAGATCTACCCAGACTTGGCTCGAACAGATACTCGTGACCATGCAGCAGATTGCAGGAGACCTAGGTGATATCGGTGGATTTCCCAACGGATATCGTCAGTTTGAAGCAGGCATTAGTGACCTAGACGATTTACTGGAGTCAACCGTTCAAGCGATTGGCCCTTTACGCGATTTATCCGAAGGCAATGATAGTGAGTCGCGATATCGGTTTCCCCATGGCGTCATAGAGTCGGAATTACAATTACTGAGCCAGAATTTGTATCAGACTACCAGTCGTGTCAAAGACCAGGTCGTGCGTCTGCGGGCTGACGTGGAAGACCGCCTGATCGCAGCTGACCCCAATGAGCGCGATTCTCTTGAATACTGGTTACCTATCGTGTCTAGCATCGAAGCGCGATTTGAATCCGGAGCGGGACTCTGGCAAGAAATGATGCGAGAAGATCACGAAGACGAACCCCCGACCGCACGGTGGGTTAATTTTAGAGACGATGATGAAACCATGCTCAATGCAAGCCCGATCGCTGTTGCTGACGATCTTCAGGAAATGCTTTGGTCTCGTTGTTTCGGCGCAGTAGTGACATCGGCAACGCTGGCCATTGGTGGTGACTTTACGAGCTTTCAAAATCGAAGTGGCATAAAACCGGAAAATAGATTCAGAAGTCTGGCAAGCCCGTTTAACCACCATCAGCAGGCGGTACTTCGAGTGCCAAGAATGGCAACTGACCCAAAACAGGCAGATGAACATACCGAGTTGATCGCGACCATGATCCCAGAGCTGGTTTCTGGTCATTTAGGTAGTTTGATTTTATTCTCGTCCTGGCGCCAAATGTTCCGGGTGACTGATATGTTGCCACCTGAATTTGCTGAAAAGGTATTGAGTCAGGGATCGCTGTCAAAAAGTGAAATCATCGCGCAGCATAAAGACAACGTGGATAGCGAACGAAACTCGGTTATTTTTGGCTTGGCCTCATTTGCTGAGGGTATTGATTTGCCGGGTAAATACTGTAGCCACGTCGTGATCGCTAAAATACCTTTTGCGGTGCCAGACGACCCCGTGGGAGCGACGCTCAGTGAGTGGATAGAAGCCCGAGGGGGCAACTCTTTTGCAGAAGTCATGATTCCCGATGCCACCCTGCGTATCGTTCAGGCCTGCGGTCGGTTGTTGCGAACCGAGACTGATAGCGGCGTGATCACTATTTTGGACACTCGACTCGTATCAAAGCGTTACGGCAGTATGATTTTACGTGCATTGCCGCCATTTCGCATGGAACTGTCCTGATGCTGTTTCTCGATCTCATGCCAGCGGAGGCTAAGCAATTTGATGGCTTTTATGCCGAATTTGAACTTGCCGCATTGCAGATCGGAATCGAGAACCCTAAAGGCTACTACGAAATTGTGTTCTGCGCCGCTGTGTGGATTATCAGGCAGCGTAAAATTGCGCCAATAGACGTGTGGGTGCAGGGCATTTCTGGCGGACAGGGTAGCGGCAAATCAACCTTCGCCATGCTGTTGAAGCTGGTTTTTGAGCGAGTTCACGGACTTCGAGTGCTCACCTTGTCTCTTGATGATTTTTATCTCACACGGAAAGAACGCAAAGCGCTGTCCAAGCAGGTAACACCGTTGCTCGAAACTCGCGGAGTGCCCGGTACCCATGATGTTAACTTGATGAATCGCATCATTGCCGACGTTTGTGCAAATCGACAAACGCAGGTGCCGCGGTTTGATAAAGCCATTGATGATCGAGAACAAGATCTTGAAATCGTTGACGCTGGGGTTGATATTCTCATCGTCGAAGGCTGGTGTCTTGGTGCGACGGGATATAGCCAGTCAGATATTCAGCAACAACAACTTTGCGACCCTGTCAATACGTTAGAAAGTATCGAAGACAAGGATTACGTATGGCGAAGATATGTTAATAGTCAGCTGACAGGAGAAGGGTATCAGGCTTTGTTTCGATCTTTTGGCGGACTGTTCTACTTGGCCATACCCAATTGGGAGGCTGTGATGCAATGGCGAAGTCTTCAGGAAACCAAATTGGTTGCAGCCAAGGCCCAGCATCTAGATAGCAAAACCCGTCTCAGTAACGAAAACCAGGAACATGATCAAGCGTCAGGTGAAATCAAAACCATGGATAGATCAGGTATTGAGCGGTTCATCATGTTTTACGAGCGTCTCACCAAAAAAATGTTAGCGGAAACATCAAAGACCGCAGATTTCACCTTCAGCCTGAACAAGGAACATGAGTTTTTCTCTGTTCATGCAAATGTGTCCTCGCCGTAAACCTCGCTAAATCGTGCTTTTACCCTACAGCCATTCTTTACAATCCATTTCCTGTCGTTAGAAGTACCTGTTTCTGAATGGAATCTGAATGATTTTTTCGATTAGGTTCAGTTTTTATTCATTCGCCAGCATCTATTCTGGGCTTCATCAATAAGACGCGTGTCCATAGCGCAATTGAAAAGCACCAGCCAACAACACAGATGAGAAGGCCGATGAAAACAGTAAGGAGAACTGGAATGAGAACTGGAATGAGAATGAAGTTGTTAGTCGCTATTGCGATAACCACCCTTGTGGGTGGCCAGGCATTTGCACGAGGAAACATTTCTTACGACTACGCGACGGTGATCGACGCAGACCCCATTATCAAAATTGTCAAAATCTCAACGCCAAGGGAAGAATGCTGGGAAGAAGAGGTCGTTTATCGGGACCGATACGAAGACCGAAACGGCGCATTAGGGCCCGTATTAGGAGGGGTGATAGGTGGCGCAGTCGGTAACGCGGTGGGTCATAAGAAAAAGAACAAGCAAGTGGGTGCCGTCGTCGGTGCAGTATTGGGGGCAACGTTGGGTAAAGCGGTTGCCGACTCAAACAGACGCGGTCGTGAAAATGTGAGTCGCGGAACTGAAGAGCGATGCAAGGTTTATCATGACTACCATGAGGAAGAGAGAATTGTCGGGTATCGGGTGAGATATCGTTATAATGATGAGACTTATTCTACTCGCACGGACACTGACCCGGGTGATACCATCAAAGTAAGACTAGCAGTGACACCTGTCTTTTAGAGACAAACTTCTTACAGAAAACAGAACCGGGAAGTGACGGAGAGCATCATGAGTACCAGGACGATTATCATCACAGCGCTATTATTCAAGCTTTCAATTGTAGCGCTTGTGCTTCCAGCAACCACGCTGGCGGATGAAGATAACGCATGGTCAACTCAGTTTCTTTTAAGACAGTCGGATGTTGAAAGGCCAGCGTCTTTCAACCTGGCTGAACAGCTGTTACCCAAGCAAGAGATTCGTGGTGCGAAAGTCCCCAGACCCACCCGGTTGGGACGTAAACAGGCGACAGACAAAGTGCAGCAGCGCTACCGTAAGCACAAGGTGCTGTCGGTAAATCTGATTTCGAGTAAGGGCCCCGCAACCTACCGAGTGAAGACCTTATCTTCTCAAGGGGTTGTGAAATATGTGTTTGTTGATGGCAACAGCGGCGAGGTTTTTGAGTAGGCGTTTAGGTTCGCTCAACCGCTAAAGCAGCGATGACAAATCAGGGATGACTGGAATGACAAGAAAACTACTACTGATCGAAGATGATGACAAACTGAGACAACAGCTTGTTGAGCTGCTCGAGTCACATCGCTATGAGGTTGATGTTGCCGCTGATGGTATGGAAGGGCTTTATATCGCCCAAAAATTCTCCTACGACATTGCGGTAATTGATCTTGGTTTACCTAAGGTCTCTGGCATGGAGATCATTGAAAAAATTCGCGGCGATGGTAAAGATTTTCCGATACTCGTGCTCACCGCCAGAGGAGACTGGTCGGATAAGGTTGATGCTTTGGGCATTGGGGCCGATGACTACCTTGTGAAACCTTTTCATGTTCAGGAATTTCTTGCACGGCTTGATGCTCTTGTGCGCAGGGCTTCGGGACAGTTCAAACCGTCGCTCTCGATAGGTCCGATCAATCTTGATATGCGAGGCAAACGGGTGGCGGTCGATGGCGAAGCGATTGAGCTCACAGCTTACGAGTTTAATTTGCTTGAATATTTGATGCAGCGTCCAGGTGAGGTTGTCAGCAAAACAGAGTTGACTGAATATCTTTACGAGCAGGATTTTGATCGGGATAGTAATGTGATCGAAGTATTCGTTGGGCGCCTGCGTAAAAAGCTTGACCCTAAAAATTCGCTAAAACCAATTTCGACCGTGCGAGGCCAGGGTTATCGGTTGGCGCTATCGACGCGCTAGTCGCGTACCCACCCGTTCCGAATGGCCTAAACATAAAAGCTTGAACCGGAAACCAATAGCCTGACCAATGTCCATTAAACAATACTCACTTCGTAGCAGGTTACTCACAACGGCAACGCTGGTGTTGTTCATATTCTTGAGCCTGATGGGGCTCGTGCTTGATCGGGCGTTTAAAGGCAGCACGGAACAAGCGGTTGCCGAACGTTTGTTGATTCAAATTTACGGATTGTTATCGGTCACTGATTTGAATGAAGCTGAACTTCAATTACCCGAGGCGCTTCAGGAGCCAAGATTTAATTACCCGGGCTCCGGTCTTTACGGGCTTGTCTACGATGAAGACGGTCGAGAGATATGGCAGAGTCCTTCTGCCATAGATCTAACATTTGACGCTTCGGAACAACACGGTTTAATTCACGATCTTCGACCCGGGGTTGATCGTTTTGGCCGCGTGACCAGTACACTTGATGAAGTCTATTTTTTTAGTAGTTACCGGGTGCTCTGGCAAATCAGTAGCGAAATCCAAAACCCGTACACGTTTGTAGTTGTCGAAACGATGGTGCCCTTCAAAAGTGAAGTTAATGAGTTTCGCAATAGCTTGTGGGGCTGGTTGCTTGGCATGATGTTGATTTTGATTCTGCTACAGGCAGTGGTCATGAACTGGGGTTTGTCGCCGCTCAAGCAGGTTGCAAATGACCTCAAGTCCATTGAAGACGGGGAGCGCGAAACACTTGACGGTGATTACCCTGCGGAGATCGAAGGCGTTACCCGGAACCTGAACCTGTTGCTTGCGACCGAACGCCAACAGCGCGAAAAATACAGAACCACATTGGCAGACCTAGCCCACAGCCTTAAAACGCCGCTTGCAATTCTCAGTGGGCTTTCGAGGGACGTGCCGTTAAAAGTAGAAATTGATGAGCAGATTGCCAGAATGAATCAAATTGTCGCTTATCAGCTCGAGCGAGCCGTTGTTCGATCATCTGGCCTGATCAAGAACGCGATAGCAGTCAAGCCTGTCGTTCAGAAGCTGGTAGATGCCATGAACAAAGTCTATGCCAACAAGCAGGTGGTGATTTCTACGGACGTAACAGAACAGAACTTTTTTGGTGATGAGCGTGACCTTATGGAGCTGCTGGGTAACCTGATCGACAATGCCTGTAAGTACGGTAGCGGGAAGGTGTCGCTCAAAGTTAGCCGGGATGCGTCCACTCAGCACCTGCTGTTTGAAGTTGAAGATAACGGATTAGGCATTCCGAAAGGGAAACGTGACGGTGTGTTATCTCGAGGCATGCGCCTTGATTCTCAAGAAGCGGGGCAGGGAATCGGTCTGGCGGTTGTTGTTGAAATTGTTGCCAGGTACAACGGTGAAATCCAAATTAGCGACGCTCAACTGGGTGGCGCACGCATTTCAGTCTCTTTTCCCGTTTGATACTCTCACGGCTGCTCGCTACTCACAAAACAACGCCTGCTGCCTGATTTAGCACGCAGCCTTTTACCTCATTAGATCATATGAATCCCTTTGAAGCCGATATACGTGTGTCTAAGCGTGTTCGGCATCAGCTAGATCGGGGCGACAAACGGCAACTTCTTAGGTTTGTCGCCGGTTTCTCGCGTCAGGTGCTATCGCCTGAGCAAAATTGAGGTTGCGATGTGATTTGAGGGCGCCACGGTAAAGGCTAATCGATGTTGAAAATAACGCATCTAACCCATATCATCCCCAGCTTCTATGGGCTTTAGCCCCGATATTAAACATTATGTCTTTCAAAGACAGTTGAACCGACATCTATTGAGGTAAAGGTATGGATTTTTCTCTCTCAGAAGAACAAACAATGCTGCAAGACAGCGTGCAACGATTTGTTCAAAACGACTATTCATTCGATCAGCGTCAGAAAACGGTAAAAGAGGGTGAAGGGTTTAGCAGGGAAGTCTGGCAAAATTTTGCGGAATTAGGTTGGTTGGCCTTGCCGTTCTCGGAAGAGGTTGGTGGTATCGGTGGTGGTCCCATTGAAACCATGATTCTCATGGAAGAATTTGGCAAAGGACTGGTCGTAGAGCCTTACCTCTCGACGATATTACTGGCTGGCAAGGCGTTGGAAGAAGCCGGCACTTCAGCCCACAAAGAGGGGCTGCTCGGTGAGATCATTGCCGGCAGTAAATTAGGTGCACTGGCCTTTGTTGAGCCACAGGCGCGGTTTAGTCTGAACGACTGCACGACAACGGCAACGAAAACAGATGCGGGTTATGAAATTAACGGCTTTAAAGGCGTTGTGTTAGGCGGACCCTCAGCAGATGTGTTGGTTGTGGTAGCTCGCACCTCTGGCGAGCAAAAAGATGACGCTGGCCTCACACTATTTCTGGTTGATGCGAACGCATCCGGCGTGAGCCGACGAGACTACCCAACCGTAGACGGTCTGCGTGCTTCTGAGATTACATTTGAACAGGTTGTCGTTAACGAGGCTGATGTACTTGGCGAAGTTGACGGTGGTTTGTCGGTGCTTGAGAAAGTGATCGACCAAGCCATTCTTGCTGTTGGTGCAGAAGCGGTAGGCGCAATGGAAGTGCTGTACAAAACGACCGTTGAATACTGCAAAACTCGCGAGCAGTTTGGTCAACCGATCGGTAAGTTTCAGGTGCTTCAGCACAAGATGGTTGATATGTTCATGGAACACGAACAAACCAAATCATTGGTATACATGGCGGCGCTCCGTCTCGATAGCGCATACGACGTGTTGGCGAGAAAAGCGGTATCTGCATTGAAAGTGCAGGTTGGCAAAGGCGGCACATTGGTTGGCCAAGGCGCGGTGCAGCTGCACGGTGGTATGGGTATGACCGACGAACTCAATGTCGGTCACTACTTCAAACGACTGACCACGATTGATGCGCTGTTCGGTAACACTGATCACCATCTCAAAAAATACAGCAAGGTCGCCTAAGCACCCTGCGTTAACCGGAAGAACACAATGAGTGATGCACCCGAGTGGTTTTGGCAGGCGATAGATCAAAAACCTGCCTCTGGTACAGTCGAAGTTGAAGACAGCGACATTAATTACCTCACCTGGGGTAACGATGCCGACGCAGATGAGCCGAATACGAAACCCGGCATTCTCTTTGTTCACGGTCACAACGCGCATGCCCATTGGTGGGATTTTATTGCCCCTGCATTTCTAGACAAATACCAGGTTGCGGCGGTTGACCTCTCTGGTATGGGTGACAGCGATCACCGGGATGAGTACCAACGAGAAACCTGGGCGAAAGAAATTCTCACCGTTGCTGACGAAACAAAATTGCCTAAAAACACTGTCGTAGTCGCGCACAGCTTTGGCGGCTTAATGGCGCTTCGTGCCTGCAACGTAGCGCCAGAGAGGTTCTCTGGGTTGGTGCTTGTCGACACTGGTGTTCGTTCACCAGAAGAAGAGGAAGCGCGAGACAAGGACAAGCAAGTCCCACGGCTTGCACGCCCGAAAATTTATCCAACGCAAGAAGTGGCGATGTCCCGATTTAGATTGCAGCCTCCCCAGCAGTGTGAAAATCAGTATATTGTTAGCCACATCGCCCGGAACTCTGTCGAATACGACGATGAAGGTTGGGTGTGGAAGTTTGACGAAGAACTGAATATGCGTGTTAAACCCATCGAGGGTTTAAAAGAAGACCTCGTAGGGCTCAGTATCAATGTTGCCCTGATTTACGGTGAGCTAAGCGAGTCTTTTTCTGCCCAAAGTGCAGAGCACATGAAATCACTCAAGCCTGAGCTTGAAGTGATTGAGATGAAAGACGCGCAACATCATCTCTTTTTGGATCAACCGCTCGATTTTATTAGCAAACTGAGTGGCGTGCTTGATCGTTGGGGTAGTTGAGAGATAAGTTCGCCCAATTAGTT
>CAJXBG010000109.1 GCA_913050215.1 uncultured Gammaproteobacteria bacterium
ATGTTCCGCGCGCTTTGGATTCAGAGAATTAACGCTGCTGCGAGGGAATGTGGCCTATCCTACAGCCGTATGATCGACGGTCTTAAAAAAGCTGAAATTGAAATTGATCGACGCGTTTTAGCAGACCTTGCGGTAAACGAAAAAGCGGCTTTTGTTGCTTTAGCAGAGAAGGCCAAGGCAAGCATCGCCGCATAGACTGCATAGCGCTCTTCCGTAATATTTTTGTGTAGCGCTTTCTATCGCGTAAAAAGCAGTCCCTTCCGGTCATCGTTGGAAGCGGGCTGTTTTTTTTGTTTGAAGAATTATTAAATCTGGAGAACTCAATGTCTGATTTGATGGAAATATGTAATCAAGCAGAATCTAAAATTGAAGCGTCAGTTGATGAAGCCGCGCTTGATCTTGTCCGCGTTGAGTTTTTGGGAAAAAAGGGCCGACTGACAGATCTTTTGAAAGGTTTAGGCAAGTTGTCGGCGGAAGAGAGACCCGCTGCTGGCGCCGAAATAAACAAAGCGAAGCAGCAAGTCCAGCAGGCGATCGCTGAAAGAAAAGATACGTTGGCTGAAGTCGCAATTCAGGAAAAACTGAAGAGCGAGAGAATTGACGTCACCTTGCCCGGGCGCAATGTCGAAGAGGGCGGTCTTCACCCCGTCACAATGGTGAAGCAGCGTATCGAGAGCTTTTTCAAAAGCGTGGGTTATGATGTTGTGGAAGGGCCGGAAATTGAAGACGATTATCACAACTTCGAAGCCTTAAACATCCCGCAGCATCATCCTGCACGGGCCATGCACGATACATTTTATTTTGATCCCAACATTTTGCTTCGAACGCATACCTCTCCGGTTCAGGTGAGAACGATGGAGCAGCGGGAACCCCCATTCAGAATCATTTGTCCGGGTCGGGTTTACCGTGTCGACTCTGACCTGACCCATACACCGATGTTTCATCAGATTGAAGGGTTGCTGATTGACAAAGAATCCAGCTTCGCTGACCTTAAAGGCACAATCGTCGAATTTTTACAGGTGTTCTTTGAGAAAGAATTAAAAGTACGATTCAGACCTTCATATTTCCCCTTTACTGAACCGTCAGCGGAAGTTGATGTGCAATGTGTTCAGTGTGCTGGCAAAGGCTGTAGAGTTTGTAGCAATACAGGATGGCTGGAAGTGATGGGATCCGGCATGGTTCACCCAAGGGTGCTTGAGTATTCTGGTATAGACCCAGAAGAATATAGCGGATTTGCCTTTGGTATGGGTGTCGACAGGTTTGCGATGTTGCGATACGGCGTTGATGATCTGCGGCTGTTTTTTGATAACGATCTCAGATTTTTACGTCAGTTCAATTGATTTCGAGATAATGTCATTCGGCGGGAAGTCCGACGAATAGTTGACGCATTTTACCAGGCTGAAAAATAGATGAAATTTAGTGAACAATGGCTTAGAGAGTTTGTAAACCCGGCATTAACAACCGATGAACTTGTTGCGCAATTAACCATGGCGGGACTCGAAGTGGATGGGTTTGAACCGGTTGCTAGCGAGTTCAGTAAAGTAGTTGTCGGTGAAATCCTCAGCGCCGAGCCTCACCCTAACGCAGACAAATTAAGAGTTTGTTCCGTTTCAACCGGGGCAGAGCAGTTTCAGGTTGTTTGCGGTGCGCCCAATGCCCGTGCCGGCATCAAGGTGCCGTTTGCGCTGGTCGGTGCAAAACTCGAAGATTTTAAAATTAAGAAAGCCAAGCTTCGTGGGGTTGAGTCGTTCGGCATGCTGTGCTCCGAGCGTGAGCTTGGCATTTCTGATGACCACGAAGGTTTAATGGAACTCCCTGCAGACGTTGAAATGGGTGCTGATATTAGAGGTGTCCTGAATCTCAACGACGCAATCATTGATCTGGATTTGACGCCTAACCGCAGTGACTGTCTCGGGATGACAGGGCTCGCGAGAGAGACGGGACTCATTAACAATCTCGACGTTGCTGAATTGAATATCGAACCCGTAAACGCGGCGATTGAAGACACGTTTCCCGTTACGCTGTCTGCCGGCGACGCTTGCCCCCGATTTGTCTCAAGGGTGATTAAAGGTATTCGCTTGGATGCAGAAACGCCCCTGTGGATGAAAGAAAAGCTAAGACGATGTGATGTCCGTAGCATCGACCCAGTTGTAGACGTCACCAACTACATCATGCTCGAACTCGGACAGCCGATGCACGCTTACGATCTGGACAAACTCTCAGGAGAGATCAATGTCCGGCAATCAACGGCGGAGGAGCAAGTGACGCTTCTGGACGGGCAGGAAATAAAACTCGAATCCGACACGTTGCTCATTACAGATAAAAGTGGAGCGATCGGCATCGCGGGCATCATGGGTGGTTTATCCACATCGGTGACGACCGAGACAACCAATATTCTATTCGAAGCGGCTTTCTTCGCGCCTACCTCAATCATTGGTAAAGCCAGAACCTATGGTATGAATACCGACGCTTCTCATCGTTTTGAACGCGGCGTTGATTGGCAGGGTCAGGTTCGCGCAATGGAAAGGGCGACGGCATTGCTGCTGGAAATTGCCGGCGGCGAAGCTGGGCCAGTATCAAACATCACGCTTGAAGCAGCGTTTCCGACAGTTCCCGTCGTACCTTTGCGAAGCCAACGTGTGAGCCGCATGCTCGGCGTCACGATCCCGGATGCGGAGATCTCAGAAACGCTGCAAAGGTTAGGATTTGAATTCGATTTAAATGTCAGCGACGAAGGCACCAGTTGGCAAGTCACTGCACCACCGCACCGGTTCGATATCGCGATTGAGGCTGATCTAATTGAAGAGATCAGCAGAGTGTTCGGCTACAACAACTTACCAGTGCGAACGCCCAAAACCCATCTGGAGATGGCAAGGATCACCGAAACGGCGCTGACGGAAGAGCAAATAAAAAACCAGTTAGTCGCGCTGGGATATCAGGAAGCGATCACCTACAGTTTTGTCGACGCCAAGATGGAGCATTTGATTGATCCCACAAATGATCCTATTAGCCTTGCGAATCCTCTATCGGCAGAAATGACTGTTATGCGTACCAGTTTGTGGTCTGGATTGTTGAAGTCCCTGATTTACAATCTTAACCGTCAGCAGCAAAGGGTTCGCCTGTTTGAAACGGGACTGCGCTTTCTACAAGCGCCGAATCAGGACGCGCTTGTCATGGACAATATCAGTCAGGAAAAAATGCTCTCGGGTGTGATTTGCGGACCTGTTCGAACAGAATCATGGAACAACGCCACCCAAGATGTAGATTTCTTCGATGTGAAAGGTGATTTGCAGTCTGTGCTCCGTCTCACTGGACTTGAAGAAGAGTTTTCCTTTTCATCCGGAGAGCACGCAGCGTTACATTCAGGGCAGACAGCACTGATACAGAGACATGGTTCAACCATCGGCGTGCTTGGGCTTCTAGATCCCAGAGTTCAAAAAAAGCTAGGAATAGAGACCGCAGTTTACCTTTTTGAGCTCAAGCTGAGTGAAATTGCGCCAAAACGGGTTCCGTTCGTCGAAAAGTTGTCAAAATACCCCGAAGTTCGAAGAGATTTGGCTTTCTTGTTTGATCAATCAGTGGATGCCGCAGAAATAGTAGGCTGCGTTGAATCTACCGCAAATGAGACGCTAAAAAACCTAAAGTTGTTTGACGTATATCAAGGCAAAGGCATTGATCCTAATAGAAAAAGTGTCGCTCTGGGCTTGACGTTTCAGGATGTATCGCGCACTCTTACGGACGAAGAAATCAACGTCTCTATCGGTGAAATTGTCGCTGCACTAGAGAAAAATTTAGACGCCAATCTTAGGAATTGAGCATGAGTGCTTTAACCAAAGCGGAAATGGCCGAAAAGCTGTTTGATGAACTCGGATTGAATAAGCGTGAGGCCAAAGAGGTTGTTGAGCTGTTTTTTGAGGAAGTCAGATCTTCCTTAGAGGTTAACGAGCAGGTCAAGTTGTCCGGATTCGGTAATTTCGATTTGCGCGACAAGAGTCAGCGCCCCGGCAGAAACCCCAAGACAGGCGAAGAAATACCCATAACAGCGAGACGAGTTGTCACTTTTCGTCCCGGACAAAAACTAAAAGCCAGAGTAGAAGCATATGCTGGACCCAGATCATAACGCAGAACTACCCGTCATTCCGGGCAAGCGTTACTTCACGATCGGTGAAGTAAGTGGTCTGTGCGCGGTAAAACCCCATGTACTTCGGTATTGGGAGCAGGAATTTCCGCAACTCAAACCTGTGAAACGCCGAGGTAATCGGCGATATTATCAGCGCCAGGACGTGCTGATGATTCGACAGATTCGATCACTGCTTTATGATCAGGGCTTTACCATCGGTGGCGCCCGCCAACGATTATCAGGCGACGATCAAGCCGAAGAGAATACCCAGTATAAGCAGATGGTTCAGCAGATGATTGTTGAGCTTGAAGAAGTGTTGGAAGTATTAAAGTCTTAATACTAAATCTAAAATCTTGTAGTGATTAGCGTTGCTGATACATCGATGAAAAGTCGGTGCTTTTTCAATGAGCGTCCAGTTCAACTCGCTCATTTTTAAGGATGTTACATTGCTTAATTTGTTGTTGCGGCCAAAAGTATAAGGCGTTGGCTTGTTCGGTAGATTTAAATGTATCTATCAGTAATATATTTTATTAATCGAGGCTATTATGGATTTGGCTCGATCAGCTACGTATGCTGGTTTTCAGGGGTTGCCCTTGAAAGAGAAATGGAACTTTGTACTCCTACTGCTAATTGGGGTTTGTATGATCCTCAGTTGTGCGGGCTATTATCTCCTGCCTAGTAGCCAAGCAAACAACTTTCCGACATTCTTGCTTGCGCTGAGTATGATGTTTTATGTTGCCCTCGATACAGAGCGCCTAAAATTCTTCGATCATAGCGGATTGATCAAGGTGCTCATGTTGTTGTTATTTTATATGGCAACGACAGGCTTTTGGTTTTACGAAGGTCATCTTTTGCAAGTCCTAAAACTTTATGCTGATGCGTTTCTTGTCTTGTTGTTTATCTTTTCTTTAATCATATTGCTCAGAAAGTTAGAAAATTTTTTATATCTCTTAGTGGCTACGATCGTCTTGGCTGCTTTTTCGTCGGCTCTCGAGTGGTTATATTTGACGATGGCGTCTGATGGTATTTTGCGTGCCGAAGGGCGATTACAATATGCAGCGTTGGCAGCTATCTCTTGGGGTTTCACTGTTATTCTGGCCATTTGGCTGACTGCGGTCTCAGATAGGCCTATCGTAAAAATTTTCTGGGCTATTGCAGGAGTATCTCTAGCGTTAGTCGCTCTATACCAAGAGATTATCTATGTGCAGATAGCATTATCTATCGCCACAGCAATCGCTGGGTACTTTTATTTGAAGGCGTCATGGTCTCAAAAGAAACCTAAGGTCTTTGTAATTGGGTGCGTAGCGGCATTTTTCGCAATTAGTCTGTTTCTATCGGCCTCTCTGAACGAAATACAAAATGACCGCCCTGTCATTTGGAACCAGAGCGTACAGCATCTATTTGATGTGCCCGGGAAGCCACTATTCGGGTTTGGGCTAATGGGCGATACGACTATGAGCTTACCCTGCGAAGTGCATTTTGCGGGGGAGGTCTGCCATTTCTCGCATCCGCATAGTTTGTTTGTATCCACGTTAGTTTATGGTGGAATAATCGGGCTGTTCCTTTTGTTTACATTACTTATCTGGACGACCAATATACTTGTCAGTGAAATGCATCAAAGACAAGCGCAACTGGCCTTATTTATATTGGGCTATGCTATTCCTCTCCTGCTCTTTGACGGTGATCGATTAATAGACAAAATAGATATTATTTGGTTGTTACTGTGGTTCCCAATAGGTATTGCTTTGTCTATAAAACCTCAAACCCATGGGCGCGATGCGACTCTGAACCCTCAGTGACAGAGTATAGCGTCAGAAGAGCCCCACTCGACCTTGGCTAAATCTGGAATTTGAGCAGTACCGGCAGAACACACTGAAAGTAAGTGTCAGTCATTTGTAACAACATTTATTCAATGATGCCAGCTTGAAGCCTCAGATCAAGGCTGGGAGTAATTCGACTGACGATTTTGTAATAAAGAACGAGTGATATTAACAATGTAATGAACAACCATGCCTCGTTAACACCTGACATATGCAAAGCGACGCCTACTAGTCCGATGAGAAAGTTGATAGAACACAGTATATTGACCACCTGACGATGAGGTCTGCCTCCATCAACCAGTAGGTGATGGATGTGTAATCGGTCATCTGACAGAGGCAACTTTCCTAGTCTCAAGCGCAACCAAATGACTCGAGTCATATCAAAAAGCGGTATTGCTATTATCCACAGGGCTAGAACGGGGGGTAAAATAGTTTCGGGAGGTTGGCTTGTCTTCAGGAAAAGTGCAACGACGATAAACGCGAGTGGGTAAGCGCCAGCGTCTCCCATAAAAATTCTCGCTTTCTTGTTCCATGGGAATCTATAGTTGAATAGGAGAAATCCAATTAACGCTGCAATGACTACAAGGCTGAAATTGTAAGTCATCATCGAATTTGAAAGCCATGCCAGGATTGCGATGAAAATGAGGGTGGAAGTGAGCATCCCCCCGACTAAACCGTCAAGTCCATCCATCCAGTTAATTGCGTTGATCCCGCCAACAATAGCAATAAGTGTGAGCGGTAGTGCGAAAATACCTGTCTCCAGTGGCGTGTCAAGAAACCAGAGGTGGCCGAGTTCGTTGAACTGTAAGTCACCGAAGATATAGACGGTTAGCCCAGCTAAGAGCTGAACGAACAGACGATATCCGCTGGTAAGGCTGTGTGCGTCATCAAGAATACCAAGTACCAACATCAGCAGGGCAAGGCTGATAATTAATGCAAACTCTGTAAACACGGGAAGGTTGGTAAATGCAATACTCAGAAGCCCGGCAAAGACAGCGATTCCGCCAACCATTGGGGTCGCGGACGCATGTTGTTTTCTCCCGCTGGGTCGATCGATTAGCCCCCACTGACTGGCTGTGCTGCTAAGCAGTAATGCAGCGAGGCAGCTGGTGACTAGCCCCGTGATAAATATTTCCCAGTTCATGTGTGAATAAATCCCCCAAATTTTGGTGAGTACAACTTTTCTAGCGAACAGCCCTTATGACAGGAAACCTCAGTCACCTTGCTTTCGAAAATCAGAAAATCGAGGTCGGTGGGACAGTATATTAACCTAGAAGCTAGGAGTTTGTCTGGTAAGAAATTAGGATACACCCGCCATATCTAAGGCATGGTGCTTATCCTCAGCTCACAATGATTGCGCCAGCTTAAATTTACGTTGTTGTCTGCGCCGTTATCACATTGTTATGCAGTGAACGCCTTAGCTAATATCAAGCACATACTTATAAACTCCTTTCAATATTTGCGAATGGGTGTCAAACAAGATTTCTAGAAATGACTAAGAAGTCATTGAATCGCACTAGTTTAACTAGGCGACTTTTCGCAGTTAGATAGGAGGTAAGCGAATGGGATGAGGACTGGTAGTGACAGAATTTGGTTGTGGGGCGAATAGCTCAGGACCAAGTAGGTAGATAGCCCGACAAGCGCGCCTGAGAGATAGGCTGCTCGTGGTATACTTAACTTCGTCCAAGCCAATTTAGATAGGCCCTTAATGATCACGAAATGCCTTTTTCCTGCTGCCGGTTACGGCACACGATTTTTGCCTGCTACAAAAGCAATGCCGAAAGAAATGCTTCCCATTGTCAATAAACCTCTCATTCAATATGGCGTAGAGGAAGCGATAGAGGCCGGGCTTCGAAATATAGGGTTTATTTCAGGTCGCGGTAAACGGGCGATCGAAGACCATTTTGATATTTCCTACGAACTCGAGCACCAAATTCAAGGTACACCAAAAGAAGCGCTTCTTTCTCAGATCCGAAGTGTGATCGACGAATGTATCTTCTCCTACACTAGGCAAATAGAAATGAATGGTCTCGGTCACGCGATATTGACGGGAGAAAGTTTGATTGGTGAAGAGCCTTTTGCTGTCTTGTTGGCAGATGACTTCTGTGTGCATGACGATGGCGCAGGTGTTCTAAAGCAAATGGTGGCGTTGTATGAAAAGCACCAGTGTTCGATTGTCGCGATAGAAGAAATACCCAGAGACCAGACTGAAAACTATGGTGTGGTTGCTGGCAAGGAAATAGATGAGGGCATTTATCAAATTGAGGCGATGGTTGAAAAGCCAAAACCCGAAGATGCGCCGTCCAATCTGGCGATTATTGGTCGCTACATCTTGACGCCTGACATCTTCCAAATTATTCGGGATACCCCGCCGGGTCGTGGCGGTGAGGTCCAAATTACCGATGCAATTGCCACACAAGCGAAGAACGGAAAAGTCCTAGCGTATAAGTTTAAAGGTAATCGTTTTGATTGCGGTCGAATAGACGGGTTCGTTCAAGCGACTAACTATGTTTATGAGAATTATTACTCGCAAGGCGGAAACTACCCGGATGGACAGGTTTGAGGATTACGATAATAGGAACGGGCTATGTGGGTCTTGTGACGGGTGCCTGCTTTTCCGAGATGGGGAACCATGTCACCTGCGTCGATATAGATGAACAAAAGCTCACGAAGCTCCGACAAGGTGTGGTGCCGATCCATGAGCCAGGTCTCGCGCAACTTGTCGAAAAAAATACCGCAGCGGGCACATTGGATTTTACTTCGAGAATAGAAGACTCCTTAAATCAATCACAGGTTGTTTTTATTGCCGTCGGCACGCCGCCAAACGAGGACGGTAGCGCAGATCTTTCCCATGTGCTCTCGGTCGCGAGGCAGATTGGCGATAAACTAACGTCGCCCATCATTGTTGTTGACAAGTCAACCGTGCCAGTGGGTACGGCTGACAAAGTTCTCGAGATGATTACTGAGCGACTCAATCAGCGTGGTGAAACGATTGATTTCGACGTGGTGAGCAATCCTGAGTTTTTGAAAGAAGGTGCCGCAATTGCTGACTTTATGTCTCCGGATCGAATTGTAATCGGCGCTGCCAAGGAAAGTAGCTTCGGTGTTATGTCTGAACTCTATGCCTCTTTTTCACGCAATCGCGAGAAAATTCAGACCATGGGCGTTCGCGATGCCGAGATGACGAAATATGCTGCAAACGCCATGCTTGCAACAAAAATATCATTTATGAACGAAATGGCTTTGATGTGTGAAAAGTATGATGTTGATGTCGAAAATGTGAGACGAGGCATCGGTTCTGATTCGCGAATTGGCTATTCATTTATCTATCCTGGCGCGGGTTACGGAGGTTCCTGTTTCCCAAAAGATGTGCGTGCGCTTGTTTCGATGGCTGAAGAGCAGGGTGTAGACGCCCACATTTTTAGCGCTGTTGAGAGACGCAATCAGGAACAAAAGACAGTGCTGCTAAACAAGATTGCTGAAAGGTTTGGTGATGATTTGTCGGGTAAAAAGGTCGCGATCTGGGGGCTGGCTTTTAAACCCGAGACGGACGATGTTCGTGAGGCTTCTGCCCTGGTGATGATTCGTGGATTGTTAGCGCGAAACGCGACCATAGCAGCCTATGATCCGGAGGCAATGGAGACGACTAAGATTGACCTCGGAGAATTGTCAAGCAGGCTGGAATATACCAAGGATATGTATGATGCGGTTGTCGATGCTGACGCCTTACTCGTCATGACTGAATGGAAGCAGTTTCGTCAACCTGACTTGAGCAGGCTAGCGACCGAGCTTAGGGAGAAGGTCATCTTTGACGGTCGAAACCTCTATGACCCTGCCGTCGTGGCAAAGCACGGGATGGACTACATAGGGATCGGTCGAAGGTCTTGAAAGAATTTCTTTAATGGCATAAATACAGTGCCCAACAGAAAAACCTATGAAGATTTTCCTTGTCACAGGGAGTGTGAGGCCGCGGCGTGTGATCATCGCGATGTGCCGTCCGATGAAGAATAGGCTTTTCTTGGCGGTCGCGTTGCCTTTATTGAAGAACCTGGTTTTCACTGACTATGGTGTTAAAAACTGGCACCATAAGCTATCGCGGGCAATGTCAGCGTTCGAGTCAACGCGCCTCTTTAACCCTTTGTCAGGCAGGAACCAATGTTATTGATCAATGCGAAATTGAGACAAAAAGTTTGCGTCGGCACGAAACCTGGAGAAGGGTCTTGAAAACACTCGTCACCGGTGTTGCCGGCTTTATTGGATACCATGTTGCTACTTATCTGCTCGCTCGCGGGGATCAGGTTATCGGTATCGACAATATTAACGACTACTATGATACCAGCCTGAAAGAAGCAAGATTACAACAGCTAGAAGCGATGCCCCAAGCGGGTAATTTCAAGTTTTTAAAATTGGATATCGCACAAGATGATGAGCTGGCAACTTTTTTTGAAACAGAGCGGGTTGATGCCATTGTTCACTTGGCGGCACAAGCCGGTGTTCGGTATTCTATTGAAAACCCGCACGCGTATATTGAAGCGAACATTCGTGGTTTCTTGAATATTCTTGTAGGTGCTCAGAAAGTAAAAGTTAAACATCTTGTATATGCCTCCTCCAGTTCTGTTTATGGCAATAGCAAGACAGTACCTTTCTCCACTCAGGATCAGGTTGATCATCCTGTTTCGATGTATGCGGCAACCAAGAAAAGTAATGAATTGATGGCCCACGTGTATAGCCATCTGTATCAGCTTCCAACAACAGGATTGCGTTTCTTCACCGTCTATGGCCCCTGGGGGCGGCCAGATATGTCTCCTTTCCTATTTGCGAATGCGATATTCAATGAAACGCCGATAAAATTATTCAACCATGGTAAACATCAGCGGGACTTTACTTATATCGATGATATTGTTGAAGGCGTTGTCAATGTGCTTGACTCACCACCCGTTGCTGGCAGCGAGTTAGCACCTTACAAGATATACAATATTGGAAATAATTCACCGATTGAACTATTGGATTGGGTTGCGACGCTGGAGAGACACATAGGGAAGAAGGCCGTAACCAAACTTGCACCATTGCAACCTGGTGACGTTGTGACAACTTATGCCGATGTTGATGCGCTGGGACAAGAGATCGGATATCGACCTTCCACGACAATTGAACAGGGTGTGGCAAAATTCATCGAGTGGTATCGAGATTACTACAATTACAAGTGAAACGAATGCATAATCAGATCATATTCTGAAAGTCGTGGGCAAGGGGCCACAGGCCTTGATTAGCTATTTACAGACAAACAAGATTTGGGTTTTGCTACTCTTCATTATTGTAGCCGGTCGGGTGTGGCTTGCCTCCTATATTCCTGTGATGGAATTCACGGAAGCCAGGTACGCTGAAATCGCCAGAAAAGCCTTTGTGTTAGATCAATGGATACCACTTTGGTATCGGGATGATCAGCCGTTTTGGGGCAAACCGCCGCTAGCTTTCTGGAGCACAACGCTCAGTTACTACGTTTTTGGCGTCTCGGAACTTGCGACGAGATTACCCTCGATACTCTACACAGCGGCAACCATGCTTGTGATCAGTTGCTGGTTAAGGTTGCTCGATCGAACGGCTTTAATATTGCCGGTGTGCTTCGTATACAGTTCCTTCTTCATGGTGCTCCAAAGTGCCGGCACAATTCTTACTGACCCTCTCTTGACCTTATGCACCACAACTGTGATGTTGGCGTTCTGGCAGTGCCTCACCCAAGAAAAAGCGCTGGTTGGCTGGTCTATTTTGCTCTGGTCCTGTTTGGGTATTGGGCTTCTTACGAAGGGGCCAGTGGTGCTAGTGCTCTGTGGGCTCCCTTGTGGTGTGTGGGCATTAACGCAGGGAAGATTTCTGAAAGCTTTCAGAAATACCTGGTTTTTGCCGGGCATCGTACTCATGTTGTTAATTGCCTCTCCCTGGTATTACCTTCAGGAACAGCGCACACCCGGTTTTCTTGAGTATTTTCTCATAGGTGAGCACTTCTATCGGTTCACTGAACCTGGGTGGGAGGGCGATCTTTACGGTGCGGCAAAAGATCAGCCTATTGGAATGATCTGGCTATTTTTGTTGATTGGTCTACTGCCATGGTTATTTATCATCTTATGGGAATTGATATTCCGAAGAGATAAGTTATTTGCAAAGGCGTTAGCTGTCGAGAAGCCCTTATCGGTTTATCTCGGGCTTTGGTTGCTCATGCCGACACTGTTCTTTACCTTTGCTGGCAATATCATACCTACTTATGTCATCCCGATGTTGCCTTCAGCGGCAATACTCTTGGTCATGGCGACGACGCTGCGCCCAGCACAGATCCAGTGGTTGGGTTTTGTTTTTGCTGTCTTTTTTTTCGTGTTGTTATTAACGGCTTACGAATTCTATTTTAAGAGTCACAAGTACAACCAGAAGCCTGTCATCGATGAATATCACCGGTTAAATAAACTGGATCCGGGACCTTTGCATTACACCGGTGCAGAGACATTTTCCTTTGTTTTTTATGGCGGCGGCGTGGCGACCCACGGCAGGGTTTGGCCAGATAGCGGCAGTCCAAATACGAAATATATTGCTGTTCGAGACATGTGGATTAAATCGTTCGAGCCACGGCTAAAACCGCGTTGCACCAAACAAATGCAACAGGGCGACGTGTCTTTCTGGTATTGCCCGTCGATTAACAAAAATGGTGTTGACGATAGTCAATGACGCGAAAGGTTTGATTAAAAAGCCAGCTTTTCGGGCATGATTCAAACCGATTGGCGCTATGTTGGCGATGGCTGAGCATAGGTTACGGAGATGCTCAATTTTTATTCGCTGCTATGAAGCTGGAAATTCTATTTCCTATATTGCTAACCAATGAAAATGTTAGACTCCAGTTTTCCACAGCCGAAAATGAGCAATGCCTAAAATATACCCTCTTATCCTCTCTGGTGGCTCAGGTTCTCGTTTGTGGCCGCTTTCTCGGGAAGAATATCCCAAACAGTTACTGCCGTTACTGAACCCTACAAGCATGCTGCAGGACACGATTCTCCGTCTTGAGGGACTTGATGGATTGGAAGATCCAATTGTTGTGTGCAACGAGGCACATCGATTTTTAGTCGCTGAGCAGATGAGAGAAGCGGGGTGCACGACGGGAAAGATTATTCTTGAGCCGGTCGGTAGAAATACAGCGCCCGCAATTGCTGTTGCAGCATTGAGTGTCGAACCAGATGCGATTCTCATTGTGCTGCCGGCAGATCATAGTGTGACAGACAAGTCGCTGTTTCAGGCACACGTGAAGTCAGCTGTCGATCTCGCGATTGCTGGCAATCTTGTGACTTTTGGTATCGTGCCTA
>CAJXBG010000110.1 GCA_913050215.1 uncultured Gammaproteobacteria bacterium
CTCAAAACATTTCCCGATCCAAATTATTCCGGCATACTCTCCCAAGAGTTAAAAAGGATGAGTCATGAGCGCAAGACCTGAGAAGAACCCCCTGTACTGGTACTACGGCTCGGCCTCGGTTGCCTTTGGCATCAAAAACAACGCGTTTAGTTATCTGCTACTGATTTATTCAACTCAGGTGATGGGTATTCCTGGATACTTGGCAGCGACTGCGCTCGCTGTTGCGATGACTTGGGATGCGGTGTCTGATCTGTTACTTGGACATTGGTCTGATAAAACCCAGTCAAAATTGGGGCGTCGTCACCCATTTATGTATGCGGGGTTTATTCTGCTGCCGATCTCTTTTTATGCGCTGTTTAACCCTGTGATTGATATCACGGAAGCGAATCGTTGGTTCTATTTGCTGGGCACGGCAATTCTCATTCGTACGGCGGTTACATTGGTAGAGGTTCCCTCCGTCGCGCTGCTGCCAGACCTTGTGAAGGACTATGATGAGCGTAATAAATGGCTGGCATTGCGTCATGCCTTTGGTTGGTATGGTGGTAACGGCCTGCACGTGATCAATATGGGTATTTGGGTCGGCGCCTATGGCGTTGCAGTTCAAGCGGGTTACAGCATCTATGGCACCGTAGGTGCGCTTGTCATCGCTGCCAGCATTTTAATCTCGTCACTTGGCACGCAGAAAGCGGCATCTGCCATGCCGCAGCCGACGGAATCGTTCCGGTTTAGAGAAATATTTTCAGAAATTAAGCAGATCGGGCAATCAGTCAAGAATGCCAATTTTTTCTGGTTATTCGCTTACTCCCTTTTTGTGGGTGCCGCCGGAGGCATGTCCACCGCACTTTATCTTTACAATGTGACTTACTTCTTCGAATTTAGTGGTCCACAGATAGCGATTACTGGCGTCTTCGTTTTTGCTTCTCCTGCAATCGCCTACTTCTTGGCGCCGGCACTCGGCAAACGTCTCGGCAAGAAACGCGCCGCGATGATCGCGTTGTTTGGTGCGATACTGCTTTACCCTATCCCGTACATTTCTACCTTGGCAGGTATTTGGCCCGAATCTGGTGGTTGGAATAGTCTCATGATTTATTCTGTGTTCGTGATGACTGAGGTAGTTGGCTTTATTGTCGGTGGCGTGATGCTCGACTCAATGATGGCAGATGTCGTGGAGGATAGTGAAGTGACCACCTCGCGCCGGTCGGAGGGGCTTTTCTATGCAGCGAGAAGTTTTGCCGGCAAAGCTGTCAGCGCACTGGGTATTATTTTAGCGGGCTCTATCGTTTCATTGGTAGGGATGGACGGCATCAAGGGCGTGGAAGATATGACCATGGAAATGCGCGGCGATCTGGCTGGTTTCTTCTTACCTGCCTACTGCGGGTTGTATTTCTTAGCGATCTATCTGATATCTCGATATAAAATAGACCGCGAAACACATCAGAACAATCTGGAGAAACTGGCCAAAGCAGACTAGTTGGGTGACTTGAGATAAAAATACGAGTTCTGGTGTTTAGTTTTTATCGTTAAGGAATGGTGCTTCGCCAACGACAGTCAGACGATAACCTCGTCTGACTTCTGGGAAATAATCAAAGGCTGCGTGATGTTGGACGACACGATTGTCCCAAAACACCACGGTATTTGGCGCCCACTGAATTCTGCATTGAATACTGACTGAATAGGCAATGTGGTCATATAACATTGATAACAGAGCTTCGCTTTCACGAGGACTGAGCTCCTGTATTTGGCCAACAAAGCCGGCGTTCACAAAAAGTGCGTTTCGATCGGTTAGCGGGTGTGTTCTGACAACTGGGTGCACCGCAGAAGGTAACTCTTCAAGTTTTTTTGCCCCACTTAAATAGAGATAGTGTCCTTTAGGATCGTGTCGCGCGCTCAGTTGCTTAAGAAATGCCTGCATAGAAGGGGATAAGGTTTCAAACGCGCGGTACATATCCGCAAAAAGCGTGTCACCGCCGCTGGCTGGGACGACTTCCATCCTCAACATGGAAAGACCTGGTGTGATCGCTTCACTGGATACATCGGAATGCCAACCAGCACCCGCGACTGCCTTAGATTTGGGACCAGCGAAAATCGGAATGAGTTCCTCGGGCACATCTTTCTTGCTCATCGGAGATTTAAACAAGTTGCCAAGCCGGCGCCCAAATTCAGCCTGGCTTTGTGCGTCCATGGCTTGATCACGAACAACAACAACGCCACGTTCAGCAGCTAACTGCTTTAGCCAGGTAATTTCATTATCACCGAAGTGGGTTAGTTGATAATCTTCGGACAGCTCAACACCGAATGATGGCGTAATGTCGCTAAATTTCAGTTCCATAAATTTCAACCGAATTTGTTATCAGGTCAATGTGAGTTGTGATTATAACCACTAAAATAGACGGATAACCAACAGGCTATCTGCGGTTGCCGAGACCTCTATCGCTTTAACAACATCATCCGATGATGCTTGATCGTCTTCGCCGCCAAACTTGTCCAGACCCACTGAGACATTTCGCCTGGTGCCTAATAAGAGCTGAAGTGCAATTTACACTGGTACTTCATTCTGCTTTACTCAGACCTCCTAGACTTCAGCGAGTCTGATTTTCACGGGAACTGTCTTTCACGATGATTTTTTTCTCACGATGACATTGTTCAAAATATTAGTGGTATTCATGACGATATTAAGTTCATCAGCCTTGGCCGCACCCATGCGGGTCATGGGCATAGATTCGGTTCACACCAACATGGACTGGCAGGTGGTCAATGACGGCGTTATGGGTGGGCGTTCAGAGAGCAGTTTCGTTAATCAAAATGAACAACTTCGTTTTAGTGGCACGCTTAACACCAATGGCGGAGGCTTCGCTTCATTGAGAAGTGGAAGTCAAGACTGGGACCTGTCGATGTATTCTGTCGTTCGTCTTAAGGTTCGCGGTGATGGTCGAACCTACAAGTTCAGGTTGTTTGTCGATGGTGATCAGGCATCTTACCAAGCTGACTTTGCCACCTCGGTCGGAGAATGGCAGGTGCTGGAGTTACCTATCGGTGATTTTTATGCCGCGTGGCGCGGTCGTCGTCTAGATCGGCCGCCCCTAGCCGCGGCTGAAATCGCAGCCATGGGGATAATAATAGCTGATGGAATCGACGGATACTTTGATTTGACGATAGACTGGATAGAGCTAGATGACGCTTGTGCGCCTGAAAATTGTGCAGTGAATAAACGATGAGCAACATGTGGCAAGAAAAGGGAGATGCGCTGGTAGCAGAACTCTTGTTCAAGGATTTTATTGATGCTTTCGCTTTCATGACAATCGTCGCTGAGCTAGCCGAGGCACAAAACCACCACCCCGAATGGTCGAATGTCTACAATCGGGTCTCAATTAGGTTGACGACGCACGATGCCGGAAACAGCATTACCGAGAAGGACAGAAAGTTGGCCTCTGCGATAGAAACCCACGTAGAAGTTAGGAAGTTGATCACTCGCGTGTGCTAGCGGGGTGTTTGCCGGAATATTTTTCCCATCCTTGTTGCTGCGTTTGAAGCGACAAATAAAGAGTGCTTTAACTTCCATGGTTCAACAGCCAGCACGCCTTTCCGTGGTGAGTTAAGTGTTCCGCACCTCAATATGTCTAAGCTGCTCGCTAACGACTACGATTCGCTCGATACCGGGTCTGATGATTTTTTCGCCTCGAGTGTCGGTTCCTCTCAATGTGAAGTCGAGCTCGATAATTTGCGGAGTGGTTTCCTGAATTGAATGAATCTCCCAATGCAATTCAGGATAGTGATCAAAAAAGTTTTGCATCATATCCCGGATGTCTGAGATGCCAAAATACAAGCCTGTGTTGTCCGAGCTATAAGTTGCATCGAGAGCAAATAACTTAAATACTTTTTCCAGATCCCGATTGTTAGATAAATCGAAGTAGTGCTGGACGGTAGCGAGGGGACTCATGATGTTATCTTTCCTTATGTTTTGCTCAGTACTTGGCAACGTTTCATCAAACGACGGGCATGCTGGTCAAAGTTATCCCGGCGGTGCAGTACGCGGCGATTGTCCCATATGATCAAATCGTAGGGCTGCCATCGCTGTTTCCAGACGTTGGCTGGCAGCGCCGCGTAAGACCAAATTTCATCCAACAAAGCTTCGCTGGCGTCAAGTTCTAGGCCGGGTATATACGCCCACTCTCGTCGACCAAGATACAGTGTTGGTGCTCCTGTTTCAGCGTGTGTATTGACAATGGGATGTATCGCACCAGGCGCTTCTCTAGGGTCATCAAAGGGTTCGAAACCTGGACGCAGTTTGCCCACGCTAGTGTGAGATGCATCGTGTTTGATGCCAAGCGCTGCAATTCGTTTGACCAACGCTTCAGGCATAGCTGCAAGTGCTGCGTGCTGGTCAGCAAAGTAAGTATCGCCACCTTCAGCCGGAATTTCGATGCCAAGCAAAACACTTGCCGGAGGGGGCGTCTCAACATAGGTCATATCTGAATGCCAACTGGCTTCGGCGTTACCTAGCCCGCCAATAGGTTTGCCATTTTCGATGATGTTTGAAAGCTGAGTCACATAGCGATTTTTTATTTTTGCTCTAGCTGATTCCGGTAGTCGTCCCATGGGTATTTCTTCTAGCGGCCCGAATCTGGCGCTGAAGCTTTGTAGTGCGTCTTCATCCAGTTGCTGGTGCCTAATTCTCAGTACGCCATAGGTTAACCATGCCTGGTATATCTTGTTGAAGTCATCTTCAGTAAGCGACTCGATGTCAACGCCTGATATCTCCGCGACAAAGCTGTGATTGATCGGGTGGATTATCATATCCGCCATGGGTTGTTACTCACTTCAGTTTCCTGTTTCGAGCCAGAAGATATCTTCAATTGTGTCTGCGTGGCTGTCGGTTGATCAGACGCAGGTCGCTCGTTAAATATTGCCTGCAGGTCGCCTGAGCTCCGGCGCTAATCCTTCACCCATCATGTTGATGAAGTTTTCAGCGTAGAAGCCATCAACTGCTGACGGGGAAAGCTCACCCAGCGTTTCGCCAAATCGCTTAAGCGGATTTCGTCCGCCTTCTACATGCGGATAGTCTGTCGAGAACAGGCACATCTCTTCATGGGAGTTGCGTATGATCCAGCCTGTATCTTCATGAGGGTATGGCGTCACGCGCAGCTGTCTTCGGGCTATTTCAGAGGGTTTGGCTGATAGTTTTTGCAGTCGTTCCTCGTTTTTAACAAATGCGTGCGCTGCTGAATCCATGTTACGCAGCCATCCGGGTAACCACGATGCGCCCAGTTCGATGGCGCCCCACTTCAGATTGGGGAACTTGTCAAAAATGCCGTCGATAATAAACGTTGCCAGTGTTTGCTGTACCGAGGTCGAAATAGGTATATAGCTAATAGAGGTAAAGTTCGCATCGCCACCGTGAAAATCCGGCACCGCGGGTAAGCCATTCTTTTTATACGTCGGGTTAAGCTTATCTTCGCCGCCGACATGGAAGAGTATCGGTAATCCAGCTTCCTCGGCCATGGCCCAAACAGGGAAGAGACCGGTGTGAGTGGGTGAGTGATCTTGTGGGCACCAAGAGGGTATCATCAAAGCCTTGGCGCCCATCGCTATGGCAGCTTTTGTGGCGGCGATGGCGCGGTCAAAGTCCTCAAGCGGGATGTAAGCGGTAGCAAGCAGTCGCTTATCGACCGAGCAGAAATCAGTCATCATGCGATTGTGTGCGGTTGCTGTGCCGTAACACAGGTCTGGGTCACCGGCCTGGTCGAAGCCAAAATTACCCAAACAAAAGGTGGTAAAAACCAACTGGCTCGCAGCACCGATGTGATCAATGGCCGCGGGGCGGTCTTCCTTCAGGAATGCACCCTGAGCATCATAGTTCTTACGCAACATAATGTTTTTGCCGGCATCTGCACGGAATCCCTCATCCGCTTGGCGCTTTTGCGCATCTTCGATAGCCAATCGATTCCCTACTCGTACGCCCAGATTTGGATGATCGAGAAATCGCCTGAGAAGGTCTTTCTCAAAATAGGGATTAAGACAATCGGACATTTCCATTAAATGGCTGTCGGCGTCGTGTACTAGACGATTTTCGATATAAGGCATTTGAACCTCTCGATGGGTGGTTTTGACCTAATATACCCCAGAGGCTTTGAGCCGTCAGCAGGATATATTGGCATCAAAGGTTCCAGTGTTCAGGTTCTGTTACGCCGAGCAGGGGTCGAGTCGCAGAACCACGGTTGAAGGTGTCGCCTCTAACGGATAAAACCCCAACGCCCCGCCAATTCTTGCAGTCGTGTATTTCTGAACTTTCATTGCATGTATGGCGCGTGTCGTAGATTGATCTTGACTTAAGCTGGGAACAACGCATACGCGCTTTCCCGCGCGCAGCATCTCCAATTTTGCGCCATCGAGTTTGTGATTGATGGCTTTCTCACGCCCCATACCAACCCAGGCGCCGTCCTCTCGATCAACTATCCAGAGTCTAAGATCAACGGGATTGTTTTCGGCATCTGTTGCATAAAGCGAGATCACCTCCTGCGATTCTCCGCCGATGGAGTAGATGCAGGG
This sequence comes from uncultured Gammaproteobacteria bacterium, assembly GCA_913050215.1. Classification (GTDB taxonomy): domain Bacteria; phylum Pseudomonadota; class Gammaproteobacteria; order Pseudomonadales; family Azotimanducaceae; genus UBA4582. Next base: position 6,547 of record CAJXBG010000110.1, read on the forward strand.
AAGCGTTGCGATAACCGCAATTATCATGACAATCCAGCGCGCGAACTCGCGAGTGCCGGTCCACATTAAAAGGCCGCCAAGCGGTAACAAGATGAGCGCGCTATAAAACGCTGCTCCGTGCGGTATGGCATAGGTGCCGGAATGGGTCAGTCGAATGGCGAACACAGATAGCCCGATGAGGATGAAAATAATTCCCGCAATAACATAACCGCGCGGGACGCTTTCGTTTGTTGACATTTTGTTTTCCTGAGACTTATTTAATGAACCTAGTCTACTTGATATCTGACCATAGGAAACATGCCATTAAGCCTCGGGCATGGCGAGAATGATTGTCAGCAAATTCGCCGCATCGGCGTCAGGTTTAATTGCGATTGATCTTGAGTCGATAACAAATAAGATGAATGTATTTTTTAACGTAGTGTAAGATTTGCGGTTTAGCAGTTTAGAAAGGTGGGCCGCCCGGCAAAGTAGGAGCGGAGTCTATTCTGGTCGTCTTATTTCACTGATCACGGCATAACAACCCTTCTTAGTCTCACTTCCAAGGTAATGAGTTTCGCCGACAATCAAGCCCTGGCTTTCTATAAATTCGTTAAACACGTCTGATTCATTGGTTTCCAAGGGTAAGCCAAAAGTGAGTCCTTCATTGGTCAGGTCTAGTGCGCTCGCTGCTGCCTTGTTATCCATCATTTTGATTAATCGCTGCGCATAAAAGTCTACTAGCAGAACACTATTCGGCGCCGCTTGCTGTTTAAATGTCCGCAGCATTTTTTTCACATCAGACTCTAAAAGGTAAAGGGTTACACCTTCCCACAAAAAAACCGAAGGTTTGTTTTGATCAAACCCTGATTCCGATAGTTTTTCAAACAGATCATCTTGCGAAAAATCTAACGCAACAAAGTTGACGTGACCGGCATCAACGCCGGCTTTGGCGAGCCATGATTTTTTCATGGCTTGAGTGGTCTGATGATCGAGTTCGAAAAAGGTTTGCCTGAGTAGAGCGGGGTCGTAGGCTCGCGTGTCATAACCGGCGCCCATGACGACAAATTGTTCGGTGCTTTTGATCACGCGTTTGATCATATGGTCTAGGTAAGTTGTTCTTGCGATGATCAATTCAGCAATGCTCTCTTTTCCCGACACAGGTAGGATCGGATAGGCAAAGTAGCTGCCGCTGATTTTGTATTTCAACCAGAGCGGGAAGAGCACAAGCCATAGGCCAAGTGTGGAAGTGTTGGGTAGTCTGTTTGCGAGCTTAGCGGCCGCAATATCTTGCCGCATGCCAAAAACATGCATTGTCCAGCGACCATTCAAAACTTCAATGGCGGTTTGAGATGTACCAAGCTTTTTGCTGACGAGAACCTGTTTGTAGGCGGTCCACAGGACACCGGTGATAGCGAAAGGTATCATCAGGATTTGAAGTGGAATGAAAATCAAAAAAGAAAGAATCTTCACATTTACTCCGAGTCGTTTTGCGCTAGCTGTGTGTTTTTTGGTCCTCTCGATCCTCTGCCGCCCGCATATAATGGTTTGACGGGGGACTGGAACTGGTATGCTAACGAAAAATAGCATGGTCCATGCAAATTTGAAACGCAGGAGAGAAAACATGAATCCCAGATCAAGCCAGTCTCGTCTCGTTTCTCTTGCGGCCGGCGTCGTGCAGGAATTCTCTCCTGAACAGGTGATATATGCTGCAGCTAATGCAGGGTTTAATGCGGTCGGTGTTTGGTGCGATTTAGAAACGTGGACCAATGAGCGCACGGAGAAGGTGAAACAAGCGCTCGCTGAAACCGGTATCACTGCTCTGGATATTGAAGTTGTGTGGTTTCGACCAGATGAGCCCTTAGATAAGCACAATCGAGTGATCGATATTGCCAAGACCATCAATGCGAAAAACATCCTATGTGTCTCATCTGAACCTGATATTAGCGATACTAAAAAGCGGTTTAAATACTTCTGCGAACAGGTCGCTGGCAGTGATATTCGCGTCGTGTTGGAGTTTTTGGCCATTACAGAAATTAATTCTTTACAGAAAGCAGTGGAGGTTGTGAACGACGTGTCAGACCCCAGAGGTGCCATCCTGATTGATGCATTGCACCTGCAAAGAACCGGCGCCACTATAGAAGACGTCGCTAATCTAATCTCTAACGAAGCTACACCGGGGCAATTGATTCCTTACGTGCAAATTTGTGATGCGACCGCCACGCTTGCGGATTCAACTTACGCAGGGATATTGGAAGATGCCGTTCATTTAAGATCTATCCCCGGTGAAGGGGAGTTACCTTTAGAAGCGCTACTCGACATCATTGGACCCGGTATGCCATTGAGTCTAGAGATTAGATCCAGAGTTTTACGTGAACAGTACCCTGAACTCCAGGACCGGGCGGATGCCGTTTTTACTCGAACGCAAAACTTTTTAACTGCGCTGAACTGCCTATGAAAGCGATCATGGTGGTTGATAAACAGCCTGTCTTGGTAGACGCACCCGAGCCGAATGGCGATGGGGTCAAGATCAAAGTTGTATCATCTTCTATCTGCGGATCAGATATTCATCTGATGGCACAGGGCGCATTGGGCAATCATATTGTCGGCCATGAATTCGCGGGTATAACCCCGGATGGGAAAGCAGTGGCGGTGGAACCAATTGCCGGTTGTGGTCAATGCATTAACTGCGACAGTGGGCTTCGCCTGCACTGTGATGCCGGTCTTTATCTGATGGGTGTGCGTGGTGACGGAGGTATGGCGGAATATGTGAATGTGCCTGCTAGATGCCTCGTGGAATTGCCTACAGGGCTTGATATCAGTGTCGCTTGTTTAGTGGAACCCATGGCGGTTGCGGTACATGGATTGGATCGAGCAAGAGTGAGAGAGAATGACCGGGTACTGATTGTGGGCGCCGGACCCATTGGTCTTGCGGCCGGTGCGGTGCTGCGGTCAAGGCAAATAAAATATGATATTGCTGCGCGTCATGAGCATCAAAAAGTTGCAGCTGAGGCACTCGGTGCAGGTTTGGCGCCCCGGGGTGAATACGATGTGGTCATTGATGCAGTTGGCACAACGCAGTCGTTACGGCAGGCAACCCAACATGCAAAACCCATGGGCCGCATAGGTCTGCTGGGCGCCTCTTGGGATGGCATTACGATTGAAATGCCATTTTGTAGCAAAGAACTCGAACTTATTCCCTCGATGGGTTATCGCTTCGATCGACCGCAGCGAAGTTTTGATGAGGCTGCATTGATTTTGCTGCATGACGAAGCAGCAGCGAAAGCCTTGGTGACACACCGTTTCCCATTGGAAGGTGTTGAGGAAGCGTTCACGGTCGCCGCAAATCGAGCCGGTGGCGCCATAAAAGTTGCGTTCGATATTGCAAGATAACAATCAGCGACGTTTTGGCGTAAGGTCGGCACTCTCCGGTCTGAGTAAGTTGATCTGATTACCCTTGGCATTTTTGATCTATTTGACGTACAGATCGAATCTCGGAGGTTTGCAATACCCAATCAAAAATATCCGTGACTAAATTAAGCTTTGTGTATGAATAAAGACCAAAAGAACCTGCTTGATGACGTAGCGCTGATAATCCTGCTATTTGCTTCTTTTTCTAATATGCCTTTGGCGATTGCGCACGGTGACGCAATGGAAGAGGTCGTCGTGATATCTGCGCGTCATCATCGCACCCTTGATGACACGCCTTTACGCGTGCAGATTTTGGGCGCAGAGGAGTTGCGAGAAAAAGCCAATATGAAACCCGGCGATATTCGCATGATGTTAAATGAAAGCACAGGTATTCAAGTGCAACAAACATCAGCGACAAGTTTTAACTCGAGCGTCAGGATTCAGGGATTAGATGGCAGATATACCCAACTACTTCGTGACGGCCTACCTGTCTATGCCGGTTTTTCCGGTAGTTTAAGCCTGCTGCAGATTGCGCCGCTGGACTTGAAACAAGTTGAAGTCGTCAAGGGCGCGTCGTCCACACTTTATGGTGGGGGTGCGATTGCGGGTCTTATCAATCTTGTATCAAAAACACCGGAAGAAACACCTGAAACGGCCCTGATGTTAAATGCCACATCAGCCAACGGTGTTGATGTCTCAGCGTTTCATTCCTCTGAACACGACACACAGGGCGTCACGCTTTTTGCTAGCTATAATCAAGGCTCGGCTTATGAGCCTGCAGACAACGGGATCAGTGCAATCCCAGAGTTTGAGCGGTTCACTTTTACACCAAGATGGTTCTATTCCGTTTCAGACAAAACCAACCTCGATCTTGGTCTGGGTTTCATTACAGAGGATCGACTGGGGGGGAGTATTGAGTATATTGATGGTGCATCACCCAACGACTACTTTGAGTCCAACGACAGTACGCGGTTCTACACCCGCTTTGGCCTCGCGCATGTTTTTGATAACGATATTGAACTCGATTTTAAGAGTGCCACTAGCTGGTTTGATCGGCAGTTGGCAACGCAAGGTTATCTTTTCTCCGGTGAGCAGCGTTCCTCTTTTAATGAGTTAACACTTGCCGGTCAAATCGATCAAGCATCATGGGTGATGGGCGCTAACGTCACAACAGAGGCATTCGATCACGCGCAACCGTTGACCGGTTATGATCATACCTATTCTGAGCACACTCAGGGTGTGTTTGCACAGTACACGCGCGATTTATCGACCCTGTTTGTGGTGGAGGCAGGCATGCGAGTAGACAGTCATTCGGAATATGGTAATTTCTGGCTACCTCGTGTTTCGCTATTGTTTCTGCCGGCGCCTGATATCACGGTGAGAATGGGTGGTGGCTATGGTTACAAGACGCCTAACCTTTTTGTACCTGAAGCAGACGAACGCCAGTACCAGGACATCGTTCCGATTGACTCTAGCGAATATATTGCTGAAAAGTCACGAGGACTCAATTTTGATATCAATTATCGGGTCGAGTTCGCTGAAAGCTGGTCGCTCACGAGCAATCTACTGTTGTTTTATACGGAAATCGATGATGCATTAAACGTAACTGAACAGGATTCTGGTCAGTTTGTATTTACGCAGCAAAGCGGTGCGACAAAAGCCAGCGGCGCCGAGCTTAACCTGATTTTTGGTTTTGGCGAGATACGCTATTTCCTTGGTTACACCTATGTTGATGCTTCAGAGGAAATAGATACCGGCGACCAGGATCTTGCGTTAGTCTCGCAACACCGAGTTAACAATGTGCTGGTATGGGAGCGAGAGGACAACTTTCGTGTAGGGCTTGAAGCCTACTATTTCAGCTCACAACGTCGAACAGGGGATGTTAATGGCGAGAGCTATTGGATTTATGGCGTGATGACGGAGAAAAAAATAGGGGAAACGGTGACAGCGTTTCTGAACTTTGAAAATTTCACAGATACTCGTCAAACTAGATTTGAGAATATCAACACCGGCACGCTTCAGAACCCGCAGTTCAGGGATGTATATGCGCCGCTTGATGGGTTTGTGATTAACGGTGGATTCCGAATCCAGTGGTGATGCGGAAGCGCCAATGATGCAATGAAGCACTTAGAGGAAAACGTCAGTGGTTCGCTTGTCAGATTTACATGAAGTAGAAGCCGAGCATATGCGACAGCGGGCCTCGGCGATGCGACCGGTTGCGCCTGCAAATTGGATTACACCAAAGCCGCTTGCTGAATCCAAAATCGCAATCATCTCAACAGCGGGACTGCATCGCAGAACAGATGATCCGTTCAAAATCGGCGCGATTGATTATCGTTTGCTTCCCGGCGATATCGACTTTGCTGATGTGGTTGTTTCTCATGTGAGTACCAATTTTGATCGAAGTGCATTCCAGCAGGATCCGAATGTTTGGTTTCCCCTTGATCGTCTACGTGAAATGGCGGCGGATGGAGAAATCGGCAGCGTTTCAAACTGGCACTATTCTTTTATGGGTGCACAACCCAACCATGAGGCGCTGGCAGCGACTGGCGAAGAAGTTGGCAGGTTGTTGGCCGCCGATGAAGTTGACGTCGCATTGATGGTGCCTGTGTGACCCATTTGTACGGGTGCCGTGGGCGCTCTCGCAAACTATATCGAACGTGCCGGCGTCGCCACTGCCTCGATTAGCCTCATTCGTGAACAAAGCGAAGCGGTGCGTCCGCCTAGGGCACTTTGGGTACCCTTTGCATTAGGGCGCCCCCTTGGTATGGCGGATGATGCAGAGTTCCAGACGGAGGTGTTACGCGCAGCACTTGAAATGTTAGCAACAGCAACCGAACCAACAATCGAAAATTATCAAAAAGAAGCCCCTTTCCAAGAAGCAGCAGAAGAGTGGGTTTGCCCTGTGAGCTTTCCTGTCAAAAACGACGATACGATTACCGATCAATTGATTGCCGAGGTAACCCGTCTTGCGCCCTGGTCTGCCGAAACCCGTGCTACTCGTGGTCGAACGCTGTTTGGTGTAACCGGCGCAGAGCCAGACCAAGTTGAAAGCGTTGCCCGTGCATTGGCGATCGTCGCCGAGACCGGTGATTTAACGCTGTCTCCTAAAGTAGGTATCGATTGGCTGTTTGATATGCCGCTGCTTGTACGTCATCTTGCAGACGACCTAAAAACCTTTTACCACGAAGCTATTGCCGCTCAGCCAGGTGCGGGCGCACCCAATCACGACGCACTTAATGCCTGGATCTTCGGTGGCACAGTGCTAGGTGACGCCCTGCTCGAGATTGCTGCACATCTGAC
>CAJXBG010000111.1 GCA_913050215.1 uncultured Gammaproteobacteria bacterium
AAAGAGGAAGAAGCACTCATTATTATCGAGCGTGCTTTGGCAGGTTCGCGCTTCCCATTTGATGAAACGCATTTCAGAAATGAAGCCAAAAAGAGAATTCAGCAAGGTCAATTCTTGCGCCGCGCCTCGATTTCCCACACCATCAGAATCGATCAAAAACCAATTATAAAATCCCTCATAGAATTATTTGCAGATGAAAGTGATTACCTTTGGTTTTTGGATCGGTTACTCTCGTTACTCCCTACGCTGGTAATTGGAGAAGTATGAATAATTCAACCCTGTTCGACGAAAATACAGTTAATTGGAAGCCACTGCCAGGGCCTGATGGCAGCCCCGCCGATCATATTGGGATGTCTATCCTCAATGTCGATGAGAAAGCGAAAATAGTCGATGTCCTATTTAAGTTTGAAGCAAATAAAAAAATTCTGTGGCATAAGCACACATCGGATTTCAATACTTTCGTGGTGAAAGGCGAGCATCGGATTTATAGCCTAGAAGGAGAACTCCGCGAAGTGCGTCCCGCGGGTACTTTTAAGGCTTCGCCGGCGAGTGATGAACCTCACACTGAAGGTGGTGGAGACGAGGATGTCGTGATTCTGTTTAGCTTACGGCCTTACGATGCTGAAAAACCAATCTATGAAATACTAGACACGAACCATGAGGTTGTTGCCACCATGACCTTTGATGCAATGAAGGATCTGTATCAGGCAAGTGAAGCTGCCTAAGAGGCACGCTTAACAGGTAGTCAGGTAATGCTCGGTTAGCCTCGTGCGAGGCTTCAATTCTCGGTGGGCGGTGTTCCAATTCATCGAAACCTGCGAGTCAGCGGTTGGTCTTTTTGGTGCCGTGACGGTGAAATGCGAGCGAGAGCACACAGTGCCAACAAGCTACGGTGGAGATACCCACCCGGTATCCCAATTGCTCTTGGACACTCGTTGATAAGGATAATTTACCTCGATTCAAAAAATTCCGCCGTGATTTTTTGGCGATTGTGAGGGCGCTTCATGTTAAACCTGAGTCGTTTTACATTGCCTGTAATAAAGCAAGAAATACGCCTCTAGCCCCTAACAAAAGGCGAGAATTTCCTTACAATACGGGCCTTGATTTAATCTGCGTGAATACGAGGAAACCCATGTTCGAAAAATCTGGAAAGTTAGCCGAGTTTGATCCTGAGCTAGCTGTTGCGGTTGCCAAGGAAGAGGTTCGGCAAGAGCAACACATTGAGCTCATCGCCTCAGAGAATTACACCAGTCACCACGTGATGGAGCTGCAGGGCTCTGTTTTGACGAATAAATACGCCGAGGGCTATCCGGGTAAGCGTTATTACGGCGGCTGCGAGAACGTTGACGTCGTAGAACAACTCGCGATTGATCGAGCTAAGGAACTGTTTGATGCAGACTATGCCAACGTTCAGCCGCACTCCGGGTCGCAGGCTAATGCCGCTGTTTATATGGCACTTTTAGAGCCCGGCGACACTTTCCTTGGACTGAGTCTAGACCATGGTGGGCACCTGACGCACGGCGCCGCGCCAAATTTTTCAGGTAAGATCTATAACGCCGTCCAGTATGGCCTGAACGCTGAAACGGGTGAAATCGACTACGAGCAGGTAGAAGCCTTGGCTAAAGAGCATAAGCCAAAGATGATTATCGCGGGATTCTCAGCTTACTCCATGATCTGGGACTGGGCTCGGTTTAGAGAGATTGCTGACAGTGTGGGTGCTTATCTCTTCGTGGACATGGCGCACGTTGCCGGCCTAATCGCCGCAGGGGTTTATTCTTCTCCGCTGCCACATGCCCATGTAGTCACAACCACAACACACAAGACTCTACGCGGTCCTCGTGGCGGCTTGATTCTGAGCAAAGGCCAACCTGAGCTGGACAAAAAGTTTAACTCAATGATATTCCCTGGCAGCCAGGGTGGGCCATTGATGCATGTCATCGCGGCCAAGGCAGTGGCCTTCAAAGAGGCGCTGGAACCGGAGTTTAGGACCTATCAGCAGCAGGTCGTGAAAAATGCCAAGGCGATGGCCGCCGCGTTTATTGCTAATGGTTACAATGTCGTATCTGGCGGCACTGAAAATCACCTTTTCCTACTCGATCTGATTGATAAGGGTATCACGGGTAAAGCCGCCGATCTGGCGCTTGGCCAAGCGTTCATTACCGTCAATAAGAATGCCGTCCCAAATGACCCTAGGTCTCCCTTCGTGACCAGCGGCCTGCGTCTCGGCTCACCTGCGATCACAACCCGAGGGTTTAAAGAGGCCGAATCGACGCTGCTGGTTGGCTGGATCTGCGAAGTGTTGGATGACATCGACAATGTTGCTGTTATCGATAGCGTTCGAGAGAAAGTTAAGGCGCTGTGCGCCAAGTTCCCCGTTTACACCTAGTATAATCTGGATAGTTTGCCGGTTTTTCGTGGCCGCAATCGCTTAGCTTTTGAAGTCTGTGTTTCTTTAGCTGGTTCTGGTTGCGAAAAATCAGCCTACAAACAAAGTTAGTTTCCAATCATCATCAGCAATAGTCATCAATGACCGTTCACAGAAAATCGAGGTTTATACGTCCCCACTTCTGCTCGCGAGTTAAGATTCTCAGCACACGTCAAAGACGTGCTAATTCCGAACTTCGAGACCTTCTAATTTACCATTACGCCATTTCTTCATTAGTTTGAAGAACTCAATGGGACCGCCGCCATAGAAATTGTTTTGAGGCGCAACGTTCACATGACCTTCGTTGTTGTAATAACCAGGCGTACAGGTGCTCTGAAAATCTGCAGTTAAACGCGCCTTATCAATAATTGTTTGCACCCACGCAGCTTCAGCTTCAGCGCTGGCTTCAATCCTTGTTGCGCCACGCTTCTTCGCTTCGCTTAATATATGCGCTAGATGAATACCATTTTCATCTAACGAAAACGTATAAGTTGCAGTGAACGCAGATTGCGCTGGTCCAAAAAAGAAACAGTTAGGGAAACCCTTGGCATGCATACCATGGAAAGTCGACAGTCCGTTGGACCATTTCTCTGAAACGGTTAAACCATCCACACCGGATATGCCATAACCAGCACGCCTAGAATAGTCAGTGCCTACCTCGAAGCCAGTAGCAAATATAATGCAATCGACCTCATATTCTTTGCCACCAAACACAACGCCGTTCTCCGTGAATTCGTCGATTCCCTGGCCATCGGTATCCACTAGATGCACGTTTGGTAAATTGTAAGCCTTCAAATATTCATCATGAAAACAAGGTCGCTTACAAAACTGACGGTAGTAGGGCTTGAGAGACTCCGCTGTTGCTTTATCTTGAACCATCTCATCTGCACGCGCTCGGACCCTTTCCATATTGGCCATATCAGCAAGCTCAATTTTGCGCTCAATGTCCATGTGTTTCATGGCTTTGTTCATCAGGTATTGCTTTGGTCCGAGCTGATACATGTTTTTATCGAACGCCCCGCCGAGCGCCCAGCCTGCAATTTTTAACTTTGATGGGGCTTCATCTCGAAGTTGCCCAAACAAGCGTCGAAATGCTTCGGTCCAACCGTCGCTGACCAGATCCTCTTTTACTGGCGCACCTGTCATTAAAGATTCGAAGTTAGTTCGTCGTTCATTTTGCCAACCGCTTTTTTGCGTGCCTAACCAATCTGGATCAGTGGGTTGGTTATTACGTACACTAATGGAGGATGGGGTTCTCTGGAACACGAAGAGTTCTTTGGCACCTGCGCCTAAATGGGGGACACACTGAACCGCAGTTGCACCTGTACCTATAATCGCGACGCGTTTATCAGCCAACTTATCTAGACCGCCATGAGAGTTACCACCGGTGTAGTCATAATCCCATCGACTGGTGTGAAAGGTGTGGCCCTTGTAATCACCAATGCCTTTTATTGCTGGTAGCTTCGGTCGGTTTAATGGTCCGTTCGAGTGAACAACATATCGTGCTTTTAAATTATCTTGACGATTCGTCGTGACTGTCCAGCGGCATGTTGCTTCGTCCCATTCTGTAGAAACAACTTCTGTCTGCATCAAAGCTAGATCATTCAAACCAAACTTCTCTGCGAGCACTTGGCAATAAGCTAATGTTTCAGGCGCATCAGTGTATTTTTGGCGGGGTACAAAACCAGTTTCTTCGAGCATCGGCAAATAGACGTACGATTCAATATCGCAAGAGGCACCTGGGTATCGATTCCAATACCAGGTACCGCCAAAACCGCCGCCTTTCTCTATGATTTTTATATCTGTGATGCCTTGCTCAATCAATCTTGCTGCCGCTAGCATGCCGCCAAAGCCACCGCCAATGACCAGCACTTCGAGCTCTTCTGTGAGCGCATCACGATCAAAGCCCTTCTCAACATACGGGTCGTCGACATAGTGTGAGAAGTCACCCTTCACTTCGAGATATTGATCGTTGCCATCATCGCGAACGCGCTTATCTCGTTCTGCGCGGTACTTGTCTCGCAACACGTCGGCATCAAAATCATAGGCGTTGTGGGTATCTGTTACTGACACTTGCTTCTCTCCTCTTCTAAATCTTTCTAAAGTCAAAATCGCCTTACCGAGACAATGCTCAGAACCGACTAATTAGTCAACCCTGCCCTTTATCACAACAATCTCATTAGCGTCGCTTTGACAGGGTCGCTCAGACAGGGTCGCTCAGACAGGGTCGCTCAGACAGAGACGCTAAACCCGATCGATTTCGGAGCTGTCCTAATGTCCAAATTTCAATGGTTTTAATTCGCTATGAATACGAAGCAATCTTTTAGCCAACAAGAAGTAAAAGTTTTCGACAGATAATCGCGCAAAAATCTCCTCAGTTGTCATAATTATTATGCCAATACTGGTTATGCATAAGGAGATTAGAAAGATGAAAAATATTATCGTAGGTTTGGTTTCAATATTGTTGTCAATCAGCGCTTTTGGAAACCCCCTGGCCCTTGAGAAGCGTCAAGCTGACACCGCCATGGATATTACGTCACTGATTTTAGGAGATGATGAGTCTGTTATTAGCGCTGAGGGCGATATGGGCGAATATGGCCGTGTTTATGCTACTTACCGTTTACGTTACGACGGTGAGGGAAGACGAAGCGGCACTGTTTATGGCTCCGGTCGAGGTGCCACAGGCGATGAGATTGTTGCCGGTAACTTTTCAGGTCGTTGGGAAGTGGTTGATGGCACGGTGACTATGCGCAACGTGGTTGCCATTAGTGACGGAACGATGAACCTCGACATCATAACGTTTAGACCAGCGGATAGAGAACTAATGGTCAAGGTCTACGTATTGAAGTAATTTGAATACCGATTTATCAGAGGGGCCTTACAGCTCCTTGTTAGTCTCAGAGTCCAATTGCTCGGTCACTTGAAACCCCGGCTGGATCAGGGCCTTTGGCTCGCGAGGATCCTCTGAGACTAAACCTACTGATTAGTTGGGCCTCCGGGTTGCGACCCAGGACCAATAGAATCTATCATTTCTTGCGTATCGCGTCTCATCGCCTTGATTTGCGCCCTGGTGCGACAGACTTTTTTCATAAAGTGTGAGCCAGTTGGACGCTCCCTTACACAAATCAGTTTTGGTTCACTTGTCTCAGCTGTCTCCAAAGTTTCAACTGTCTTAACCGTTTCGGACTTCGTTTCTTTTATTGTTCCTTCTTCGGGTGCAGTTTGGCAAGCAGCGATTAACAAGGCCGCCAAAATCAGTATGCAACGTTTTCCCGTCTTGATCATATTCATTTTCATTCCCAAAAAAAAACGCCAATCAATATCGATTGGCGTTTAGATTTCACTTACTTAGACGTTAATCAATTATTATAGACCGAAAGTAACTCGTCCGTAATAAATGCGTCCGCGTGGATCATGAGTGAAAGGATCGAAACCGCCATCGGTATTAACCCGAGGTGGAACTTCGTTTCCTACATTCTTGACACCGAAAGTCAACACACTGCCCTCGTCCTGAAAGCTCAAAGCAGGCAGTTCAAAGTTGTATTGCAAATCGACAGTGGTGAAGCTATCAATTTCAGGTGCGAAACCGATGTAGGCCCCTCGCAGCGCGCTCTGCGCTGTATCGTCAGTGTATCCGTCAATGTGACGCACGATCACAGAGGCACCATGATTTTCTTTAGACCAACCGAGAATCAAGTTTGCTTTGTATTCGGGTAGTGGGTGACCAATGCTGTTGCCATTGTTACGACTTCCAACACCATCAATGTTAGCGCCTGAGTCAGTCACAATATCATAGGCAAGTGTATAGCTAATGCCCATGCTGGTCGTAATATCGCCCATATCACCGATAGAGAAGTTGTACCCTAACTGCAAGTCAACACCAGAGCTTTCAAGGCTAGGTGCATTGAAGTAGGAAGCACTTGTTCTGAGTAGGCTACCATCTGCTGCTCGAATTACCTTGTCAGGTAAGCCCGCACCAACTGAATAGACTTCATTGACGCCGTTTCCGTCCTGATCAGATACGCCACAAAGCGGTCCTGCTGCTGGGTCGGCATTCAAGCCACCAGGACATCTTGCTGCATTATCAGCATTGATCAGGTCTTGGTGTCCTTCGCGAGAGATCAGGTTACTGTATTCATAACTGTAGTAATCAAGATTAACATTTAATCCTTCAAGACTACCTTCAGGAATCCAAGAAATACCGATGTTCCAAACGTCAGCTTCCTCAGGCTTCAATCCAGGATTACCTTGAGTAATTGTTGGTCTGAAAGCCAAACCACCTGTGCCCGAGAACGCATCTGTAGAATTCAGCAACGTAGTAGCACTACCGCCTGTTTGCAACAAAGAACCCACTCTGAAGGAGGTACCAATCGAAGCACGAATGGTCACTGTGTCGTTGGGTCGAACCATCAGCGTCGCCTTAGGATCGAATGTGCTGGTATCCAGCTGGTCAAAATCCTCGTATCGACCTGCAATTGTCAACTCAGCCCAGTCATTCAGTGGCATGTAGAGTTCAGCGAAGAACGAGTATGAGTCGAGCTCATTAGCCCAATCAGCTGCGCCATAGATAAACTTGAAATTGTTGTTGTTCGAATTAGTGTCGATGTTAACGTCAATTTCATCGGCCCTATATTGCGCACCAACAGCAAGTCCGGCAGAACCACCGCCCATCTCAAACAGATCACCGGTTGCGAATACAACGTCCATCACCACCTGTTCACTAACACTATTGCTGACAATCTCACCTTGCATCCACTGAAGCAGATCGACTGGATTCTGGTAGCGAAGCGCAGCCTCAGCAACAGTTAAAGTAGGGTCTGCAGCCCATGCACTGGAGTCGGAGGTGTTCCATCGCTGATTCGTCACTGGATCGTAGACGCTAGTCTGGAAGTTGTTGTAGTAGTAGCAGTTACCAGTACCCAGATTACCAGAGCCAGCATCTGCAGAGTTAGTAGAGTTACAGTTAGGTCCGCCGAGCCCGACGTAAGCTGCATTCACGTTGCTAGTCAGCGTATCGGAAGGATTAATGTTGACAGAACTTCTTTGCGAGTATGTTGCTGATGCATCCATGCTCCATTCACTGCCACCCATTTCGAAATCCCATATCAACCCACCGTTAAGTCGGTAATTTGTTCTTTCGTACGTGGAAACTGTGTCAAGCGGTCGTTCATCAAAGCTTGACTCGTAATGGCCACCCATCATTCTCTGCAGCGCAAGATATGGCACTGGCGCGATTCCTCTGCGTGCCGCATCAAGTTGAAGTCCGAAGTGATCGGCACCAATGATGGCAAAGTTTACATCTGGATAAAGTGAATTACCGCGTGCAGCATAGTTGTCAGAAAAACTAACAGAACCATACGCTTCTAGATTGTCTGCGACGTTGATGCTCGCATCTACGTGCATTTTCGCTTGAGTTTCATCCATCACGAGATTGAAGAAACTTGAGAAGTCATAGATGCAGAGACCTGACGCTGTTTGTCCGAGGACCCCCATGGGACCGTCATTTGTTGCTGCCAACGCACAATCTGGATCAGCACCGGCGCCAAAACTGGTCGAGCCTTCCGCGCTGAAGAAGCTTGGTGTTGCAGCGATACCGCCTAATGCTACATATCTGCCGGGCTGGCCAAAAGTAGACAGACCCGATTGACCGAAATCATCGTAGCGATCGCCTATCTGCAACCCACCTCGATCCAGATAACTACCTGAGACAGTGATATGTCCATTGTCTGATGACGCACCCATAATAATTGAGATCAGGCTGTCAGACTGCTCACCCGTTTCGTCGTCGACACCATAGTCGTACTGAATCTCAACCCCTTCGAAACTATCACGTGTGATAAAATTCACAACGCCGGCAACGGCGTCAGCTCCGTAAAGTGCAGAAGCTCCGTCTTTAACTACCTCTACCCTTTCTAGGGCAATGTTGGGCACAAGACCTTGAAGGTCAACGTAGCCACTACCGACGTTATCAAAATTCGTAGCAACGGTTCGCTTTCCGTTGATAAGCACCAACGTTGCGCCATTACCAAGATTTCGCAAGTTGACGTTTGCGTTACCTGTAGAGCTGTCTCCCCCTGAAAAGGCGTTTGCTGAACCACCTATTGATCCGGAGTTAAAGGTCATATTGCTCACGACATCTTTGATATCGGTTGCACCGATCATGTCTAGATCTGCTTTATCAATGACTGTTAACGGTACTGGTGAATCTTCGGACGATCGCTTGATATACGAGCCCGTAACGACTACCTCTTCTATATTGCCTTCTTCGGCATATACAGAAGTCGTTGGAATCAAAGCGAAGGAAGAAGCGATTGTCGCCATTCCCAGCCATTGATTCAATTTGAAACTACTCATAAAACTTCCCCTGTTAAATCAAAAATCATAGACAACGAGAACACAAATTAGCTTATTATTCATAGTGTTATAGCCGGCTAATTGAATCGTATACTTCCAGCGTGAAAATACACGTCGGGATTGTCAGGGTATTGATGATGAGAGTCAAGTCAGCGCAAAAAAGGTAGATAAGTGGTTGTTGTCCTGAAACAGCAAATTTCTGACTAATCGCTAAAATTCTATTCTTAGCGTGTCAATCAATTAACGCTGTTGGTCTCGCGCAATAAAAAACGGGAGCAGACCCTAGTGGGGCTACTCCCGCCAATTTCCTAAACGCCGTTAAAGTTTTGACGTCCTTTTTCTAAAGATAAATCTATGCGCTTTACAAGCTAAGGTTTGCACGTACGAAGAACATTCTTCCTCGTCCATCATGCAATGTACCGTCATATGCCGTTACGTTTGCAATCACGGGTGCTTCCTCGTCGGTGAGATT
Source organism: uncultured Gammaproteobacteria bacterium (assembly GCA_913050215.1). GTDB lineage: Bacteria > Pseudomonadota > Gammaproteobacteria > Pseudomonadales > Azotimanducaceae > UBA4582. The sequence goes on from CAJXBG010000111.1 coordinate 9,252, forward strand.
CATAATGCCTAGTGTCAGCGCTGCGTCTGACAGGAAGGCAGTCTCGCCGAAGCTGTAGCTGTATTGAGCATCAATCGTCGTCATACTGTCGATCTCTCCGTCACGTATATCATCGGACAAATGACCATTACCACCTAGAGCAGCTGTTGCAGCAAAGAAACCACGCGTGCCTGCAGGAACGTCACTGGTCAACTCGTCTACATGCTTAACAATGACGAATGCACGATGATTGTCCATTGACCAGTTCAGTGTGCCATTAATCTTGAACTCTGGGAGTGGTCGCGCAACCGCATTCCTGCTGTTGTAGTTACCTACACCGTCGAGCACAGTGATACCACCTGAGCTGTTCTGGATCTCAACTTCATACTCATTAACGTACGCTGCCTGCATGCCTACTTTCCAATCACCCCAACCGGTGTTAAAGCTGTAGGAAGTCGTCACGTCAACACCGTTAATGGTTGCACCGTTTGCATTTGCAAAGGTCGGCAAGATTCGAAGCAGTATCGCTTGGCTGTTTCTAACGATCTGCGCTCGATTACCGACACCGGCATTCACAGCATCAACAAACGTTGAACCAGGATTGGCATCTACAAATGCTGAAAGTGCAGCATTATCCTCGGAGAGCAATGTAGCAGAAGATTGACGCGTGATGATGTCCGTATAATCGTAGTTATAGTAGTCAACATCAACTTGCAAGCCTTCTAGCATACCTTCCGTTGGAATCCATGAAAAACCAATGTTGTAGTTATCAGCAGCTTCAGGCGTCAACGCAGGGTTACCAACAGAGATTGATGGTTTGAAGGTCGTGCCCCCAACGATATCAGCTTGGTTCGCAACCGTTGTCAGAGTTCCAAAAGACTGGAGCAACGACGGCACATGGAAAGAGCTACCCGCAGAGAGACGCAATGACACGGAGTCAATTGGTCGCCACAAAACAGTAATCTTCGGATCCGTTGTGTCAACACCGATCTCATCGAAGTCTTCATATCGAACGGCAATATTGATATCCAGGTTGTCACCTATTGGAATACCTACCTCTCCGAAGAAAGCCGTCGTGGTCAGAATACCTTTCCAGTCACTGGCACCGAAAACGAAATCCAGGTTGTTAGCGGTAAGCGCTGAATCATAAAGCACTTCACCTGTATCACGACGCTGTTGGAAACCTAATGCTATTCCAATAGAGCCGGAATCCATTTCAACCAGATCACCCGACGCAACCACGTCGATTACACGCTGACGGAAGTCACTTGCGTTACTAGCGCGACCCGCTAACCATTCATAAAGCTCTGGCGCATTACGCAGCGTGAGATCTGATTGGCCGACATTACCGTTACGATCAAACTCGGAGTTACCGAAAGGGTTGAAGAAGTAACAGCTGCCTGCGTCATAATCACCCGTTTCACCGTAAGTCGTGTTACCCGAACCTGGCACGCCATTGACGACATCACAGTTCGGTCCACCTAGACCATTGATAGCAAGTTCCATGTGGCTAGATAATGTATCCTGCGCTTGAATTGAACTGGTTGAATGTTGGCTTGCTGTGTACGAAGCATCCAGCACCCATTCCTTGTCGCCAAACGAGAAATCATAGGTTCCACCAATCACATATCGCTGGTCCGACCGATTGGCATTTGTAAAGGTTTCAATCGGGCGCTGACTACGTGGCGTGTTTCTTGTGCCGCCAATCATACGTGTCAGGTTAGCGTACTCAACAGGTACAATACCTCGCCTAAACGCATCTTCCTGACTTCCAGGATTTAGTGCAGTTTGAACAACGCCGTTCGCGTCGATGTAATCCACACCTGTGGGAATCGTCAACGCTGGCGCATTTGGGTTCAGCGAATTCAAACGATTAAATTCTGAATCGTTGGCACCAAATTCAAAATAGACTTCAAGGTCGTCGGACATCTCATAATGACCGTCAACGTGCATCTTCCGGAGCGATTCTTCAGCCTGAATGGAGAAAAAAGACCCATAGTCATAGACACAACGATTGAATAAATTACCCAGCGCACCGCCCTGCTCTAGTGCCGCTGAATCTTCACAGTTTACGTCGGCTTGACCGTAGCTAGAGCCATCGGCCGCGCGCGGTAAGTTGTTCAACGACGTTTCACCATTAAGGCCTACTTGATCTCCGGGATTTAAACCATTACCCGCCCATGTGATCGTTTGTCCTTGGATTGGCGTGAGTCGTCCCGGTTGTCCTGTAGAGGAAATCGTTGTCGCGCCATAACGTTGGTAGTTATCTTCGACGTTAATTTCATCGCGGTTCAACACAGAGGCTGATACCACAATGCCACCACGATCTCCTTGAAGACCCCAGATCATACCGATTGTGGTTGCATCACCATTGCGTGTTGTTTCATCTGTCGTAAATTGAGTGCTAATGTCCATGCCCTCAAAATCTTTCTTAGTGATGAAGTTAACCACGCCGGCGATGGCGTCAGACCCGTAAAGCGCTGAAGCGCCATCTTTCACGACTTCAACTCTTTCGAGTGCAATATTAGGAATCAAGCCATTGACGTTAACAGAGGAATTACCTCGGCCATTATACCAAGATGGTGCTTGACGTTTACCGTTGACCAGCGGCAGCGTTGCGCTTTGGCCAAGGTTACGTAAATTAATTGAGTTTCGACCGTCAGCACCTCCCCCCTGGAAAGTAGCCGCTCGTGACTGACTTCCTGACGACCATGGCATGGCTTGCACGATCTCTGAAACATCTGCAGCACCAATATCCTCAATATCTGCAGATGTCACAATAGATAACGGCGAAGGTGAGTCGGCTGCATTTCTCTTAAGATATGAACCAGTAACGATGACTTCTTCCAGTTCACTGCCACTATCTTGTGCTTGTACGCTTTGAAAGCCTGGAAGACATAACAGAGAACTGATCAAAATCGAGTACTTTTTATTCATGAAAATCCCCTCTTGTTCTTATAATTAGCTCAGCTTCGCCAACATATTCTTAGAGTTCTTGTGTGGTTAACTGAACATTCCAAGAATACCTACCGCGTAGTTAGGGTATTCGCATCTCCATGGATACGCTGAATGCTTATTAGAGTCAAGTAACAGTGCAGATACTTTTGTAAATAACGACTTTTATGCGCTGCAACGTCTTCGCTATTCCATCAGTTTTTTTGCGAAGAACACCATAGACTCGAGCAAAGCCAGTGTTAACGAGATTTTATCGTGAGGGCCTCAAAGAGGCAGGATAAACTTACAGTCATTATGAAAGGTTATTGGAAGCCTGATCTTTATCACTGGCGTGTATTTACACCTTGGTGTGACTATCGGATACGCTGAACCCGTGTTGACGTACCTGATTTTGAACGCATCGT
>CAJXBG010000112.1 GCA_913050215.1 uncultured Gammaproteobacteria bacterium
CGCAAGTCTACTGGAAAATGAATTAAAATTCACGGCCGAATATCGACGAATTTTGAAAATCTCGATGGCTATTGGTCCTTACCTAGCAACCAGAGTTGAGAAACGTGGGATGAAGCTTTTACAGAAGTTTTGAGGTTTAGTTAATTAGGCCTAATGCGTGTCTCTTTAGGATACGCTGCTAATTGTTGTCTTGCAGAACCCCTAGTCATTCGTCATGCCGGATGACAAATCTGGCCACGCTAGCCTCAGGTACAGATACATCGACCAGAGCGTCAGAATTGCTGCGGCATACAACAATACATAACCAATCATAACCGGTAAGCTCTGCACATCTGGTCCAAAAGCCAGTAGAACGATAATTGCTACCATCTGAAAGACCGTCTTAACTTTACCAACCATAGACACTGCGACACTGCGCTGTGAGCTGTAGTGCGCCATCCATTCACGCAGGGCTGAAACAACAATCTCCCGGCAAACAATGACAAGTGCAGGTATCGCGAGGACAGCACTGGCGTGTACCTCAACTAGCAGAACCAAAGCGACAGCCACAAGCAGCTTATCTGCCACTGGATCCAAAAACGCACCAAACGGAGTCATCTCATTCAGCCTTCTGGCCAAGTAACCGTCGAGCCAGTCAGTCACGCTTGCGAGCGTGAAAATGCCTGCTGCCACGAGGTAGTGAGACTCGAATTGTATATAAAATACTGCGACAAGCACTGGGATAAGCGCTATACGGACACTTGTAAGGATATTTGGAAGACTTATTGGTAACTTCATATAGGTGACAACGATACAATCATGCTGTGTGTAGCGTAGCATAAATGTGCTCCGCCAGCTTTTGACTTATTCCCTCAGCTTTGGTCAATTCCTCAATACTCGCGCTCTGAACTCTACTGGCGCCGCCAAAGTGTCTCAGCAACGCTCGCCTTCTTCCTGGACCTACGCCAGATATCCCTTCGAGCAAACTTTCCTTACGTTTTTTGCCCCGTCGCTGCCGATGCGCCGTGATAGCAAATCGGTGGCTCTCATCACGGATATGCTGGATCAAGTGCAACCCGGGATTGTCCGGTGACATTTCAATTTCTTTGCCACCTGGTGTCACTAAACTTTCAAGTCCAGCTTTTCTGGTCGGTCCCTTCGCCACGCCAATGAGAAGCACGTCGTTAATTTGGAGTTCATCCATCACCTTCATCGCTTCGCTTAACTGCCCTTTTCCACCATCAATGAACAGAATATCTGGTAGTTTGCCTTCCCCTTTCTTAAGACGTGTATAGCGGCGAGTTAATGCTTGTGCCATCGCCGCATAATCATCCCCGGGCGTAATGCCTTCGATGTTAAACCGACGATAATCTGATTTTAAAGGCCCATTTTGGTCGAACACCACACAGGAAGCGACGGTCGCCTCGCCTGAGCTATGACTGATGTCGAAGCACTCTAGGCGTTCCGGTGCCTCGTCAAGCTTTAACACATTTTGCAATGACGAGAATCTCTGGGCCAAATTATTTCTGTTGGCTAGGTGTCCACCCAGAGATTGTTCAGCATTGGTGTTCGCCAATTGCAGCCAGCGGTTCCTGTGTCCACGAACACTATCTGCAATTGCGACTTTACGGTTTGCGGTTTCGGAAAGTACGTCTGTAATGACCGATTTGTCAGGGATCTTTGCATTAACGATGATTTCCTTGGGAATTTCTCTACCACCGAGACCAGCAAGGTAAAAGCGAGGGATAAAAGCCGACAACACTTCCGATGGTGTATTTTCGACCTTAATGCGAGGGAAAAATGTTTTGTTGCCCAACATTCTGCCACCACGGATCATCATCACCAGTACACAGGTTCCGCCGGGGTTGACGATAGCCGACATGACATCGATATCACCAGTAGAGCCAGACACATACTGGGACTCCTGTATCCGTTGTAAGTGCGCAATTTGATCACGGTATTTGGCGGCTTTTTCAAAAGCCAAATCGTTGGACGCTTTTTCCATTTTATTTGCGTAGTCTTCGAGTACTGAGCGACTTTTGCCCTCTAGAAACATCACCGCATGATCGACATCTTCAGCATAATCCTCGCTTGATACGAGATCACAACACGGACCAGAACAGCGTTTGATCTGATACTGCAGACAAGGTCGGGTTCTATTTTTGAAAAACGAGTCTTCACACTGGCGAACCTGAAAGACTTTTTGCAGGATGTTAAGACTATCTCGAACAGAATAGGCGCTAGGGAAAGGTCCAAAGTACTGCCCTGCTCTTTTCTGGGCACCTCGATGAAAAGCAAGGCGGGGATATTCGTCTCTTGAAGAAAGAAAGATGTAGGGGTAGGACTTGTCATCCTTGAAATCGATGTTGTAAGGGGGCTTTAGTTCCTTGATCAGTGTTTGTTCATGGAGCAAAGCCTCGGTTTCACTATTAGTTATGGTGTATTCCACGTCACAAATATGTGAAACCAATGCTAGTGTTTTCGCATCCAGCGCTGTCGTACGGAAATAGTTAGAGACGCGATTCTTAAGGTTTTTTGCTTTGCCTACGTAAAGCACTTCGCCGTCGGCACCCAGCATTCGATAGACACCGGGACGGGTAGTGAGATGCTTTAAAAAGCTGGGGGCATCGAAGGTTTTGGCATCTGTTTCTTTGGACATGATAACTTTGGGCAATGTTTAAGATAGCGTCAGGTTTTGGTCTGCGTGTTTGGTGATGCCAACAAACCGGCCGTTGACGCGGCTTGTCGGATGACCTTCATGAACATCGGTTCAGTTAATCGACCTGTCTGGGTGTTATATCGACTACAGTGATAACTGCTGATCATGGTCACGCTACCAGGCAGCAAGTTTACCTGACCGTGGGAGAATGGGTAATCCTTTAGCTTCAAATCCAGTGCCTTTAAAACAGCGCGATGGGCGACACCACCCAATATAAATAGCGTGGCTGCTGGTCTCTTGAGATGGACGCTCAATTCCTGACGCAAAAACGGCTGGCAGTTGTTGATTTCATTACCGTTGGGGCTATTTTGAACGGGCAGGCACTTGACGGCGTTTGTGATCCTGACGCTTTGGACTATGCCGAGCGTGTCCAACGCCTTGAAGATCAAATCCCCTGATGCGTCACCCGTGAAAGGCACACCAGTGCGGTTGGCGCCATGCATACCTGGCGCTAAACCGACAATTAAAAGTGGGCTGTCCTCTTGTCCCGATGCTGGAACCGGGGCATTCCAGTAATCGGGATGGCTAATCCTCAACTTTTTAAACTGATGTCGCATACGAGGGCAGCGGCGACAGTGAGGCAGTTTGCCTTCAGGCACTAACGTCTTTTGCGTACCAGACTTAACAATCGCTTTTGTGATGGGAAACCCCAATAACCTCGATTGCAAAAGTTTATCAAACAGGCTGGGTTTTCGTTAGTGCCTGTTGTGATCAGTACGATGCATTAGTTATCGTCAAGCCGGGGTCTCGGCATCGATGATTCTGTGTTTAATCGCAAGTTTCGTCAAACAGACATCATTTGCTATTGCCAGTTTCTCGAATATTCTATATCGATAACTGTTGACGGTTTTCGGACTCAGTGCCAGGTTTTCCGAAATATCCAGGACCTTGTAACCCTCAATTACCATCAGTGTAATTTGCATTTCCCGCTCGGATAGTTGCTCGAATGGTGAGATATTTGTTTGGGAAAAAGGTTTAAGTGCAAGCTGCTGTGCTATCTCAGAGCTGATATACCGCTGTCCCGCCATCACTCTCTTGATCGAACGGACCATTTCATTGACGTCTGATTTTTTAGTGAGGTAACCTGCTGCACCCACGCTCATCAGTTGACTCGGGTAAGGATCCTCCTCATGAACTGTCACCACGATGACCTTTAGTTCAGGGTCTATTCGCAGGCACCTTTTTGTTGCTTCCATGCCACCGATGCCTGGCATCTGGATATCCATCAGTACCACATCAGGTTTCAGGTCCTTGACCATGTCAATAGCTTCTTCTCCCGTTGATGCCTGCCCAACGACACTGATCCTGTCAATGTCTGCGAGCAATCTGGAAGTGCCAATTCGCACCAGCTTATGATCGTCTACTACAAGTACTCTAATCATCTTTCTCTCCTTTCTATGCACGCGAAGCAAAAGGATCTGGCTTGCAGAGCGTCATCTCAGTCGCTTGCATATCGTCAGTGTTGGTAAACCGTAAGTTACACGGCTACCGGAAAAATAGAACGAGTCGATGTCTGTATAATCTATAAGATAACAGTTTTGTGGTGTTGCGATATAGCGAGATGTTGTGAGAGATCGCTCACATTTTTGTGACAAATATTTTGGAGAGAGTGGTTAAATTTTAATCTGCGGTTGGATAGGCAGCTGACGTGCGCCTTGGCAGGCTTGTGAGATCACTGAGTTAGCCGTCTAATGTCTCACAAGCTTTGCTCTAGAGGAATAAAAAAAACTATGCGCCGGTGAAAGCCTGAAGACCTGTTTGAGCACGACCAAGGATTAACGCATGGACATCATGGGTTCCCTCGTAGGTGTTTACAGTTTCAAGATTCATCATATGGCGAATGACATGATATTCATCAGAAATGCCATTTCCGCCATGCATATCTCTCGCTAAACGAGCAACGTCCAATGCCTTGCCGCAATTGTTGCGTTTCATTAGCGAAATATTTTCTACCGCAAGATTATCGTCATCCATCAGGCGACCGATTCGAAGTGCCCCCTGAAGCCCTAACGTAATTTCAGTTTGCATATCTGCCAGTTTTTTCTGAATTAACTGATTCGCGGCAAGTGGACGACCGAACTGAATTCGGTCTAGCGTGTATGAGCGAGCTGCATGCCAGCAGAATTCGGCCGCCCCCATAGCGCCCCATGCGATGCCGTAACGCGCCTTGTTCAAGCAACCAAATGGACCGGCGAGCCCTTTTGTATTGGGTAACAGGTTCTCTTCAGGTATCTCTGCATCGCTAAGAACAATTTGACCCGTGACTGACGCGCGCAGACTAAATTTGCCCTCGATTTTTGGTGTCTCGAACCCCGGTGTCCCTCTTTCAACGATGAAGCCTCGAATCACGCCGTCTAGTTTCGCCCAGACCACCGCAAGGTCAGCAATAGGTGAGTTAGTAATCCACATCTTGGCGCCGTTCAACAAATAACCATTCTCAGTTTTCTCGGCGCGAGTGATCATGCTTCCGGGATCCGAACCATAATCAGGCTCGGTCAGTCCGAAACAGCCCACCAGCTCGCCGGTTGCCAGACCGGGTAGATATTTTTCCCGTTGAGCCTCGTTGCCATAGGTATAAATCGGATGCATGACAAGCGACGACTGGACACTCATAGCAGAACGATAACCGCTATCGACGCGTTCGACCTCTCGGGCAACGAGCCCATAGGACACATAATTCACGCCGGAACAGCCATATTTTTCAGGAATGGTCGCGCCGAGCAAGCCCAGCTCACCCATCTCATTCATGATTTCGCGATGAAATTCTTCATCACGGTTAGCCTGCAGCACACGGGAAAACAATTTGTCTTGAGCATAGTCGCGCGCAGTGTCTTTAATCATGCGTTCGTCTTCTGTGAGTTGCTCATCCAGGAAAAAAGGATCATCCCATTTGAAATTGGACATTTGGCCTCCATCAGGCATATGTTGAATAGCACTTCTAGGTAAGGATGCTTACAATATCGTCTGCGTAATGCTGCGCATTACCACCTGACTTTCAGTGCGGAGTAAATTAAGCGCGCAATAATATTATATTCAGTGTTCGAGGGATAGGTTCTCACTGAATAACATCTGAATGTCCTCATCAACAGTGGCCGTAAAAATCACCCTCAATCGGCAATGCCGATGACAAAACCAGCTATCAATTAATCAGAAATGTAAAAAACAGGAATTATTATGGCACTTGATCAGGAAACAATGGATCAGTTACTTAACACCGTCGATCGGTTCGTTGAACAGCGGTTGCGCCCTCTCGAATCTCAGGTCGGTGAAAATGACAAGATCCCTGATGATGTCATCGAAGAGATGAAGCAGCTTGGCTTTTACGGCCTGACGATACCTGAGGCTTACGGTGGACTTGGGCTCAATATGAGCGAGGAGATTCAAGTGGTTAGGCTGTTTGGGCACACCTCCCCCGCTTTCAGATCTGCTTTTGGTACCAATGTTGGCATTGGGTCCCAGTCCCTCGTGATCGACGGCACCGAAGCCCAAAAACAGCAGTATCTACCAAAGATGGCAACCGGCGAAATTGTCGGGTCTTTCTGCTTAACCGAACCTGAAGCGGGCTCAGATGCTGCTTCTGTAAAAATGACCGCGGTGAAGGTTGGGAGCAACTATAGGCTCAACGGCACCAAACGTTACATTACTAATGCCCCGCAGGCCGATCTTTTCACTGTTTTCGCTCGAACAAATCAGGCAGAAAAAGGCGCCCGCGGCGTTTCTGCATTCCTAGTCGACGCGGATACCCAAGGAATCTCGATGGGTAAACCCTACAATAAGATGGGACAACAAGGCGCGCATGTCTGTGACGTGATTTTCGAAGACGTGGAGGTATCTGCTGAGACCCTAGTAGGAGGTAATGAGGATGTAGGTTTCAAGACCGCGATGAAAGTGCTCGACAAAGGTCGCCTGCATATAAGCGCGCTCAGTATTGGCATTGCGGAACGTCTGATTAGCGACAGTCTGAATTATTCAATTGAAAGAAAACAGTTCGGACAATCAATTGCCGAATTCCAGTTGATTCAGGGCATGTTGGCAGATAGTCAAACAGAAACCTATGCGGCTCAATGTATGGTTGCGGATACAGCGCGTCGGCGAGATACTGGCGAAAATGTCGCGACGCTTGCAGCTTCCTGCAAGTTATTTGCAACCGAGATGGTTGGTCGGGTCGCTGACCGAGCCGTACAGATTCATGGCGGCGCAGGTTATATTGAAGACTATGGCATTGAGCGCTTTTACCGCGATGTCAGATTGTTTCGAATCTACGAAGGTACATCCCAGATACAACAAACTGTGATTGCCAAAGATATGATTCGTCGAGCAGGTTTGTGACAATGGTAAGGTGAGAAGCGTCATCTTATTGCAGGAGTTGGTTAATAAATGAAAGGCTATTCCACCAGGGAAGTGGCTGAGTTATTGGAGTTATCCCCGACGGTCATCCGTGACATTGCTCGCGGTGTGCTCGACCCTGAAAAAGGCCCGAAAGATCGCTATAAATTCAGTTTTCAGGACATAGTGATCTTTCGTACGGCGAAAGAGTTGCTTCAGACCGGCGTTCAGCGCAGCAAAATCAACAGCACCCTTTTCCGCCTGCGTGATCAACTTCCCAGCAGTAAACCACTCACTTCGCTGCGCATCAGTGGTGATGGTGGCGCCGTGGTATTGCAGGAAAATGATAAGGTATATAACCCTGAGAGTGGTCAGCTACATTTCAATTTTGCGGTTGCAGATCTCGCGGGCACGGTCGCGCCTCTCGCGCGCAAAGCGGCCAGTGAGGCAGAAGAAGGCGAACAATTGTCTAGCGATGATTGGTTCGATCTTGGCGTTGATCTGGAAGCGGTAAGCCCTGAAGACGCACCGGCGGCCTATCTGCATGCGCTCGAGATAGAACCTGACCACACAGACGCACATGTGAACCTAGGTCGACTTTATCAGGAGTCTGGTGAGTACGAATTAGCCGAGTCGCATTATCATTCAGTACTTAAAATTGAACCGGATAACATTCTGGCAGCTTTTAACCTGGGCACGCTGCTCGAGGATCTAGGTCGAATTCAGGATGCCATTATCGCCTATAAAAAGGCAGGCGCTTTCGCTGATGCACACTACAACCTGTCGAGGTTGTATGAGCTAGTGGGTGAGCACCAGCAGGCATTGAAACATCTCAAAACCTACAGAAGTTTGATCGAGCCTAGATAGACCGGTAATAATTTTGACGATGGTGACTTGCCTCACGTCTGAGAGAGGCGGTCTGCGGAAAGCAGGCTGATCGAGCAGTTTTAGTGAATCACCGGATTGAATGTTTCAAGAGCAACCCTTAACACTTTCTGGCCAAGTATGGTCAGCTGGCCTTGATGTCGGCCATCACCATCCTGGGTATATTCAAACTGATATTCTCTCCAGATGCGCCACTGATCACTACCATCTCGACTCATTGAGATCTTTACTTGCTGAACTGTTTGATCAAGTAATTGCACATCGCAGAGCTTGCACTCCTTTCTCGCGGTTCGCACCGCCAGCTCTTTACCGCGCATGCCAGACTGCCAATAAAGCGCGATAAGACCTAAAATAATGATAAGCAGAAATTCACCCATAGAAAAATAGTGGCAGTTTCAGCGTCGGATTACAAACAGTTAAAATTCTCTTCAAAGCGTCTTAACAACTGCCTCGGAATCGCGTATATTGCGCGTCTTCTGATCACTAACGGTCACTCCGTATTCCTTATGCTGAGTTAGGCGGTGGTGTTAAGAAATAGTTAAGTTTGCGGAGGGGTGGCAGAGCGGCCGAATGCACCGGTCTTGAAAACCGGCGTGTCGAAGGGCACCGAGAGTTCGAATCTCTCCCCCTCCGCCACTTGTCAAATAAAATCATACACTTATACCTGATTTTATCTTTGCACCTTATTTTTTCCTCTCGTTCTTCCAAACTAAGCGTTTTTCATTAATAGCAAACGACACGTTCCCACTTTTATTTCACCCAAATTCTATTTCCCGCAGAGTAAACCCCACCCTAGGGCACCCCACACTTTACCTGGCGGGACTCCCGGTATTGGTATGTATCGCTAATGTAGATGAGTGAAGCTGGTATAGCACTGCCTGGGGCTTGACTGCATGTCTCATGCATCCACTGGCAAGATGCAAAATCTGATACCAGTGCCATCGGGAAAAAATTATTGGGTGCTGAGTAGAAATCGGTACTATAGTAGTTAAACTGAAATCCACAAACCTAGAACAACCCTGATATCGTCGATAAGGGCATCTTAAAACTGACACGCTATGAGTTCGTCTTGATATTGCCGAAAACTGAAACCCTTCTCAGTTCGTGCGCGTGCGACTTTTAGTCGGCAGGCATTGATGTTGTTGGCGAACTATCGCGGTGATAACAACCACGTTACGCTTAAGAGGACCGGCCATTGTTGCGGAAAAACATCACGTCAGGGATAGAGGCGACTTCAGCAATTGCGAGAGCCGGCGCTCTGATCTTGGCGCTTGTCAGTAGTAGCGCTTGGGCGGACGCTCTTCCCGCTAACACAAGTCCCGATCCAATTGAGCTGAATCTTCTTGTCTACAATACCCATGGCCTACCCGCGATTTTCGCGCGCGACCGGCCACGAGAAAGGTTTCCAAGAATTGGAAATCTAACGACTCAGTTTGATCTATCTATGTTGCAGGAAGATTTCGCGCATCACGACCTACTCAGGCAGCATACTGCTAGCTCGGCTAAGGTGCATCGAGGCGAAAATACGGGAAGTTCCAAATGCGCGGTATGCTCCGGTTCAGGACTGACATTTATCTCGAATCTCACATCGGAGCGTTGGTTGACTCGCGCCACCTTTGAACCCTTTCAAACATGCTCTGGCTGGTTGGACAGAGCTAATGATTGCTTTGCTCAAAAAGGGTTTCAGTTGATCGAGTTGACCAGCAGTGATGGACATCAATTTTATATTGTTAACACTCACCTAGATGCTGGGAGAGATCAAAGGGATCGAGATGCCAGAGCTATTCAGCTGGAACAGATAGCGCAAGCCCTAGAAACGAAAGCGGACGGCGCCGCGGTCATTGTCGCTGGGGATTTAAATCTCGATTGGGAAAATCCCGCAGACCGAAAGTTACTGCAAACATTTGCGGGCCGCTTGAGTCTTGTGTTGGTTCAAAAAGGCGGCGACACGCGCAACTCTTGGCGTACGCTGGATTATATTTATATTCGAAGTGGCAATGATGCGTTGCTGTCCACGGCAGCTTCCGGAGAGGTTGACGCTATGACAGAGGATCACAAGCCCTTGAGTGATCACCCGGCAATGTATGCGACCATTAAAGTGGATTACCCTTAGCTCAAGCTAGGCGGCATCGACTTAGTTAACGACATATAGTTTTTGCAGAATTTTTAATGATTTATCAGCAGATGTCAGATTTTTTAAAGTTAACCAAATGCTTGTTGTTCTCAGCATTTTGCCTTTCGTTAGCAACGTTCTCTACCCTCGCATATAGCGCTGACACCCCCTCCCCCTACCTTATTGGTCGTGGCATCTCAGATGTGACGGGGCCCAGTTACGGCATTCAGATGTGGGGATTTGGTCGTGCCGATCAATTGACGAAAGGCATACATATTCGCCAACGTTCTAGGGCGTTCGTTATAGCTCAGGCCAGTGACCCCGAAAAACGCCTTGTTTTTGTTAGTGTAGATCTAGGCAGCATAGAGCATCACATTACCCTGGCAGTGATAGACGAACTACAAAGTCGTTATGGCGCAGCTTATGGCCTTAACAATGTCATTATTAGCGCAACTCATACGCACGCTGGTCCTGGCGGGTATTGGCATTCTCGTCTGGATAATGGTTTTGATGGAGGATTTTATCCTCAACACTTCGAGGCGATCGTTAAAGGAATCACGGATTCCGTTGTTGATGCTCACAACGATCTTCAGAGCGGGGAGATATTCATCGGCACCGGGGAATTGACCAATGCGGGCGCCAATCGATCGATGCGCGCTTATGTGGAGAACCCTCAAAGTGAGCGAGATCAATATCCGAGAAATACGCCAACTCAGATGACGCTACTAAAATTCGTAGCAAAAACGGGCGACATCGGGATGCTCAATTGGTTCGCCCTGCATCCCACAGCAATGAACTTCTATAATCCTCTTATATCAGGCGATCACAAAGGTTATGCCTCTTTGCAAATGGAGCAGAGGCTGGGAAATCGATACGACGGAGAAAAAAGTTTTGTCGCAGCTTTTGCTCAGGCCGACCCTGGAGACGTTACGCCCAATACGAATCTAAATAACACCGGCCCCGGTGAGACTGACGTGGAAACGACGAAGATTATGGGCGAACGTCAGCTCGATATGGCAACAAAGCTTTATGAAAGCGCGCAAGAGCCGCTATCAGGCACCATTGAAACGCGCCAAGTGTATGTCGATCTGCGCAACTACAAGGTCAGTGACCAGTTTACTCAGGCTGACGATCAAACAACCTGCCCTACGGCTTATGGTTATTCTTTTGCGGGTGGTTCTACAGAAGATGGCGGCGGACATTTTCTTTTCAGAGAGGGCATGACTGAACAGAACTTTATATTGGACCTACTCATACGTTGGTTGACTGGTGCGCCAAAATGGACCCAGCGCGTCAAGGATTGCCAAAAACCTAAACCAATTTTACTGGAAACAGGCAGCGGAGAACCACCGCTGCAATCTCAAATTCGCTCTGTAACCGTCGCGCTGGTTGGTCAGTTAGCCATCTTGGCGCTGCCTGCAGAGATCACGACCATGGCTGGGCGTCGTCTGCGAGCGACGGTGATGAACGCACTATCGGGCAGAGCTAGCCATGTCGTGTTAGCGGGCTATTCCAACGGCTATGCCGGATACATTACGACCCCCGAGGAATACATGGTTCAACAGTACGAAGGCGGACATACCCTGCATGGGCGATGGACCCTGCCCGCTTACCAGCAAATCGTGAGCGGTCTCGCCAACAGTTTGGTCTCAGGTGAAGCTGTAAAAACGAACATTTCCTACGATGATTGGCGTGGCAAGTCTGTCGAAACCTCGCTCTATGCAGGCCCAAGGCAGACGCTAACAGACGACAAGGCGCTGGGTGACCGTTTCTCTGAGCGTCTGGACGACAAGGTCGAATATGGTCGCGGAGAAGCGGTACAGGCGCGATTTTGGTCGCATGACCCCACTGCAAACTTTAGAACGGGTAATAATTTCCTGAAAGTGCAGCAGAAAAAACAAGCGGGCTGGAAAACGGTAGCGACAGATAGCGATTGGAGCACAACGGTTCGCTGGCAAGCTAAAGATCAAGGCATGATAGCGACGTTGACTTGGCATATCGATGCGAATGTTGAAAACGGCGAATATCGATTGATGCATCTCGGGCATGGACCCCAGGGGAATCCGTTCAAGGGATATTCACGCACCATCCAAATCAAATAAACCGACACTCAGATTCATGTTAACTCGAAGCGTTTCGCAAGGTGCTGGATGGCGCTATAGCTACTTTTGGCGCGAGAAAATTGACTGACACTCATGACATGCATACGGATAGCCGCAAACAAATAGGTTGCTGCGAACCTCACGCAGTTTTGCCAATTGGCTATGACATCATGAAAAGAAGCTACCCATGTCGTGGGCGCTTCGATGGGTGGCATGATCGCGCAGGTCATAACCCTTAATTATCCTGAAAGGGTGCTTACCTTGACAGCAATCATGTCAACACCCGGGTTTGACACCCATGCTTTGTCGGGGCCGCATCAAAAGTTTAAAGATGCCATCAGAGCATCGATGATTTTAAATCTG
>CAJXBG010000113.1 GCA_913050215.1 uncultured Gammaproteobacteria bacterium
GGCGCCGGGTCATGATGCGTGGGTAGTAGGAGATGAAGTCGCCGTTTCTTATGAATTTGCAGGTATGTGGGGCGAATAACACCAGCAATGGCTTCGGTTATATTTTAGCTTTTCTCAGACCTGAAGTTGGGAACATATTTTCCGGGCTTCCCGCGGTCATTATTTCCTGCATTTTAGCGCAACATCATTGCGGCCTTTGGCAGGACGTTTTGAGGCGCCCTTGCTGAGATTACAAGTTAAAATTTAAAGGCTGAGTCTATCTGGATTCTGTTGTAATCAGCTTCGGTGCCGAAAGACAAATTGGTCTCGTTGATAAAATAAGTCAGCGAGAACTTCCAGGCTTTGTTCATCGCTATCGCGCCTTTCAGAATGTGACCATTGGCATCTGTGCCGCCACCGCCGAAGTCACTACCGGTAATCAAACCAAATACTGAATCAGCTTCCCTATCCTCATATCTATAATCAAATTCCCAAGTGCCACGCGCAGACGCTTTGCCATACTTAAACCCGCCGGACCATGCTGTATCAAATCTATCCGCAGCCGTATTGTTCAGGTATTCGGCGTAAAGACTAAATGGTCTGTCTTGTATTGTTGTACTCCAGTCTCCAAACACCTGAATTTCCGTAAAGTCATTGTCATATAGGCAACCAGTCACTGCCACGGGATCAGCGCAAGTAAAAGTATTCCCGGCAAAGTCATCTTCATCACCATAGAAAGTGCTTCGACCCTGCGTGCCAAACTGGTAATACCCCAAACCTGCGGTAAGCTTACCCCCTCCCAGTTCCGCGTTGTAGCCTCCCTGCACACCGTAGGAGAATCGGTGATTGCTTCTCCTAGTATCACTTTCGAGCCAGTAAAGTGCCGCCGTGAGAAACCCTGAACCATTGTTCCAACCAAATGCCACGCCTTCCGGGTTGTAGTCTCCATCAAAAATTAACTCGCTTCCGTGGGGCTTATAGAAGACGTTTTTAAACTTACCGCCGGTAATCGCAACATTCTCGGTGGCACGCCATTTGAAATATGCCAGATCCAACCGCGTATCCTTGGTTGCACCACCACCACCAAGGGATTGATTGGTAGAAACCGGATCATCATTTCCACTCGCTATACCAATGCCGACTTCAACATTATCTTTGAGCTTGGCGACAATCGCAGCCCGTGCTCTGACCCGATTTCTTTCCCTGTCTGCCCTTCCGTCTTGAGCAATGCCTTCATAGCGGTAGCGCAGATCACCTTTTACCTTGACCGTGTTTGACCAATTGCTTTTCACTTTTTGGTCTGCACTAGCCATGACTTCTACCGCCTCGCTATGCTTGACAGACTGGACGCGCAATGCCTTGTTTTCCGCCTCAAGAGCATTTACGCGCTCCATCAACGACACGAGACCCGCTTTCATTTCAGCAAACTCGCTATCCGAGACCTCTGCCTGGGCAACTGTACTCAGTGATAGCACAGCAGCGACTAACCAATGTCTTGCTTTGATCATAATTTCCTCTCGGGTGTTACTGTAAAGTGCGATTTACAGACTGGATAAAAATACGTTCACATTGAGAATTCGCAAAGATACCTAAGCAACGTGAAGATTACGTAAAGATCAAAAAATTTTCTTCAACCCAAAATCCCTGCCCTTCAACACTCACGTGCTTATCTGACTAGATTGCCAACCGTAACCGACAATGTTGTGGATGGCGCTTCGAAGCAGGGGAAAAATCACCGATAATGTTCATGAAATAGAGGGTCGCAGACAACAATTTGAAATCCAGCGCAACGTGAATTCCGCACCCTCTTGTGTTAATCGAATGAGCTACTCACTATTTACCCACCAAGAATTCCTTCAGAAACAAAACCGTTGCCTGCTGGTAGATATCACGGTTCTCCTTCTTTCTAAAACCGTGCCCTTCATTCAGCGCATTCATATACCAAACTGTTTGCCCTTGTTCACGAAGCTGATCAACCAACTGCTGCGATTCGGTTACCGGCACACGGGGATCATTCTGCCCCTGGACCACCAACATGGGGACCTTTATCCGCTCTGCATTATTCAGCGGTGAGATTTTCTCTAGATGTGCACGCATCTCCGGGTCGCGCTCATCACCATATTCCGCACGCCGAAGATCGCGACGATAGTCCTGTGTGTTCTCCAGAAAAGTGACAAAGCTGCTGATTCCAACCACGTCAACCGCCGCTTTCAAGCGGTCGCTGAAGAGAACGGAGGACGCCAGCACCATGTAGCCGCCGTAGCTGCCACCAAAAACGGCAACCCGGTTTTTATCGAGCTCCGGTTGCTGTTCCACCCAGTCGAGCAACGTTCCAATATCTTTAACCGAGTTTTCGCGTTTAAAGCCATCGTCTAGTTGCAGGTAAGACTTACCGTAGCCGTCTGACCCGCGCACATTGGGCACTAGAATCGCAACACCAAGTTTCGCCAGCCACATCTGGTAGGTAGAACTGAAAGATGGCAGAGCCTGACTTTCAGGGCCACCGTGGATCGAGATTACGACAGGGAATGGGCCTTGCCCTTGAGGTTTATATAAGAACGCCGGAATCTTTCGGTTGTCGAACGTCTCGTATTCGATCAGTTCAGGCACAGCAAAATCTTCAGTGTTCAAGCCACCAACTTCACTAGTAGTCCAACGGGTGAGCGCACCATGCCGGGTTGGGTCATCTTTAAGCGCCAACACAAACGTATCAGATGGGGTTTTTGGCGTATTGAGCGTCATCGCAAGTGCTCGCCCGCTGGGGCTGAACGCAAGCTTACCGACTAGCCCGGTGGGCAAGCCATCAACTTCAGCAAACTTTCGACTGCGGGTATCCAGCAAATATAAACGGTGGATGCCACCCTCATTAACGACAAACGCAGCGCGCTGGCGATCATCACTCAAGATAACGTCGTCGATATCCCAATTGATGTTGTTGGTTATTCGAACAATGTTATCTGGATCATCCAACCGCGCCC
Source organism: uncultured Gammaproteobacteria bacterium (assembly GCA_913050215.1). GTDB lineage: Bacteria > Pseudomonadota > Gammaproteobacteria > Pseudomonadales > Azotimanducaceae > UBA4582. The sequence continues at coordinate 2,958 of CAJXBG010000113.1, forward strand.
AAGCTAATTGAGCAAATTCGCTACCTTCATTGGTAATGAAGAAAAAACCCTGATCATCGGCATCAAACCCGATGGCAAGATTGATGCTCTTGTTAGTGCCACCACCACGCAATTGAGTGACTTTACCGGTTGACTGGTTTTTTAAGTGGATACGTGAATCGACCACTGCGACATAGTTCGTAATCAGCAGACCCTCTTTGTCAGCGGTGAAATCTGACGGGCTCCAGTAGGTTCCATCGGGCGCCTCAAATGTGATTTCACGTTCCGCTGATTCACCGACATCCATCATCCAGATATCGTTAGAGCGGCCATTTCGTTCTGTGCTGGCATACGCAATGCCGCTGCCATCACGGTTAAAAGTGACCGAACCATTTCTTGATTCACCATCGGTCATCATCCTCGCGCTACCGGACTCGGGATCGAAAAAGAACACCTGCGAGAACTCACTCCCACCTGCGTCCATGGTAAATACCAACTCGTTGCTGTTTGGGTTTCTATTGACGCTGCCAATAGGTTCACTAAAAAAAGTCAGCTGCGATCTTGCACCACCCGGCGTGCTAACTTTGTGTAATTGAGGCACATCCCCAAACCGCGTTCGTACAAAAAGCGATTCCCCATCTTGGCTCCACGCCTGGAATGAAGCCGAACGAACATTCTGGTATCGATTCAGGTCTTCGATCATCGATGCCGGAATCACTGGAATATCCTGCAGAACAAGATTGCCATTGTTGAGCGTTCTCTCAGCAGCGGGTGCATTGAGAGAGATTAAGAGCGCGAAAAGCAGCGTTTTGCGCATATTTTTCCCAATAGTCAAAAGTGGTTTAGAAGTAGGTGCAATATCGCGGTTAATGGTTTCATCGTCAAGAAATGCATTGGCACTGCGATCAAAGGCACTGCGATCAAGGGCACTGCGATCAAGTATGCCACGACACTGTCCAGGCACGCATGCACCTGCAGCTCTGCTAGCAGAGGAAGTTAGCCTATAGTCCCTTCGTTCCGGCGCTCTCACCGACGTTTGAATCAACCTAGGACGCTGTCAGTTCGACCTGGGACCTTGCCTGTCCCCCATGATCTGCGAGGCCTCAATATGCAGACCAGCCGTTTAAAGCATAGGCGATACCGGTATCGACGAACCCCTGAACGGCTAAAAGCATACCGGTGATGAGCACGCCGAGGACAGAGCCGATCATGCCATTGTCTGCCCTATAACCGAGAATAGAAGTTGGTTTATAGACAATCTCTTCAAAGTTCACGTTTTCGTCGAGTTGCCGCAAGATATTCTTAATATCGGTCGTGTCGAACCCTGTGCCAAGATGACCGGCCGAGTTCACAGCGCCATCGACTTCTAACTCAAGCAAGTGATTCAGCAGATTAGAGCGAACTGCATAACTCTGCTGCTGCAATTGGATGGCACGATACATCGCAAAACTGCCAATAAACGCGATGACGATGATGGTCGAAACTAAAACGATAATCGTTGAGAGATGATGGGATGTTTGCGTCCATGCCAAAAAATTCAAAAACGCCACACACAAAAAAGAAAAGCACAGAAGAATAGACGTGTAGCTTTGCACTCTATAGAGATACCTCCGTCCGAAGGACCTAATGACTTTTCGGGCGTCCATCCAGGCGCCCAGGCCATGGGGGTCAGATCGATCGAAAGCGTTCTTATCGGCATTGTTCACCGCCTGATCCATCAGCCTCTCATCAAGGACGACATTAGCGGTCCTTCGACGCTCGAAATCGAATGCGCACATTAGCCCAAAGCCCATAATACCCATGCCGGACAGGATCGCCAGATAGGTTCCTAGGTTGACGGCCATCATCTCGGGCGTTGTTCCGATGATGGAGGCTCCCGACTCGTATTTAGACACCACCAGCGCGAACAGAATGAATAGCACTGAACCGACCACCAGCAGGTTATGCCACGCTGGCACTTTACGGCTATAGGCTTGATCAAGAATATCTTTTACACGTTCTTTCAGATTAGGCCCATCGGTCTTCGACTGCGGCAATGTTAGCTTACTACCGGATAACCGATCTGCTTCCTCTAGTTCAGCTTCCATCAGACCTGGGAAATTTTTCGGATCACTCCACCCTCTCGCGATGAGCTTCTTCGCCGTTTTGTCAAAGTGCCAGTCTGGCGCTGGGCCTGAGATCGCCGCATATTCCGTATCCGTGAAGTAGCCATATTTAACTGAAATAATAAGCCTACGACAAAAAAGAAAAGCGTAGGCACAGACCATCTGCAGAGGATCAATGCCACCCAACGTCGACGCGTCAGACAGAACGACCGTCACCATTCCCAAAGTCACCAACCAAGAGCCTGGATAGATAACCAGCCAAGAAAACAAAATAAATGGCAGCGGGTTGTACCTCGTAGAGAGCACCATTAACCCTCTGTGCTGACAGACGTTCCAAGCGCGGACAAAGGAACGCTCAATCAACAAGGCCGCGATGGGAGACGCAAAAACCGGGGGTAGATTTTCGTAGATAAGGCTAGTGGTAAATCGCTGCCACGAAAATTGTGATGCTTGCACTCTACTGCTGTCCATCTAAGGCCTCCAGTAACTTGTTAACAAAACGTTTTTTAAGACTGCCTCAAGGTATGTATGGTGTCAATTGGCACAAATTCTTGTAATCGCCAGCCATACCTCTTACGACACGTGACCCATTATTTGTCCTAACAGACAGGCCCGTTCTTCAGGACATGTAGTTTATTACCCTAATCTCCTCGGGCTATTTGAAGTCGGCAAGCGCCTGATTCAAGACCGAAAGACCGCAAAGCGTATGTATAACACCGACTTTTTCAGTCACATTAAAAATAGCTTCATAGCCCGCCGAGTTGCAGCGGCGCTCGTGAAAATCAACGGTCAGCGCGGTTTCAAGCAGGTTAGCCAATTCTAACGTATTGTCAAAGGGGACCAATCGATCAAACTCGGAATGGTAGAGGTGAACCTTCGCGGTTGAAGCCCCAAAATTATCCTCAGCAGATAAAAGCTGGGTAAAACTGCTGAGCTGTAGCATTGCTTTAAAGTGATCGGTCACTGGATCGTCGGTCAGAAAGGCCGTGACGAACGCCGGGTTAATATCCTCGTTGGTCACGACATCTTCGAATAGCAGACCGGTATCGGTGTAGCTCAAGAAACCGGGGAATATTCGATCGGTCGCATACGGTACTGTGGTTTCTTCATCGACATAGCGACAATAAGGGCCATCGTCGCAGCTTCCATCGAGGTGTTGCATCACGCCTCTTACTGTCTGATACAGGTTATGAGGAGCCCCTCCTGAATAGACTTCCTTGACCGACCAGTGATCTGGTCCCTGCGTCTCAAGCAAAAGATGAAGACCGACGGCGCTGTGTCCTCCTTGAGAGTAGCCGATGATGGCGATGTCAGCGCCGCTGTAAACCTCACTATACCGCGTGTCATCAAGTACTTGGCTGATCAAATCTAAAGTATTCAGTCCCGTTCTTTTTGCCATCAAGTACGTTTCCGGCATATTGTCGGTGCCACCTCGGCCGTAGTTATCCGGTGTGATCACAAGATAGCCCCGCGAGGCGAAAAGGTTGGCCAAAATGTACCAGGCGTCAGTATTGTCTAAGTTGCTTGGTGTTGACCCGGTAGCATGCGTCAATATGACAACGCGATCGCGAGTGACAAAGTTGCTGGCAGTCGCAATGACTGGGAACATGATGGCGGCGGTGAGTTCAGCGGAGGGGGTTCCATCCGGGTGTCGTGAACGATAGCTGACCTTTTGAGAGGTGACGTCATAAAGCGCCTCGGGATCTACGAGGTTGCTCCAGCTTGCGTCAGCGAGTTCAAGGATCAGTTGACGGATGAGCGCCTCAACGCCCGACGGTAGCGCCAAGTCGTCAAATAAAGCATCGCCGATATAGGCTGCAAAAAGGTCGTTGATGTCGGTTCGAGGCAAATCGAATTCGTCTACGATAGTAAGCGATGCCGAGCTAGCCACGCCGGTAGAAAAAGTGAACTCTGTAATGAAAGCTGCATCGTTGCTGCGCGCACCGTTTGCCGTGACGGTGTAGCCGGTATTTTCGTTAAAGTCACAGCGAAGGTTGTGATCGAAGAGTTGATCGACGTCAGTCGCTGAAAGATCAAACAGGCTGCGTCGAGTCGTGTTGCCTGTGAATCCATTGCAATCACTACTGAGTTCAACGCTCAGATCGGAAGGACCCAATACAGCAAAGCTTGATGCAGATAGCGCAGGGTCCACATTAGCGATATCCCTTTGTGGAACGGAATCGAGCACTGCCAGCCTGGTAGGCTCCGAGGCCGTATTCGTCACGGGTGGCGCCGACGCCAGTGTAGAGCCGCTCTCGCCACCACCGCCACCACCACCGCCACCACAGGCTGTTAGGTAAAAGGTGAAGACTAACGCGGCGGCAACTCTGACCAAGTAAAAATTTAGTGTACGCATCGGGATAACAGCATAAGCCACCCCTTTGTATTTACAAGGCTAAATGCTTGAATTCCCTAAAGCCAAAGGGTCAGTACCAACACCATTTATCTAAAAATCATCCGAAGAATCCTCGACCACACAATGGGGTCGCCGAGGTCGCGGGTGAGATGTTTTAGATAACGCAGACAATCGGATGCTTTTGACATCTACCTAACGGTAGGTAGAATGATCTACAAACATCAACATTAGAGAATATTTATGAGTAACCGCACCACGCTCGTCACCCTGTTTATGACGTTGCTCGCCGCAGCTGCGTTTCCCTTGTCCGGAGCCTGCGCGGCTAATGCTGATCAAGCAATTCCACGCTATCTTGACACCTCACGAGATATCCAGAACGAGGAAGTCGACGTCACTTTGTTTAGAGGTGCAGCGAATAATTCGTATTTTGAAGTTTACTTTAGAGCGCTACCCGTGGAAGGCGCTGACAAGGTAGAAGTCGAGACCCGAGCGGTTGATCTCCGGCCCGAGCGTGATGTCACCTTGCACGTCGAAATCTATAACCCCGGTGGCACCGTTCCGTTGATAGTCACCCCGGGTGGTAATGGGGACACGGAAGGCTTTCGCGGTTTTGCTAGAAATGTAGCGGCGGCAGCACCCGATCTAAAGGTCATCATTTACGATCGGCGCAACTTAGGGCTGTCACAAGTTAACTTTGGGAGCGAGCCGCAGATGGTTGAAGAAGGGGAAGATCTACACGTTCTGATCAAACGTCTTGGTGTTGCCCCCACCGCCCTTTATGGCATGTCGTCTGGTTCTCGCTCCAACATGATTCTGGCTTCACGCTATCCGGAAGACATCGCAGCGCTTGTCATCGCGCCTCTCACCGGTGGCACTTACGCGGCGGCGCGCTTATCAGAGGATTACTTTTTCAAATATTTGCCCGAGAAAAAACTCACAACCAGACAGCACATTGATGGCTTACCCCTAACAACTATGGAAGCGGTCGCAAAAACCGACCTTTGGAGTGGCTACTTGGCTCGCAACACACCTGAAAACAGGGAGCGCTTCTTCAGCACCGACATCGCCGATTTCCTCGCGGCAATGAAAACCACTGGAGAACATCTGCAAGCAACGCGGTACCAAACAATGCTCGGTTTTCAAGACGATGAGGTGGCCGCTATTGACGTACCGGCCGTATTGATACTTCACCATAGTCAATACACCGATAATTTGCATCCAGTCACGAACACAAGAGCCGCAACAACACTGCTTGCGAATTCGTCGTTTGAGTTTGCTCCGCTGCTTCCCGAGATACTTGAGGCGTTGTTACCCTTCGTTAGGGAACACACACCCAAGTTAAAGAAATGACCGACACATCAGCTAAAATGTTAGATATTGATCAAGCGTTCGACGGGAGACGTTAGCCAAATCGAACCTGCATAAAAAAAGGGAGCCGAAGCTCCCTTTTTTGACTAGACGATTGAGCTTGCGCTCAGTGCCTAAAATCTAGAAATCATACTTAATACCGAGCTGGACCTGCCAAACCGATCTGCTCAGAATTTCAAGATTCTTGATGCTACTGTCACTGTTGAGCCGGAAGTACTCGTATTGACCGCCCACGATGCTGGCAGACACTACGTCACGCTCGTATTCGTAGCGGGTTCGCTCAACCGTACCCCAGTCAGAATTGATCAGGTTGCCTAGGTTCTCGATATCGAAGAACAACATCGCTCTATGGTCTGGGAAGAATCCTGGTAATTCCTGCTTGATTCGCAAGTCAACGAGCGTCGACCACCTAGATGTGTCGCCGTTGCGCTGCGCGATACCGCCAGCGTACTGAGCCAGTTCTGAACTATCGATGTAGTCAAAAAATGCCTGTTGGTCTGCAGCATCACCACCAAATGACGTGGGTGCGAATAGCGGATCACTCGGCCCTGATGGGACGTAAAGCAGGTGACCCGCATCATCATTTCGGCTCTCTCGAGCACAGCGACCACCGCCTACGTCAAACACACAAGCATTGTTTTCGTTAAAGGTGTAGCTATAGGGTTGTCCAGTACGGCCTGTTGCGAACAGAGACACTTTTGTCTCGTAGCCACCGAACAAGTCTTTAGACCAATTTAGTCGAAATTTAATGGCTGTCTCGGTCTCGAAGTTAGAAACTCCAGAGCGGGGGCTCTGGCGATCAAATGCAGCAAAGTCAGAGTAGTTTGAAGTTGCGGTAGAGGACGTACCGTATCCGATATCTTCAACGTCGGACAAAGTGACGCTCGCAAACATATCAATCGCGCCGTATGCAGTCTCCCAATCTTTAGTGACAGAGAATGCATACAACAGTCCGCTGCCCTGATCTGTAGAATTTATCACGATGGCTTCTGGGTTACCGCCACCACAATCATAGATAGGTCGACCATCGGGTGCTGTTGCTGCTTGTGCGGCGCATCGCTGGTCAAACCAGAAAGGCGCATTTTCCAAATCGTTGTACAAAAGATCGGCTGAGAATAACCAGTCGCTTTGAGTCAGGTACGCGGCACCAATACTCACCTTAAGCGTTGTTGGAATCTCAAACGAGTCTGCCAAGGCGTTGACAGAACCATCGGGTTCCTCGGAGGCCAGACTGTTAAGCACGTCGTCTGGAATGTACTGACCTGTGGCCGCATCAGGCGTAGTTGGCACGTTGACAACGCCGAAGGCATTAGAGCTATCAGAAATCACGCCGTCGTTGGAGTAGCTGTTTGAAATCCAAACACCGGGTGAGCCACCTGAGAATTTACCGATGCCGCCACGAACAGTAATTGCATCGCTAGCATTCCACTCGAACGACATTCTAGGCAACACTACATCAAGACCGTCAATGTCTTTGGCATTTGAGTAACCGTATCGGTCAACAAAGTTTTGGTTCTCGCGGATTGAGCCGTTGCTGCCGTAGCGATCGTAGCGGACGCCAAAATCCAAAGTCAGGTCGCTTGTAATATCCCAAGTATCTTGGATGTAAAAGGAGTTGTATTCGTAACCCCAAATCGCACGCAGGTCGTTTTCGTTGTTAGTCACCGCATTGTTATAAAGCAAACCGGACGCTGTCGCGTTTCGCAGATCATCAACGCTGTCGAAAACGTATGAGCCTTCGGAGTTCTGAGCGAACAAATTGTTTACGTCCACTTCTTCACGCTCAAAACCGAACTTGATCAGGTGATCTCCAGTTGCATACTCTGCTATCGCTTTCACTTGGAAAAAGTCCTGCTTGAGAGAGTTGCCATGTCGGAAGCGGTCTGGACCAATCACCAAGTAGTTCTCATCACCATCTAGCTCTCGGAGGAATACCGCAAATGAGGGAAATTCGGCGCCGTTAAGAGAGTCTTGGCCAGTGGCTTGTTCAGTGCTCGCAATTTTCAACTGAGTAGAAAAATTTGACGTCCAGTCACTAAATAGGTGGCCGGTGAATGTCTCTACTTTTTCTGAACGATCGTACCAGGCTGAAGAAGCCCCGAGGCGGTTATCCGATGCTAAGAAGTTATTACCATTCTGCTCACGGATTGTGTTTCCCTCGGTGCTGATATAGGTGAACTTCGCTCGATGAGCATCGCTGATATTCCAGTCAATGTTTGCAAGAATTTTTTCGTCTTCTGCAGGCTCCTTGCTAAAACCGCCAATGTCAAAACCCCAGACATCGGAGACAATCTGTCCAACTTCTGCTACATCGTCGAGCGTAATGCCTTCACGAATATTCAAGGCGCCGGATCCAACTGGACCGTTGCTCAGTGGTGCAACTTCCTCGTACTTGTCGTAAGCAACGAAAAAGAACAACTTATCCTGAATAATTGGACCGCCCAAAGTGGCGACGAGCGTTTCTTCCTCAAATGTAAAGTCAAAGTCTCGCTCTTTGTTTTTATCACCGACCAGCGAGTCATCTGTTGAGTAGTACGCTAGTGAACCAAAAAATTCGTTAGTACCCGACTTAGTGACGGCGTTAATTGTTCCGCCAGTAAAACCGTTGTATTCCACGTCGAAGGGAGCGGTCTGGATTGAGAGGGATTCGATGGCATCATAAGAAATGGGCGATCGTTGCGTGGGATAGCCGTTAGCGTTCAAACCGAATCGGTCATTGAGCGCGACGCCGTCAACAGTGAGGGAGTTAAAACGGTTATTTGCACCTGCAATGGTTAACTCTTTTGCGCCACCTGACTGAACGTTGATAATCGCAAACGGGTTTTGTGCGGCCGCATCGGTGATGTCTCGATCAATCGAGGCAACTTCCTCTAACGCCTCAATACCTAAGTCAGTGCCCAAACCTTGATTCTTGTATCCAACCGACTGGCGGGTCGCGACAACCCGAACCTCCTCGATTGCCGCTTCGGCCTGTATCGTCACAGGAAGATTCAAAGTGCGATCTAGCGCCAGATACAAATCGTCAATCCGCACAGCCGAGAACCCGCTGCCACTAATCTCTACAGAGTATGGACCGCCAACGCGCAAACCACGCGCAGAGAACACACCATTTTCATTCGATGTCGCAATCGAAACCGTGCCAGAGGCGGTATGCGTAATTTTAACACTCGCATCGGTAACAGCTTCATCTTGCTGGTTAACAACAACGCCACGGATCGCGGTAGTGATCTGTGCCTGGGCAGTTGTGAAGAATGTTATCGCCATCAGCAGGGCAATCGCCGCCGCAAATTTGCTTATCGCCGTATTGGGTTTTGATCTCAACTTGGACTCTCCTATTAAGTCAGGTTTCATCAATCTGCACTTTTAAGCGCAATGAATGGTTTGGCCAGCTAAACGCCGGAACGAATATTTTTTGCCGTCAATACGGCAAAAGGTCGCGTTCAGCATGTCAGCGCGGGATTATAGGCTTTTGTAATAAAATTGAAACAAAGTTACTTAAAAAAAGACCGTGTACACCCAAGTCATCTCTGCTCGACCTTTAAATCTGCTTAGCGATCATCCACTACCCTCTTAAGGTAAGTAGGTTAGT
>CAJXBG010000114.1 GCA_913050215.1 uncultured Gammaproteobacteria bacterium
ACAAGAATAGACGAGCATAAAACATGAAAAACATTTTTCGCGGTCTCAAAAAACACAGTTGAAGTCCGGAAAAAATAGTCAAGTGCACGATTTTCCTTGCAAATATTAATGAAGGAGCGCGATGAATTTAGTGTATATCGAGGCGCTCGGTAGTCATCGCCCAGCGTGAGGTGCGCTGAGCGCAAGTGGGTTGGCTCTTAACGGTAAAATAGAAATTGAATGTATTGCGATTCGTTAACTGCAACGACGAGATGACTACATGCAGTCGACCCAATGTTCTTCCGAGAGTATTTTGATGTCGTGACCCTGGCTCTGCATTTCAACAGCGACTTCAATACTCTTACCAAAAGAAGTGTGTTCCCACTCAGGACTACACACCTCTCCAATAACGAGATAATCCGTATCCTGCGTTGGCGCCTGGTCAACCATACCGCCAAGTTCTGCAACCGTTTCTTCGCACTCAATTTTCGAACCGAATACAAATTGCCCCGTCAGGCAAAATGTTTTACCCGCAAATTCAATATCTGGTGCCGGACGATTTATGGGCAAAGTAGTGGAACGATTGGGTTCCTGATAGGTGGAGCTTTCGCCCGTCAATTCCTGCAGCGTCCTAAGCAATTCACCTTGCTCATCTTTACTGAGAACGCCATCTTTTAACATTTCTGTGATGCGCGCATATAGGACGTTGACGGGCCATCTGTTGGCGATATCCCTGTGGTTCTCTATCCATTGACCAAGAAAGATGGCCTCGCGCTCATCAACGTTATCATCTGCTATGACACCTCGACAAATACCTATGAGCTCATCTATTAGTCGATCTTGTACCTCTAGCTCCCGACGGGAACTTCGCTCTGTTAACATCTATACATCCTCAAAAAGTTCTGACTGACGGCTTGATGTTTCGCTTAACGCTAAAGCGACAACATCACGCCATTGTAATTTCTCTGGTACCTTTACCTTACACTTATCTTTCTCGGTAAAGGACAGTGTATCGCTAAATCGGGTACTTCCCGGGTAAATCAATTTCAGTGAAGGATAGCCACGCTTGGCTCAATTCCAGTCCTTAACGTATTGACTCACATTCATTTCAGGCACTAGTCGCGTCTTGCCTTCAATTGAACCCATATAAATAAAACCAATAATTTTTTCGTTTTGCGCAACGCCCAGTCCTTCCCGTACCCGGGAATGATAGGTCATGGACCCAGTTCGCCACATTGCACCGATGCCCTGCATGTGCGCTGCCAAAAGCATGTTTTGTGCGGATGCACCTGCAGAGAGCATCTGTTCAATCTCAGGCACTTTTGGATGATCCTGAATCGATGCAATCACCACGATGACCAATGGCGCCCTCAAAGGCTTTTTTTTCAGCTTATCAATCGCCGCCTGATCAAGGTGAGGATCGTCCTGCAATTTCGCGCTAACAAACAACTCACCCAGCTTTTCACGTTGTTCGCCGGCAACCTTCAAGTACCGCCAGGGTTTCAATCCGGCATGATCCGGCGCTCGCAGCGCAGCGGTAAATATTTTCTGCAATGCGTCGGTGGATGGTAACTCACCACCAACTCGGGATACAGACACCCGGGATAACAATAAGTCTAGTGCATCCTGGGACGCCAATGGCCTGTTACCTTCAAATGATATAATTTCTGACTTATCTACCATACTTTATTCGTTTACGCAGGAAAACCGGTGATCCCTTAAGCAACAATTAGTGCGGATCGTTACACACGATGAACCGAAATCATACCTGATTCTTTCCCTTGGGTTGAAAACTATTATAGTACTGTGAACGCGACTGTGTCTGTTACTATGTCGTTACATTTTGATTCACATGCTTTAGATGATTAATGACCACAGACCCTATTGGTTAAAGCGCTGGTATATTAAATTTGAAAATTGGTATGCCAACCATTTTATCGCTCCGCAATTGAGTCACCTCGGTTCAGGATACCACCTGATGAAGCCGTGGAATATTTCAGTTCACGGCAGCAATGTCAGGATCGGTGAAAACGTACATGTGGTTGCCAATCGGGACCGGAAAGTCGCGTTTTCCACATGGACTTTTGAACAGCATCAGGGAAACATCGACATAGGAGACCACTGTCTTGTATGTCCTGGCGTCAGGATAGATTCCGCCAGTCAGGTCACTATTGAGGACAATTGTATGCTCGCTGCAGGTTGCTATTTAACCGATGCAGACTGGCATGACATCTATGACAGAACAAAGGCTGTTGGCACATCGAAACCCATACATCTTGAAAACAATGTCTGGATAGGCGACTCCGCTATCGTTTGCAAAGGCGTCAGGATCGGCGCTAACAGCGTGATTGGGGCTGGATCTGTTGTTGCCGGAGACATACCAGAAAACTCAATTGCTGCCGGTAACCCGGCAGTGGTTATCAAAACCCTCGATCCATCACGAGCGCTCATTAAACGCGAAACTATTTTTGCCGATCATTCAGCCCTCGCCCATCAAATTGACCAAATAAATCGTTATGCCCTGGGTAGCAACACCACGCTTGGGTGGCTCAGGAACAAATTCTTTCCACGGAGAGGTGAGTAGCGCTACTGACGCCAATTTCGCGCGTCAGGACCCATGTTTTCTTCGTGAGACCGATAAGGGTTGATATCGATTCCCCCGCGCCGTGAAAATCTCGCCTGCACAGTCAGGGTGTCTGGCGCACAACGATTCATCAAATCAACGAATATGCGCTCCGCAATTTGCTCCGCGAACTCAGAGTGTTCACGATAGGAAATCAAATATTTCAGGATGCCTTCATGGGAGATACTTGCACCATGATATTGAATCATGATGCTCGCGCAATCTGGCTGTCCGGTCATGGGACATTTCGCCATAAACAAATTTGTGTACAACGATTCACGCACAGTGGTGTCGCTTTCCCGCACAAGAAAATCCGGATTCCAATCGTACTCGTCGACATCGATATCCAGTAGATCGAGAGATTGCCCCGCAGTCGGCACAATGCCGTTGTGTTGCACCTGGTCGGGTGAAAGCAAAGTGACACTTACCGGAGTGCCTGCCACCAGCGTCAAATCTGCCTCAAGCGCAGAGACGACCTCTGCCTGAAGACCAAACTTGGTACCGCTATAGGAACCCAGATAAAGTTTTAAAGATTTAGATTCAATAATATTTGTTGACTGACTAGGGACCTGAATTTGCGCCAACGCTACTTCAGGTTTGCCTCTACTATTCAACCAGGTAAATTCGTAGGCGTTCCAGATGTCAAAGCCACGAAAAGGCAGAGCATCTTTAGAAATACCCAACGCACCACGCTGGATTGCCCTTGGGATTGGGGCAAGCAATGAGGGAGTGTATGTCGTTACATACTCAGTCTCTTGCCCAAGCTGGTTTTTAGTCTCCGCGCTGTTGTTCATTCTCTCTTGCACTCGTCTGCGATCAAGTCGCGTATGTTACTTTGAATCAACGCTGCTTTGTCAAATAATTGCGCCTCGTGGTGAAAATATAGCCCTCATCGGTGTGCGATATTGAGTAATTAATTTCGCCGCTCAATCTAGAGGTCGTGACGAGAAAAAATGGGTATACTGGCGAACTTTTTGGCCCTAGGAATATTGATATGAAACCAACTCTGCCCGTACTGGTAGCAGCACACCTGTTTTCTGCAGGTAGTTTAGGTGCAGAACCAATGAGCAGTGCAGGCAAGCAAATCGAGGAGGTTATTGTTTCAGCTTCCAGAATTTCTCAGCCCACATCGGAGATCAGTTCAAACGTTGCAAGGATCAGCGGCGATACGCTGAACCTCATCAGCCATACCCATATTAATGAAGCATTGCAGCGCGTATCCGGTGCCTGGATTAGCCGCGGTAATGGACAAGAACACCTGACCGCACTGCGCTCCCCCGTGCTCACCGGTGCCGGAGGTTGTGGTGCGTTCCTGATGGCCCAAGACGGTATTCCACTGCGTGCAAGTGGGTTCTGTAATGTCAATGAGTTGTTCGATGCTAACTCTGAACAAGCCGGCGCAATCGAGGTCATCAAGGGACCCGCAAGCGCACTTTATGGTTCCAACGCAATGCATGGTCTCATCAATATACTCACACCCAGTGTTGAAACTGAAGATCGCCTCAGTATTGGCGCTGAATTCGGCCCCCATGACTACTTTCGTACGAAGTTCACCGCTAACTACGCTGATCTCCGCGTTGATCTAAATGGCACGAGCGACGGCGGCTATAAAAACGACTCAGGATACGACCAACAAAAAGCGACGATCAAGTATGCAGGAGAAATGGGCGGCTTCGGCGCAATAGCAACGCTTGGTTTTAGCAACCTTAATCAGGAAACCGCTGGCTTTATCAGTGGCGCGGATAGTTATCGTGACAGCGAGGCTGGGAAACAGAACCCAAATCCCGAAGCGTTCCGTGATTCTCAGACAGTGAGAGGCAATATTCGCTTACAACGAGCATTGGATAGCGGTGGTGAGATAGTCGTAACGCCCTACTTTCGAGACACCGATATGACATTTTTGCAGCATTTTCTGCCAGGTCAGGCAATTGAAAAGAATGGCCATACAAGCTTTGGCATACAGTCAGCCTGGTATGTTGATAGATGGATTGTTGGACTTGACGCAGAAAACACCCGCGGTCAACTGAGCGAGTTCCAGCCCAACCCGACTGTCAGCGGCAGTGCCTTTTTGGTCAATACGATTCCGTCTGGTGCACACTACGACTATGACGTCGATGCGAATACTTGGGCTGTGTTCGCCCAATATCAGCTACCCGTTTCAGATTCGATACTGCTCACTTTTGGCGGGCGCTATGAAAGCGTCAGTTATGACTACGACAACAAGTTACTGGATGGCCGTACGAAAGATGACGGCACAGCCTGCGGCTTCGGCGGTTGCCGTTTCAGTCGCCCTTCAGACAGAGAGGATACATTTAGAAATTTCTCTCCTAAAATCAGCTTCTCGCAATTTCTTAACGACACTACCCAATGGTATCTGCAGTTAAGCAGAGGATTTCGAGCACCACAGGCGACGGAACTATATCGTTTGCAAAACACTCAGGTTGTCAGTGATATTGATTCCGAGGAACTCGATAGTCTCGAGATAGGTATTCGGGGCAACCTCGACAGACTTGGATATGACCTTGCAATTTATCGCATGAACAAGGACAACTTTATATTCAGAGACTCATCCAGAACCAACGTCGATAACGGTAAAACGGAGCATCAGGGAGTGGAGTTAGGGCTCCAGTTTGCGTTTACCGATAGCATCACTAGCGAATTTAACTGGAGTTACGCGATTCACCAATACGCCAACAACCCACCTTTGGCAACAACACCCATCGATGGCAACGACATTGATACCGCGCCTAGAAACTTCGGGTCTGCAAATATTATGTGGCAATACAGCGAAAGCGGACTGGTCGAGCTAGAGTGGACTCATCTTGGCAAATACTTCGAAGACCCGCAAAATTTAAACCCTTATGAGGGTCATGATCTGCTCAACATCCGATGGGGCATGGATGTTTCACAGACATGGCGAGTAGCCGCAAGAGTTATCAACCTCACGGATAAAGCTTATGCCGAGCGTGCAGACTTCGCCTTTGGTTCAGACAGATATTTTGTGGGCGAACCGCGTTCTTTCTATTTTTCGGTTACCGGTAATTTTTAATACTGATTTATATAATCAGATAACCATTGAACACTAACCGCGTCGGTCAGAATTCTGTCGACGCGGTTGATTTTCGATCACTACCCTTTCGAGAAATCTACGTTCGGGAATCTCTCTTCTATCATTCTTCGCGATCCTTCGTTCATCCGTATTCGGTTTGGACTCATAGGCATCCAAATCAATCTCGATTTCGACGAGTGCTTCCGGTTCATACTCTTTAGACATTTTCTCTTCCGTACAAGCTGCTTGCTCAAGAAAACATCATGTTATTTCTACCACTCTTTTTTGACAAGCCTCTGTCCTTTCCGTTTTCAGCCTGTCACTAGGTTGTCACGCTTCTACAGGGTATCAGCGTATGGGGAATTGGATAAAGCGGATCTCGGACGGTAAATTTTGGTAGCTAGACTTCTGTATTGCAGTGAGCATAAGCTCTATCATCATGAAACTTGACCGCGTGTAAACGCAGATCGCTTAGACTGAACAGGAAGACGACATGAAGACAGGCATGATGCTGGGGTTTGAAAACTCAATCAGAACGATGACAACCATTGCTTCCGAAGCTGAAAGTGCAGGTATTGATGCACTGTACACCGTCGATGCCGGACGTAGCGCCACTGTGACGGCAGCTGCTGTGATTAATGTGACCGAGCGAGCAAAAGTCGGCACTTATATTGTCAACGCCTATGCTCGAGAACCCTGGATGACCGGGATCGAGGCGCGTGACCTCAATGAAATCAGTCACGGAAGATTTGTGCTTGGTGTTGGCACGGGCAATCTGCATTTCAACGATCTGTATATGGGGCTGGATTCATCACGGCCATTGGCAAAAATGCGTGACTTTATGCAAATCGTCAAAGCAGTGGTTTCAGGTCGGGCACGTCAACCTGTCCGGCACCAAGGCAAAAACCACAAGATAAGATGGCGTGCAAGCTGGGAGCCAGCCAGCAGCGATGTCCCTGTGTTACTTTCCGCATCTGGCCCCAAAATGGTAAAGCTGGCGGGAGAGGTATCAGACGGGGTTGGCATCGGCATCATGTCTTCAGTTGAATTTGTACGCGATATCGTTCGACCCAACGCTTGTGAAGGTGCAATGCTAGCTGAGCGTGACCCTGCAACGCTGCAATTTCCGGTAGCTGCAACCGTCAGTGTCAACGCAGATGAAGAGATGGCGCGAAACGCTTCAAGAGCGGCCATATGTAAGCTGTACCACCCGATTCCACACCCCTACTACGACTCACAACTACGTCAACTGGGTTATTCGACATTCGCTGACCAGGCGACAAAACTCATGCCGGAGGGCCGCCTTGCAGAGGCAATGGCACTCGTGCCAGATGAAGTGATCGACACCATGACCATTACCGGCACCCTTGATCAATGCCTATCTCGGATTAATGAATACGAAGGTGTTGCTGACGAACTCATTCTTGCGCGTACGGCACAGCGCGGTGAGCCTGCGGGAATGGCCGCTTACGATGAGTTCTTTGAATTGATTTCACGAGTGTCTGGCTAAGGTATATCGCCACCTTAATCTCAGCTTTTTATTTAACCCAACACTTCCAAACCACGCTCAATACACCACATGGCAGACAAGCCTCCTAGCAAGTAGATTGGCACAATCATCAACCGATGTTGATCGACTACGATACGTTCTGCAATTGTTTGGTTGGCGAGCACTCTGCTGAGTAACAACCAAGCGGCGATTGCGAGAGCAACAAAAGTAATCTGGCCGATCTCTATACCAATATTAAAAAAGAGCAGCGCTAATGGGACACTACCTTGCGGCAAGCCGATCTCCGCTAGCGCCCCGGCAAAGCCCATACCATGAAGCAACCCGAAGCCTCCCGCTAACCACCAAGGATAACGCCTGAAAATGCTCAACTTGCCTTCAACCTGTGCTTCTCGAGTGAGCTCTACTGCCAGCACAAAAATACTCAGCGCAATCGCAAACTCTATCAACGACACGGGATAAGTTAAGAATCCAAGCGTTATCAACGCCAATGTGACACTGTGCCCTACGGTAAATGCCGTGATGGTCCACAGTAAGCGAGAACCACCGCCTACCAGCAAGAGTAAACCGAAGACAAACATCAGATGATCAGGACCCTGCCAAATATGTTCAGCGCCCAGCATTGTATATTCCGTCATCACTTTAGATTGACTGGGTTGCGCAGGCACCAAAAACACCGGTGTTTCGTTGTTTACAACACTCTGGTAACTACGCCCATCATTTAAGGTCAGCATCACCATCGCTGAGGCTTGATTCTCAGACAGTCCGGTTACACCGAGCGTCTGACCAATCAAACCTTCGACGCCTAGTGCATCACAATTGATCGACCAACTTGAGACAGTGCCAGTGCCTTCCCGCACCACTGGCTTTTCACTGACAACCACACAGCCAACGGGCAACTTGGGGCGCAACGGTATATTACTGGTGGCTTCAGTCGGTGTTTTCCACACCACGTTATAGTTGTATTCCGTCGTTTCCACCAGCTTCAGCAGAGAGGGGGCAAAACGGTGTGCGGTCGCTTGATTGGGTAGCAACATAAAAGCCAACAGCATCAGATTCGAAAAGCCGAGGTAAGCGTATTTCATATGCATAAGTCCTCTTCCCCAGACGCCGTATGCTCGTTGCCTCGCCAATCAAACTCTGTTCTGAGCGCAACAACAGCACATCGCAACGCTTCCTTGTTTGCCAAGTATGCTAAATCCTGCATTAATCGTTGTTTGACCTCATGCAATTTTACTTCGCGCGCTGGCGTATAACTTGTAAGCCAAACATAGTGAAACCCGTAAGCTGACTGTATAGGCCCCAACCACCGAGGTGATATTGCATTTGCTTTATTTTGCGTCTGTGAAACGTTTAGCTCAGATTCCAATTCACGAGCAAACCCCTGACCAAAATTTCGCGCCAACTGATCTGGTGTTTGTTCGATAAAACGATGACCTTGTAAAAAAGGCGTCCCCAGTTTTCTTGCCGCGCTGACTTCAAGCTTTTCAATCTTTATCCGAGCGATCGCGGCGAACATCTCCTCTGCCCGTTCTGATGGGAAGAACACATGCTCGATCGAGTACAACGACGGTCGTTTTAATGCCTCCTTGCGATCAATAAAAGCTGCTTCAAGCTCAGCCGAATCGGGAGCCGACGGAGGGTTATTGGCCAGCAATCTTTGCTCCACCATCTGTATCAGCCTGCGCTTCACCACTTCATCATCAAGATGCAATTGCATTTCAAGCGCTTCTTTAAACAGCTCAGCATCGGATTTACCCTCGGCGAGCTGCAAAAATTTCATGTTGAGAATCAAACGTTGATAAACAATTGAATCATGAAGGTGATAATCAAGATCCAGTGCGCGTTGAACCAACATGTCTTGGTCGAGCTCAGCTGCGACGAACCTATCTAGCTGCACTGGGCTGGGCGCACGACCCGTGCTACGCGCCCACTGTTCAGTTAAAGATGCAATGCGTTTTTCACTCAGGGGACCGACAACAGGCTTGGGTTCTGGAAACATCGCCAGTTGGAACTGATAAAACACTAGACCCAGCACGACAAAATGCAGCCATGGCTTATTCAATCTGGATAGCACTTTCACTTTAGGACTTACCGGCTATTAACACCAAAACACTTCCTACTGCGCTAGATACTGAATGGGTGATGACCAGGCGCGTTCCTGAATCGTCGTTGGCAGGTCAGGTCGAGGTGCGACACCCTCCCGGTTCGCATCCCAAGTAGACCAACGACAAGTGGGATTCTCAATCACCCGCGCGTAATAGAAAGCGCGCTGATCTTGATCAAACGCGGGATCTCGCCATAAAGCAGACAAATGTCCAGCACCGGTTTCTTCGTTGATTGCGCAGTTGCTAACATCAACCTTTGCACCATTGTCAGGGCACCGGTTTGCTGTCGGATTTGCTCCTCCTGCACAGGCAACGTCGATCACCTCTTCGTGCGTACCGTCTGCATCAACCCAGCCTTTAATCATTTGTAAGCGCTGTAACGGCGCACTTTCAGTATCGGCTGATGCCATCACTAAGAAACTTGGATGGCTTGGCTGCTCTCCCTCTGCTTTTTCGTTCGGTCGAAGATTTCCCCCCATCGTCACGCCCGTGGCATAAGCGCGCTCGATACCATCTGACTGCGTCAGCATACTTTCATCAAACCCATAGCCTGCAAATAGACGAATCTGCATCCGTGGTCCAGAGGTTGCAAACACTTCTTTCCTGCGAAATGCACTGTAGAGGGACTCGCGAGTATTCTCCTCAGCCCAAGCAGCCGCCACACCTGAAGCACCAAATGTCGGTGCAGCACCCGCCGTGTAAACATTCCCGTCAATCTTTAGTCTTAAATTAGCTTGGCCACGAATGCCATTGACCACCTTGTCAGCCACGTAACTAATTTCTCCTGCAATACCTGCTTGTGGTACAGAGCCTCTTCGTTCACCTGAGCCAGACAACAAACCCAATTTCGAAACAAAATTTGATTCAACATTCTGACTCGCTGCTGAATGGGTATCGCTAGAACCAATAAAACCAAACTGATATGGATTCGTCATGCCCTGCTGTTCCAACGCCAACCCGCTTAGCAACGCTTCACGCACGTAAGACCCTTGCGGCTGACTTAAGGCATTAGTCGCGACGCGATACGGCATAATTTCAAAACTTGCCCATTCATCTCGGGAAGACAATATCGGGTGCGTTTCCGAGGTGCCTTTTATTTGCGTGATTTCAACAATCGGCTCGTTTCGGACTCGTTGCTTTGCGTAATCGTCATCTAACGGGTCACCTGCCCAATCGACCAGCTTGAACATCTGACCATTAGAGCCATTGGAGTTATGAGGTATCGCAAGGCTCTCAACGCCCTTTTCCCTCAGGTCATCCATCCACTGCCAAAGATCTTCGGGGTTGACTGAGTGAAAACGAGAAAACGGCTCTCGAGGCAATTTCTCTGTGTCTTTAAAAACAACATTTCTATGTAAATTACCCATATCAGCCGTGCTAGAGGTATATTCATAGGCAGCAAATGTCGTGAAATGACCTGGATCGTAATGTTGATCTGCCGCATCAATCGAATCCCGCCATGCCGTCCTTACGACGTCCAGTACTTCTTCACGGTCTAACTCTCCGGACCGGATCTGCATGACCGCCTCAGGCAGAAATGAACCAAACGTCATGAGCCGTTTAACCACGTCAAACGTTCCGGTGCCCATGTTTTCTGGCGCATTCAGGTCATGGTAGGGTTCGGAGAATGGTTTTTTTGAAAATTCTGTTGAGGTATCTGCAGCTGCTTTGAGGACACCTAAAAACATTGCGTGATCGGTCACTGCATAAAAATCCAGCGGACGGGAGAGCTGCATCAAAAAACCGGCTGGATTCGAAATCGATTCACCTTTCGCGAACCGATAAGCATCATAGGGTGTTGCCAAAGTGCCGAACGCATAGCCATCAAAAGAATAAGTCGTGTGAACATGCAAATCACCGAAATAGGCCTTGCGCTCAACCGGCTTGTTGATTGAAGCGCCTGTTTTTTCGTGCTCGCGCTGCAGCAGCTTTGTTTCCGTGTCGAAGATTTGTGCACTTCGATTTCCGCTCCTTGCCTGCTCTTGCAACCGCACATCAGCGGCTGCTGTTTGAGCAATAATCTGTGCATTTGAATGCGCGTCAGCAGGCAAACTTAGCGCCTCCTCTGATTCGCGAGAGCAAGCAGTCAGCAACAGCGCAGCCAACATCAGGGGCAGTAATTTTCGTTCGATTTGTACAGTCTTCATAGCTGGCATTTCCAATTAAGGTTTCACCTTATTCAATATTTTGATTGTGCTTAAATCACCAGATGCTATCGATCTGATCTGAAAAATGATCGTTGTGCACCTCGGTATTCTTTCCTTACTCAAGATTGATCTCGATCCATCCTCGCTCAGTCGCGAGCTTCTAATAACCGTAAATGTTTTCGGCGAAGGCCTGAGGCATCACTGCCAATAGTGCAGTCAGTAATATTCGATGAGTCATCATTGTTCACATCAAAAACACAGAGTATGTATCCTGCCCATTGGGCGAATCATGCTGTCAGGGAACATTGACAATAATCTCATCGCTATCGATGGGCAGATCAAACCACATAAGATCTTTCGCAAGCAGAAAGTTGTCAGGCATACCGCGTTTAAAAACATCTTCCAGTACATCGTTCAATGGCACAGGTACCAGATGGTAGAAGGCCACCATATCTACATTCGACTGCTCGCCGAGTTCAATCAAAGCATCCGTAGATGCGTGATAGTCCAGCACATCAGCTACGATTTTTGATTGCCTCGGCCGTTCTGCTGCGCCCAGCGCCTCAGACAGCGCAGTAACAGTTGGCACCGAGAGCGCATCGTGTAGTAACAGATCTAGATCGTCGACGATTTCGCGGGTATCACCATTTACATTACCGTCCCCGGAAATGACAACGCTGCGACCGCGATAGTCAAAGCGATAGCCTACCGCCGGTTCGATGGGGGGATGCTCGGTAGCGTAGGCGGTGATTTTTAGATCGCCATCTTCGAAAATCACGCCCGGCGCAATTGTCTTGTGCTGCAACACACCAAGTG
>CAJXBG010000115.1 GCA_913050215.1 uncultured Gammaproteobacteria bacterium
TTGGTGCCCCCGGCTGGAATCGAACCAGCACCTAAGACTTAGGAGGTCCCTATTGTATCCATTCAACTACGGGGGCATGGGAGAACATATTCTACCAGTTGATGCCCGCCAGTTGAATGCATAGATCAATATTCGATGAGATTTGCATTACTCTTGTTCTATTCTTTCGAGCACGTGGGCGGCGACTTCCGCGCCATGCGTATTCTGAAGAAAGTGCCCAGCCTCTGTCACAGCGTCAAAGCTAGCATTCATCCGCTCAGCCCATTTTCTACCCCAAGCTTCGTTAAATACTTCATCCTGACACCCCCATACAAAGTGGATTGGTTTGTTCCATTTCAAGAGTTGATTGTAATGTAAGGTTTGTGCAGCGCCATTGCCGTTGTCGTAACTGTCGAGAGGAATGGATAGGGGGAATCTTCTCAACCCGTTATATGCGGCATCCGTCAACCCTTTGTGGGGTGCCGAATAGGCGTGATACATTTTCGCGGCTGCGGCCTCAAGCGCAGGTTCCGTGCCTGCCAGAATGTGTGGCATGACATCGGTAGGTGCCGCTAAACCAGCGGTCATGACCATCATTAAACCGATATTGGGTTTTGCTCTATGGAAGGTACCGCCTTCATGCCAGTTTTTATTCCACCTTTTTATCGCGTCTGAATACTCATACTCTGGATGATGTAGCCAAGTGTTCATGATGATAAGTCGAGAGAAGCGTTCTGGCATTGTCGCTGCTTGGGCGAGCCCGGTTGGACCTCCCCAGTCCTGGCAGAGTAGGGTGATGTCGTTCAGATCTAGGTTGGTGATCAGTGTGGTCAAGATCTCAGTGTGTCTGGCGATGGTATACCAGTGGATGTCGACGGGCTTGTCTGATCGACCAAACCCCATGTGATCGGGTGCAATGCAACGGTATCCGGCTGCGACTAACGGTGGAATGATGTCGCGATAGAGATAACTCCAGGTTGGCATGCCATGCAAAAGTAACATGACAGGACCATCTTTCGGTCCCTCATCAATGTAGTGCATTCTAAGGTCTTGCCATTCATGGTAATTGGGTGCAAATGGAAAATTGTCGAGGTTCTCGAAGTTCGCATCAGATGTTCGCTCAAAGTCAGTCAAGGATATCTCCAATTTTTGGCTAATTAATGGCTAAAATTACATTTTTCGGAAGGGCTTTAGCAAGCCAGTAGACGAAAAATATGTGACTATACAAATTGTGTGGCTAAACAATGCTAGCTCAAATTATCCTGTCAGCGGGGTCATCTGTTGGCTAGTCTTGTCAGGAACTTTTTTTGTCGGACTGCCGTCGATAGATGTTTGGCTAACGGTACTCATGGCGCTTGGGTGTCACGCAAATTATTTTATGCAAATTGCAAGCAAGCGTTGGCTTCTGTACATTCCATCGCTTCTCATTGAAAGCAAGACGAAAAAAGCTATGACCGATATTGAAGCTATTCTTAAAAATACTCGCAGTATTGCTATCGTGGGATTATCCGATAACCCTGCGAGGGCGAGCTATGGTGTGGCCCAATATCTGATGCCGTATTACAAGGTTATTCCGGTTAATCCCAAACATAAACAGATTTTGGGGCTGACCTGTTATCCGGATCTTGAATCTATTCCTGAACCTGTCGATATGGTGGATGTGTTCCAGAGAAGTGAAAATGTTATGCCATTGGTTGGGCCAGCAATCGCTATTGGTGCTAGCTGCCTTTGGATGCAACTCGACATCAGAAACTTTCAGGCCAGGCAAGCGCTGGAAAGGGCGGGTATTGAGGTTGTCGAAGACAAATGTACTAAAATCGAGCATGCCCGATATGCTTGATGCCTGTTTGCTTTGCTGAATAAACCGCCAATGAAGCTTTCCATCGTGATACCGGTCTTAAATGAAGGGGACGGACTGCTTTCGTTTCTTGAGGCACTGCCAGACCCTGATTCAGTGATGGAAATAATTCTAGCGGATGGCGGCAGCTCAGATGGGTCACTCTCGCATGCTGCTAATAGCGTGAGCAGGATTATTGTTTCGGAGAAAGGTAGAGCTCATCAAATGAATGCAGGCGCAGCGGTGGCAGCAGGTGAATATCTGTTGTTTTTGCACGCAGACACGTATTTACCCGAGGGATTTAAATCGCTGATTCAGCAAGAGGCAGCTGATTGGGGGCGGTTTGATGTTCGGTTGAGCGGTGATCATTGGGCGTTTCGAATGATTGAATTTATGATGAACTGGAAGTCAGGTAAGACCGGCATCTGTACTGGAGATCAGGCGATTTTTATCAAACGTAATCTGTTTGAATCGCTGGGCGGCTACGCGGCTATTCCCCTGATGGAAGATATAGAGATGACAAATCGGCTGCGTAAGATATGCAAGCCATTGCGAGTTCGTACCCCGCTAACGACATCAAGCCGTCGTTGGGAAGAGGCAGGAATACTGAAAACTATGCTCCTGATGTGGTATCTTCGCATTCGTTATGCGATGGGTACATCGCCGGATATATTAGTCAAAAAATATTATAAATGAAGTTTAAATACCCTGATTCAAGAATTGTCATTTTGTGCAAGGCGCCGATTGCCGGCGCAGTCAAAACCCGTCTGGTCCCACCGCTGACGCATGATGAGGCGGTGGGGTTTCATGTTGAACTTGCGACCCGTGTGATCTCTATGGTGCAGACTTCGGGCCTTGCGCCCGTGCGGTTGTGGGGAACGCCGAATGTCACACATCCATTTTTCAGGCGATTAGTTGATCTTAATGTGACGGCCACTCATTTGCAGGAAGGTGCCGATCTGGGTGAGCGTATGGATGTGGCCATCACGCGTAGTCTTGGCGAACCGGATGTTAAATCGAGCATCCTGATAGGCACCGATTGTATTAATCTTGATGCAACCTATCTTGAGCAAGCCATTGAATCGCTAACTCATGCTGAAGCATGCCTAGGTCCGGCTGAGGATGGCGGCTATGGTTTGATCGGATTGCGAAGACCCGAGCCGGCCGTGTTTGAGGGCATGAATTGGGGCACAGACAGCGTTTGTGCTGAGACTGCCCGAGCGATGAACAAGTGTTTTGAAAACTGGCAGCTATTATCACTATTGTGGGATGTTGATCGGCCAGAAGATCTTGAGCGATACAACAATCAGACCGCCACAGGCCAAAATGCAAGCTGCCTTCCCACGTCCAGAGAGCTTTCTCAACGCGCAGTTGCTTCGAGTAGCCGATAAGGTTGGTCGTCGAGGCGTTTGATAGAGATTGTCTAGCCGAGATCAAACGTCGCTTTGGTTGCCACTAGTTTAATATTGCTTACGTCAGGGACGATAGGTTCAGGACCTGCCTCAATTTCATCTGGGTGGAGTAAGTCCGCGCCCGGAAACGCAAGAGAAATGCTGCTCACATCCGGTTCCACCTGAAGTACTTCTTCTTTGCGTGTTTGAAGTATAGCGCCAGGCGCATCTAGGCTGAACGCAGGTGCCTCAACTTTCTTAGCCAACTGCCTCGGCTCGGCGATGGGTGAACCGTCATTGCTCGCCAAATGAATATTGTCGACTTTGATAACAACCGGCGTCTCTTTTTCGATAGGTTCAAACAGGTCACCCGCGTTTTCAGCGAGCGTAAAATCTGTCGCGCTTCCCAAGATTGCCAGGTTAACGATTGAGCGATGAGCGGGAGATTGAAACGAAGGCGAACCGGGGGTTGTAACGATTGCTGCCTGAGTTGGTTTCGGCAGCGGTTTAGTGGTGACTGCTTCCTTGCGGGTGATCTTGATCTTGACATCGACACCCACTTTTTTCAGCGCGGTACTGTATTTGATGGCTGTCTGCTTGTTTGTGGTGCGTTTGATGACGACGGGTTTGCCGGAGAAAAGAGTGGATATCTTTTCGGGGCTGGCTTTAAGCATTTTGGCGAGATGGGCTTTGACCGATATGATCTGGAAGCCATCAATAATTTGCCCGTTGAAGACAATCGCATAGGATACTGACTGTTGCTGTGACATAAGCCGTGATGACCCTCTTTGTTGGCCAATGGTAAAGCAGGCGATTCCTGAATCATAGTGCTAGCGCCGTGGTTTCAATCAGTAGCAGCTGATTGGTAAATGCAGCGCACATATTCGCATACGAAAGGAAACGTATTGATGTTGAGGCGTTCGATAAGGTCTATCGAGACATGATCGTGACCTATTTAAATCAAACGATAATCGGCTTGAGAAATGCTGAAAAGGCTTCGACCGTATCGTCTGTTCTGTCGGGACCGGCGAGGTGACCCGTAAAAACATGCTCAGCGTTGTCGCTATTTTGCCTGATAGGTATGTGTGATTTCATTGCTGCGCCCCAGCGCTCAAAGGCATTTTTGGCGGCGCTGGCATTCACCGTTGGATCATTTTTCATACACATCATCGCCAAGGGTGTTTGGATGCTACCGAGGTCTGTTCCCCGAGCCCAATCGACAACTTTCTGCATTTCGATGACCGCAAGTGTCGAGTAGCTGCTTGTCCAGACCTTTGCGTGAACCGGTGATTCAGGCTCCCAGCTATGGTTTCGACCTAGCAGCAAGTGGACCCAGTAAGGCGATAACGGCCAGGTTAATAAAAAGCCGAAAGGGTTTTTGATTTTGAAGTTTGGAGACATCAACAGTACCGCGGTGACTTTTTTTGCGACGCCCAGCTGCTTTAGTAGCCAGACAGTGAGGGGCGCCCCCGTTGAGGTCGCGACAATAACAACCTCGTCTCCCAAATATTCGGCGACCTTCCACGCATCAACCATACTCTGGAGCCACGATTCGGCGCTAGTGACCATGCCAGCAGAACCAACACCGTGTCCTGCGAGACGTGCGTGAAAAACATTGGCATTGTAGTGGCTAGCGATCTCCGAGGTCACAGGTGCAGTTTCCTGTCGACTGGCCGAAAATCCGTGAACATACAGGAAGCATACGCTGGTTTTGATGGGTGCCGTGCTGTCAGCAAACTCAATCATTGCTTCTGCGCCATCGACAATATCGAGGGTGTTGGACTCTGAATGTTTGACCCATTGTTCAAGTTCAGTCAGCGATAGGTTATCTGGAACAGTCGATGCGGGTGCTGTTGACTGAAGCCTCGGCCTTTTTACGATGAGCACAACCAGCAAGAGAACAAGAAATACGGCGAAGATAGAGTAAAACACGCAAAAGGGGCCAACGGTAAAAATGTCCTCTGATATTATTCGGAATTATTACGAATAACAATTGGGGTATGTGCCCAGCTTTGACGGCGAGCGCTACATTCCCCTTCAACAATCTATATAATCATCGCATGCTCCAAGTAAACCAACTTACCTGCGAACGAGAACAGCGTGTTCTGTTCGAGAATGTCAGCTTTTCCGTTCAGAGTGGCGAACTCCTGCGGGTTGAAGGGGGTAATGGCACGGGTAAAACAACCCTGTTAAGAATTCTCTGTGGGCTATATGAAGACCATGAGGGTGAGGTGACTTGGGAGACAGCGCAATATCCTTTATATGTGGGGCACAAACCCGGTGTCAAAGATCAGCTAACTGCGTTCGAAAACCTGACTTGGCTGTGCCAGCTAAGTGGTCGTTCGCATAGCCATCAAGCACTGATGGAGGCGCTTGAACGGGTCAATCTGCGCGGGTTCGAAGGTGTGCCCTGTGGTTCCATGTCTGAAGGACAGCGTAAGCGCGTCAATCTGGCACGGCTGTTTTTACCGCTACCCGATGCATTAATACTCGATGAGCCTTTCAGTGCGATTGACGTTGCGGGTGTTGAGCGGCTTGAAAACCGAATGAGGGAGCACCTGGGTAACGGCGGCGTAATCATATTGACTAGTCACCAGACGGTAAATCTTGATGCGAGGGTGCGTACATTAAGTCTGGGGGTGCGGTCTTGAAGCTGCTGTGGGCGACTATCCGGCGAGATCTTATGGTCATGGCCAGAAATCCAGCAGATATGATGAATCCGCTGGTTTTTTTCGTGATTGTAATCAGTTTGTTTCCGCTCGGCATTAGCCCTTCGCAAGACGTGCTGAGTGAGATTGCACCGGGTGTGATTTGGGTCGCCGCATTGCTCGCAACTTTGCTTTCTATGGAAATGATGTTTAAGAGCGATTTTGACGACGGCTCGCTTGAGCAGATGACCCTCTCAGCCGAGCCGCTTTATCTCATTGTCACTGGAAAAATAATCAGTCACTGGATAGTGTCTGGTCTGCCATTGACGTTGATGAGCCCACTGCTCGGCATGATGTTGTTTGTGAATGAGTCAGGCTTAATCGCACTGATCATATCGCTATGCATCGCGACACCAATACTGAGTTTGTTGGGTGCAATTGGCGCCAGCCTCACGGTCGGTTTAAAGAAGGGTGGGGTATTGATTTCTATTCTGATTTTGCCGCTGTACGTCCCGGTTTTAATACTCTCGACTGCGATGGTTCACACGGGTGTATCCGATGGAAATTATCAGGGACACATGCTCTGGCTGGGCGCGATATTGATGTTGTCTCTTGGTTTTGCGCCTCTCGCGACTTGCGCCGGCATCAGGATATCCCTTAGTCAGTGAGCGACAGCACAAATCCGACGGAGGGGTGTCATTATTGTGTTTATGATGGCGTTCTGAATCGAAAAATCGATGTCTTTCTGATAGACTTTCGCCCTGTCGCCAACGGATGGTTTCACTATCTATTGGACTCGTACGTTTAAGGTTTTGTATGTGGCAATGGTTCCATAAACTGGGTTCTCCCAGATATTTCTTTGATCTCAGCGGAAAATGGCTGCCCTGGATAGGTGTAAGCGCGCTGCTGCTCCTTTGTTTGGGTATGGTGTGGGGACTTGCCTTCGCTCCAGAGGACTACCAGCAGGGAAATAGCTATAGAATCATGTATGTACACGTGCCTGCGGCAATACTTGCTCAATCAAGTTACGTGATGATGGCGAGCGCGGCGGTTGTATTTCTTGTTTGGAAGATCAAATTAGCGGACATTGCGATGCAATGCGCGGCCCCTATCGGCGCCACCGTTACCTTTATCGCCCTCGTAACCGGTGCAATCTGGGGCAAGCCAACCTGGGGAACCTATTGGGTCTGGGATGCAAGGCTGACATCGACCCTGGTGCTGTTCTTTTTATTTATAGGTGTGATTGCACTGCGTTCCGCCATGGAATCAAGAGAAGCTGCGGGGCGTGCGGCGGCTGTGCTGGCAGTGGTTGGTGTCATTAATCTGCCGATCATCAAATTTTCGGTAAACTGGTGGTTTACCTTGCATCAACCGGCGTCATTTTCCTTGACTGAAAAGCCGGCAATGCCTGCGGAAATGTGGTTGCCGCTGCTAGTCATGGTGATTGGATATTATCTTTTCTTTTTCACCGCCTGGATGTTGAGAATGCGTGCCGAGATATTACAGCGGGAATCCAGAACCCAGTGGGTGAAAGATTGGGTGATGGCGCCGTGAGTTTCGATAACTTCACCGATTTTGTCACGATGGGTGGGCACGGCGTTTTTGTCTGGAGCTGCTATGGCATTGTGATCGCCGCTTTGTTAGTGAATGTCTTTCAACCCATTCAAGCAACGAGAAAATTTCGCATTGCGCAACAAGACGCAATACGACAGCAAAGTCAGCAATCTAGTCGTGCAGAAGAAAGCCCCCCAAGCGCGACAACTTTAACTGAAAGCCGGTAACTCATTACTATTAGGCAGCATACGAATAAAGGAAGCGAACCATGAAATTTGGCAAGATGAAAACCCACAGAAGAAACCGGCTAATGATTGTTGGTGCGCTGTTATTGAGTGTTGGTGGGTTTGTGGCTTTTGCTCTTTTGGCGCTCGACGAAAATATGAACTTGTTCTACTCGCCCGAGCAGATTGCCCAAGGGGAAGCTCCGGAAGACACGCTGATTCGTGCCGGTGGCATGGTGCTGGCTGACAGCGTTGAGCGATCTGATACCGATCTTACGGTAACTTTTGTGATTGGTGATATGAAAGCGTCGGAGGTAACCGTTCAATACGAAGGAATTCTGCCTGATCTGTTCCGTGAGGGGCAGGGTGTTATCGCCCGGGGAAAGTTGAATGATCGAGGTGTATTTGTTGCTGAAGAAGTTCTTGCAAAGCACGATGAGCAGTACATGCCGCCAGAAGTCGCTGAAGTACTGGCCGATGCGCACGAAGAAAAGCCTGCCTTCGATTCCACCTTATAAGTTGTTGTTTTATTGATCAGGAGTAAAGATTTGTGATTGCCGAGTTGGGTCATTTTAGTTTGATTCTGGCGCTAGGTATGTGCGTAGCGCTAGCCATTATTCCCACCGTGGGGATAGTGCAAAAAAACACGCAGTTGATGAATGTTTCAAATTCGCTTGCGGCCGGCTTTTTTGTGTTTGTTGCTATCAGCTTTTTCTGTCTTGGCTATGCATTTTGGAGCGATGATTTTTCCGTACAATATGTTGCGCTGAATTCAAACTCGGCACTGCCAGTTCAATACAAAATATCTGCTATTTGGGGAGGGCATGAAGGCTCTTTCTTATTGTGGACATTGGTTATGTCTGGTTGGACTTTTGCCGTTGGGGCGCTTAGCGGTGGATTGACACTCGATATGCGTGCCCGAGTGTTGGCGGTGATGGGTGCGCTTTCTATCGGCTTTGTGCTTTTTATATTACTCACGTCCAATCCCTTCGACCGCACCTTGCCGGTCTATCCCGCCGACGGTAATGACCTCAACCCACTGTTGCAGGATTTTGGCCTTATCGTCCATCCGCCGATGCTCTATATGGGGTACGTCGGTTTCGCGGTGCCTTTCGCTTTTGCTATCGCGACCCTGACCACTGGAAATCTCGATTCAGCGTGGGCCCGATGGTCTCGTCCTTGGACGAATGCAGCGTGGGGATTTCTTACGCTTGGTATCACCTTGGGATCATGGTGGGCCTATTACGAACTTGGCTGGGGTGGCTGGTGGTTCTGGGATGCGGTTGAAAACGCGTCGTTTATGCCCTGGCTAGTAGGTACGGCATTGGTGCACTCGTTGGCAGCGACCGAAAAGCGTGGTGTGTTTAAAAGCTGGACGGTGTTACTCGCCATTTTTGCATTTTCCCTCAGCCTTTTGGGCGCATTTCTTGTGAGGTCCGGCGTGCTGACCTCAGTGCATGCTTTTGCGGTTGATCCAGAACGTGGCATGTATATCCTGACCTATCTGGTGCTAATTATCGGAAGTTCCCTCACGCTCTACGCCTTTAAAGCGTCAGGCGTTAAGAGTGATGCAGATTTTGAGTGGGGCTCCAGGGAAAGTATGTTGTTAGTCAACAATTTGCTGCTGGTGGTTTCCGCGGCGATTGTGTTGCTCGGCACCTTGTATCCATTGGTTTATGAAACGCTATATGATGGTAAAAAAATATCCATTGGTCCTCCTTACTTCAACACACTTTTTGTCCCTGTTGTCATGCTGCTGTTTACTTTTATGGTCTTCAGTCCTCTGTCCAGGTGGAAAAAGACTCCAGTTCAGGAGTTTAAGAAACAATGGGTTGGTCTGGTTGCAAGCTTCTTTGTTATGTTGTGTTTGGTCTTAGCGCTGGCCAAGGAATTTTCTTTTGTGGTCCTGCTCGTCAATACCGTTGCCTTATGGATAATCGTTAGTCTCGGTAAAGATCTCATGGCAAAAGTGGCGAACAAAGCAGAAAAAATCGCTGCGCTGTTCAAACAGACCATGTCCTACTATGGCATGATTCTTGGTCACCTTGGCATTGCCGTTAGTATTCTGGGTGTCTGCATCACCGTCTACTATAGTGAAGAAAGAGACGTTCGAATGGTGCCCGGAGACTCTGTCGAACTTGCGGGTTATGAGTTTAGATTCAACGGTGTGTCAAAGGAAACTGGACCTAACTACATGGCGGACAGAGGCGATGTTGACGTCATACAAGAAGGTAAAGTCCTGCTGACGTTATACCCAGAGAAACGTTTTTACCCCGCTTCGAGCAATGTGATGACTGAAGCTGATATTGAGCCCTCGTTATTTCGCGATCTTTTTGTCGCCCTGGGTGAGCCACTAGGAAATCAAGCGTGGGCAGTCCGGATACACTACAAGCCTTTCGTTCGCTGGATCTGGTTTGGTGGCGTATTGATCGCTATGGGCGGATTTATCACAGTGTTCGACAGGCGTTATAGAAGAGTGAAAGTTGCAAAGCAGGAAAAATCTAACCATGCCGATGGTGTTGCTGGAGCAACGGCATGAGCAGCTTGAACAAAAGCCTGTTGATACCCCTTATTGTGTTTATTCTACTGGTCATTACGCTGGGTGTAGGGTTTAGCCTGAAGGATCCGCACATTTTGCCATCGGAGTTGATTGACCGGCCTTTTCCTGATTTTCAGGCTGCTGAGTTGCATGACGTTGATCGAACCTTGACCCGAGAAGATTTGAAGGGTGAGATCAGTCTCGTTAATGTCTGGGCTACTTGGTGCCCAAACTGCGTGCTTGAACATCCCGAATTGCTTCGCATCAGTAAAGAAGAGGGGGTGCCGCTCTATGGGGTCAATTACAACGACGAGGTGATTAAAGCACAAGCGTGGTTGAGACGTTACGAGGACCCTTTTGTTTTTAACATCGTCGACGACAACGGCAAACTTGGCATCGACCTGGGCGTTTACGGTGCACCTGAGACCTTTATTATCGATGCGGAGGGAGTCATACAGTACAAACATGTGGGGCCCGTGAATCGTTATATTTTTGATAAGGAAATGAAACCGGTGATTGAGCAGTTAAGAGCAAATAGTGTCGCAACACGGACTGCCGGGTTGGATCTGTAATGGTGCGATTAAGTGCGCTAGTGATGACGCTGGTCATTTCTTTTCTGTCTTTGACGGCGATAGCGGCGATTGATGCTTACAGCTTTCCCGATGAAGGCATGAGAAAACGTTACAACAGTCTTATTGATGAATTGCGCTGTCCTCAGTGTTTAAACACAAACCTTGCAGGTTCCGATTCGATGATTAGCAAGGACCTGCGTCGGGAAGTGCACCGTCTGGTGCTGGAGGGCAAGTCCGACGATGAAGTCAGGGATTTTATGCAACAGCGCTACGGTGATTTCATTCTCTATAATCCACAGGTTAAAGGCAGTACCTATGTCCTTTGGTTTGGGCCCGTGGTGCTCTTTTTTATTGCGGTGGCTGTGTTGGTCAGACTTGTCAGTCGTCGCAGTTCGCCAGCCCATGAAAAAGTGCTGAGCGATGAAGATCAAGAGCGATTGAATCAGTTGTTGTCCAAATGATTACAAATTTTTGGTTGATCTCTGTTGTTTTGTGTCTTGCTGCTGCGGGCTTTGTTCTTATACCGCTTTTCAGGCATCGGCCAACTGATGATGGCCAAGCTGATCGTTCATTGCTGAATGTCGAACTTTACCGTGAACGACTGGCCGAGCTGGAAAAAAATCAGTTAGAGGGTGAAATCACGGCTGAACAATTCGCATCACTCAAACTGGAGCTTGAACAAAATTTGCTCAGTGAAACCGCGATGCGTGATGAGGGTAATCCCGAAACCGCGGTCGGCAATGCCATGTCAGGTGCGCAGAGTAGAAAAATTCCGAAGCTGGTATTGACGGCAGCGCTTCTAGTACCTTTATTTGCGGTGACAGCTTATTCGGATTTTGGATTGTCTTGGGGCGCGATCAATGACCTCGAAATTGCCAGTCAGTTCAAGACCACTAGCCCGCATGATAACGATGGTATGCGCGGTAGCATTTTAAGACTTGCCAAACGTCTTGAAAATCAACCGGAAAACCACGATGGCTGGTTTTTGCTAGGGCAGTCTTATATGAACTTGGGGGAATTTGAGAAATCCGCCGGTGCCTATCAACACCTGCTGGAAAAGTTTCCTGAGGATGCAGGTCTCAGCGGTTATTATGCCGAGGCGCTGTTCCTCGCTGATGACAGAAAGATGACTGCCCGGGTCAGTAAGGCGATTGATGCTGCATATTCGCTTAATCCACAGAACGTTGCCATGCTTGAAATCAAAGCGATGAATGCGTTTCGGGCGGGTGACCTTGGTGTTGCGGTGACGTTTTTTGAAAAAGCGTTAGCCACTGGTGTCGAAGGAGAACGTGCCGGCTTGATCCAGCAGGCGATAGCGCGGTTGCGTGCAGAGCTGGGTGACAAGGCGCCGCCGCCGGCGGTGATGCCTGCTGGGCCTGTGGCGCCATTGGCAAATAACGCGCCTGCGGCTGCTACTAAGGCTGCTACTAAGGCTGCTAC
>CAJXBG010000116.1 GCA_913050215.1 uncultured Gammaproteobacteria bacterium
GCCATGACCTGCATCACTTTATTTAGCGCAGCTTTTGAACTCTGGTAAGCAAAGGCGCCAGAACTTATTCTGCTGAGCGCACCCATTTGGCTGGAAACACTAATAATTCTCGGACGCAGAGACAGTTTTAAATTATCCAACAACGCCATAGACACTTGAAATGGCGCAATGGTGTTTACGTCAAAGGTATGACGCCAGGCATCGATATTCATATCGTCGATTCTCTGTCGCTTACTGCCCATTTCCCCCGCGTTGTTAATCAACACATCGATTTGAACCCCTGATAATGCACCCTTCAAAGCTTCTATCGATTTTGTACTCGTGACTTCGAGCGGGTATATGTGCAGATTTGATGCATTAAGTGCGTTTAGATCACTTGCAGATTCCGGATCCCGGCAAGTTGCGATCACCCTGCGACCATCGTCGATCAACAACCTCGTCAGCTCAAAGCCGATGCCTCTGTTCGCCCCTGTAATTAAAATAGATTCCATTCAGACCTCATTTTCTTCAAATGTCACAACATCCTGGGGCATCACTTCCCAACCAGCTTTCGAGCCAACATAAATGTGCCGAACAATCTCCACTTCTGGATCACCATTAACGCAACCCAGCATAACACCGTGCACAACGCCTTCTAGAATACCGCAGAGCGTTGATCCACATTTGGAACAAAACTGAATACCAAAACCTTCGTTACCAACGTATGAAGTTAGCTGTTCTTCTCCGCAGATCCAGTTGAAACCAGCAGATTTGATTAACGCATACGCCGATGCCTGAGCGCTAGAAACCTTGCGACACCTAGAACAGTGGCAGGAACGCGCATCTAGCAACTCACCTTCATACTCGTAACGTACATCTCCGCAAAAACATTCCCCGGTATTTTTCATATAGCTCCCAACAACGGTAAGGATGGTAGATAACCGAGAAGACGAAAACCGTCACCCAGCAAGGTAAATGCAAATAGACACAACACCACACCTAGAAAGCGCATGGTGTAAATATATGCATGTCCTTGCAGAAAATTTCGGGATCGCCCAACAAGTTTCGCAAGCGC
This sequence comes from uncultured Gammaproteobacteria bacterium, assembly GCA_913050215.1. Taxonomy (GTDB): domain Bacteria; phylum Pseudomonadota; class Gammaproteobacteria; order Pseudomonadales; family Azotimanducaceae; genus UBA4582. Next base: position 1,055 of record CAJXBG010000116.1, read on the forward strand.
AACTTTAGCGCCGACTAAACAGATATAAAAACTAAACAGAAAAAGCGCAGGCGCGACAATGCTGACGGATAGGGCTTTTGAAATCGTCGGTGCACCCACACTAAACCAAAACAAGTATGGATGAGGATTGAGCAAATTAGTGACGACCCCTCGAAACAAAGACTTCGAAGAATCAGGTGTTAAAACATCATCATTTATTTTTTCGGTTCGCAGGCTTTCATAACCCATATAAAAAACAAAAAACCCACCGAGGATCGACATCGCCCCCAGCAGTATCTGAACTTCCGAAAACTGGCTAACAAAAAAAACGGCAAAGAGAATAATTGGCAGGTCTGAGAGTAATGGTGACAAAGCAACTCTAACGCCTGCACCGACCCCGCCACTTAATGTCTCGGAAACAACCAGAGTCAGCAAGGGGCCTGGCGCGACACCAGCAGAAAGACCTAGCAAAATGCCTACTGTTACAAAGTAGCTCATGGTTTTATCGTAGACTCATCGATATGAGCACCAAAGAAAGCCCTGGTTGTCGCACAACGACTAGAGCGCGTTTGAAACTTTGACTTTAGTGCAAGGAAGTTGCTCATGTGCCCTCTTTAATTAATAACAATGCCTGGCCTAAATTGTTTGAGCGCATCAACGTAACAATAAATATCGGGGTGATTAGACCACAGTATACAAGGGATATGTTTGTAGTCACGTCACGCGTCGTTAAAGGCACTGGCCGATCTGAGTTGATCGAACCAGTTAAGTATTTGGCAGACATTTATGTCCCTCGCGTGTTTTACTAACCTCTTGTGTCTTATCAGAGCGACCCTTATGAAAATTACTATGCTGGCATATCCGGGGATGACCCCTCTCGATCTTATGGGACCCCTACAAACTTGGACCTTCTGGCCTGGTGCCGAGGTACAGGTTGTCTGGAAACACACTGACCCAATTATGACGGACACTGGCATGGCCGTTGTACCGACCCATTCTTTTGCAACTTCCTTCGAACAACCGGAGATTGTTTTTGTACCCGGCGGCACCAAAGCAACATTTGAGCTCACTCAAGACGAAGAAACCCTAGACTTTCTTCGCACAAAGGCCAAAACGGCCACCTGGGTAACGAGCGTATGTACCGGTGCACTGGTGATTGGCGCTGCGGGTTTACTGAAAGGTTACAAGGCCACGACACACTGGGCAGCAAAGGACCTGTTGTCTGGATACGGCGCCGAGGTGACGGATGGGCGCTATGTCATTGACAGAGACAGAGCAACCGGTGGTGGCGTGACCGCAGGTATAGATTTTGGCTTAGCGATGATCGCTGAAATCTCGGGTGAGGAAATTGCGAAAGTCGCTCAATTGGCGATGGAATATTCACCGAAGCCACCTTTTAACTCAGGCACACCGGAAGAGGCATCAGCGGAGACTAAAAAGTTGGTGCTGGAAGGCTTCGCCGCGAGCAGCGCTTAAAGACGCGATCACCTTCGCTGGATGCTTTCTCCACGGCACATCAGCTGCTTGCTAACCTCAGCCCTGTGTTGCCGTCAAACAGGTGAAGCGCGTCCATTTCATATGACAGCGGCAAGACTTCTCCAATGCGGGGTAAGGTATTACCGTCAAGCTTAACGATAAATGGCGCAGAATCTTCTGGCGTTTCAGCTATACGGCCATGCACCAATGTCTCGGACCCAAGGGTTTCAATTGCTTGCACTGCACACTGGAGTTTCGCCTGATTCCCTTCGCTGATAACCAGATGATCAGGTCTTATCCCCACCGTCACCTCGTCCGAGCTAGCCTTGGCGACCCGCCCGCCGGGTAATCTGAAAGTGGCACCTTCATGATGGACAACTGAGACCTCATTTTTATTGCTGCTAACAACGCGACACTTGAGTAAGTTCATCGGAGGCGTGCCGATAAAACCGGCAACATACGTGGAAGCCGGTCGCTGATAGACCTTCATTGGCGTATCAATCTGTTCAATTGCACCGTCATTGAGAATAATGAGCCTATCTGCCAAGGTCATGGCTTCAACCTGATCATGGGTGACATACAAACTGGTCACACCCAAACGTTGCTGCAAAGCCTTTATTTCCAGTCTCATTCGCACACGCAATTTCGCATCTAGATTAGATAACGGCTCATCAAACAAAAAGATGGCAGGCTTGCGAACGATGGCTCGCCCCATCGCAACTCGTTGGCGCTGTCCACCGGAGAGTGCCGCAGGCTTTCTCTCCAGCAAATTTTCTAGACCAAGTAATAACGCCGTTTCGGTCACCCGCTTTTTGATGGCGTCAACTGACAGTCCTCGTAACTTCAACCCATAAGCCATATTGGCGAAGACCGTCATGTGCGGATAAAGCGCATAATTTTGAAAAACCATCGCGATATCTCGGTCTTTGGGTTCTACCTTGTTCACTACCTGACCGTTGATCAGCACCTCGCCTGCGGTAATTGGTTCTAGTCCAGCCACCATTCGAAGCAAGCTAGATTTGCCGCAACCGGAAGGTCCAACAATGACAATCATCTCGCCATCCGCCACCTCAAAGTTGACATCACTCAGTACGTTTTCAGCGTCGTATGATTTGGAAACATTGTTAAGGGCAAGTGTCGTCATTTACTTTTCCGTTTCGGTCAAACCTTTGACAAAAAGATTCTGCATACACAGCACCACAATAACAGGTGGCAACATTGCCATCAGTGCGGTCATCATAATGATATGCCACGCAGGTTCGCCGTCGGCGGTTTCAAGCAGGCTTTTTATGCCCATGACAATGGTATACATCGATTTTTCCGTCGTGATTAACAGCGGCCAGAGATATTGATTCCAGCCAAAAATGAACAAAATAACAAATAGCGCCGCAATGCTCGTGCGGGAAATTGGTAACAGGATATCGAAAAAGAACCTCATCGGCCCTGCCCCATCAATTCTTGCCGCTTCAAGTAACTCGTCAGGTATTGATAGAAACGTTTGCCTAAACATAAACGTCGCCGTTGCACTCGCGATGAGCGGAATAGTTAAACCCCAATAGGTGTTGAGCATACCCAGATCTGCAACCACCTCAAAAGTCGGTAATATACGCACCTCAACCGGCAGCATTAGCGTGACAAATATCATCCAAAAAAAGAACATTCTGAATCTAAATTTGAAGTAAACAATCGCAAAAGCAGACAAGAGAGAGATACAAATCTTTCCTGTTGCAATCATCAAGGCCATGACCAGCGAATTCAGCATCATCATGCCAACAGGTATGCCGCCTATCGCCTCCTCACGACTCGAAAACATCGCTTTCAAATTGATAAAAAACTGATCACCCGGTAACAAAGGAAAGGGAACCTGAGTGACGCGAACGCTGTCGTGGGTTGCGGCAACGATCGTGATCCAGACAGGAAAAGCAATGACCAATAACCCAACAATAATAATCAGGTGAGACATCAAACGACCTAATGGCCTATGCTCGATCATGATGAGTAATCTACCTGTCGTTCAACGTAACGAAACTGAATGACCGTCAGCAAAACAACCCCGATCATGAGTATGGTTGACTGCGCAGCAGAACCGCCGAGGTCGAGGCCGATAAAGCCATCACTATAGGCTTTATAGACGAGTATTTCCGTCGCTTTGGCAGGTCCACCACCTGTCACCACATGAATGATCCCAAAGGTCTCGAAAAAAGCATAAACAACATTAACAACCAATAGAAAAAAGCCGGTCGGCATGATTAATGGGAAGATAATCGTGCGAAATCGACGCAAGGGGCCTGCGCCATCGAGCGCCGCCGCCTCAATCAGCGATTTAGGTATCGCTTGCATCGCCGCCACAAGAAACAGGAAGTTATAACTGATTTGTTTCCATGTAGCCGCAATGATAACCAGCGCCATGGCCTCGCCACCATTCAGCCGATGATTCCAGTGCCAGCCAAAGCTGTCGAGCATTGCCGTCAAAATACCAAGCGTCGGGTCAAACATAAAGACCCATAATGCACCGGCAATAACGGGGGCAACAGCGTAGGGCCAAATCAACATCGTTCGGTAAAACATCGCACCGCGAATAATCCGGTCCACAAACCCGGCTAGCAATAATGCAATCGACAAAGAGAGAAAGGCCACACTAAAGGAAAAAAACAGCGTTCTGAACACCGTGTCAAAGTACAGTGAATCGGTAAGCAGGTAGGTGTAATTTTCAAACCAGACAAACTCCGTCGAAAATCCAAACGCATCTTCGATCAGAAAAGACTGATAGATTGATTGACCCGCAGGCCACATGAAGAAAACCAGCGTGACGAGAATTTGCGGGGCGACCAGCGCGTAAGGTAGCCACGACGAACGAAAGTGTACGCGCTTTAGCATTGCGCGCAGATACTAGTTAGCACGTTCAAATCTTCTCAACAACCGATTACCTCTGCTCACAGCATCGTCCAGCGCTGACGAGGCTGTTTTCGTACCAGCCCATACCGACTCGAGCTCTTCGTTGATAATGGTCCTTATCTGAACGAAATTGCCGAATCTCAAGCCTTTTGAATTCTCCGTCGGTGTGTTCAGGTTCAGTTGTTTAACTGCCACATCGTAATCAGGATTGCGCTGATAGAAACCCTGCTCTCTTGAGAGTTCCGCTGCCGCTATGGTGATAGGTACGTAACCGGTTTCCTGATGCCACCAGGCCTGCACTTCAGCGCCAGACAAATAGGTAAGAAACTCTGCTACACCTCTATAACTTTGTTTGCTGTGACCCTGCAGCACCCAAAGTGTTGCCCCACCGATAATAGAGTTCTGAGGTTCGGTCGCAATTGAGGTATCCAGCGGTAACATTGATTGGCCATAGGCAAATTTTGCCTGACTTGAAAGCGCCGCTGTATTGGCGGAAGAGCTCATCCACATGCCACACTCACCGCTACTGAACAACGGCAAGCTATCGTCTTCCCGACCACCGTAGGCAAAATGTCCTGAAGATTGTGAATCTGCGATCGATTGTATCCTTCGCTTTAACTCAGGTGTGTTAAAACTGAGTTCTGTGTCAAACCCAGCGAAACCATTTTGCTGGGTACCAATAGACTGGTCATGCCAAGTCGAAAAGTTCTCTATCATGACCCATGACTGCCAGCCAAAAGAGAAGCCACATTTCATACCCGAAGCAACCAGTTTTTCAGAGACATTAAACATCTCTTGCCAGGTTGAGGGTGGCTGCTTGATCCCCGCTTTGGCAAATGCCTCTCTGTTGTACCAGAGTACTGGTGTTGATGAGTTGAAAGGCATCGATAGCAGATTGCCTTTTGGCGTCTGGTAATAAGAGATCACGCCGGGCAGATAGATCGACTTATCAAACACTACGTCGCTATCTGCCATTAACTGTTCAACGGGGTATATCGCGCCCTTCGCCGCCATCATGGTCGCGGTACCCACTTCAAAAACCTGAACAATATGTGGCTGCTTGCGTGCTCTGAATGCCGCAACGGCACCCGTCATGGTGTCTGTATAGTTACCTTTGAAACTGGGTACCACACGATAGTTGTTCTGACTGGCATTAAAGTCCGCAGCTAACTTTTCAACGCGTTCGCCATTTTCTGCACCCATTGCATGCCACCACGATATCTCGACAGGGTCGGATGCATACAGCGCCGCAGAGACAGTTAGCGCAATCGCTAGAACGCAGAACCTCCGGGACAGTTGAAGCAGGGTTTGGATATTAATAACAGTCTCTCCGCATTTTTCTTCAGGATAACTTATACCCTGCGTCTTGAAAATGCGACGCTGCCCAATATCGTCACAATTGACCACTGATTCACCACAACCGCACCGAAAAATTTTGCGAGTCTCCTGCTTAGTTGAGACATCATGTTCTATGAGAGGAGATCAATCCAACAACCAGACCCCTTCACCGAAATGAACCCGAACCTAGCAGTTTTCACGAGGATTTATCGCCTGTGGGGGCATGGCACAGAAATCACATCTGCTATATCTGCGACATATTGAACGGCTGACACAGTACTTGCTTTGGCTAATTTCGATAACCCACCAGCGGATATTGCATCGCGCTGATGGGCTCTGATCTCTTAGCCTTTTAGTTTTTGCATAACAGCCTGTTTGTGTTCTGCGTCACGGACAGCAAAATTACTTGCTGTTCGATCCACCAAACCATCAAACCGCTGTTTGAACTTTTCGACTGCTTCATCAGTTTCGCCAACAACGGCAAATTCATCAAGAATTTCATCTGTGATCATGGTGCCCATTTCGTCCCACAGACCCTGCTTGGACATCTTATTCAGTTCATACTGCAAATCTCCCCAGCCGTGTACCTCAAGCACTGGTCGATACGCGGGTGTGGAACCATAGAAAGCGATCTGCTTAGTCACTGCTGTTTTAGTCGCTAGGAACTCTTCTTCAGTATTACCGGTGACCACAAAACATGGATAGGAAACCTGAAAGTCACTTCGATCACGCCCAGCCTTTGCCAAACCTTTTTCAATTGCTGGAAGGGTAACGTCTGTTATGTACTTGCGCGTCGAAAACGAATGAATGATGACACCATCCGCCACTTCACCGGCAACCTGAGTCATCAGCGGACCAACCGCAGCGAGGAACACCTTCGGTGCACCGTATTGCGTATCCTCTGGTGTAAACATGGGTGTCATCAGTGAGTGCGTATAAAAATCGCCCCGAAAATCTAGCGGCTCACCGTTATGCCAACAAGCCCAAATCGCGCGCATGGCTGAAATAAACTCTCTCATTCTATTGGCAGGCTCAGACCAAGGCATACTAAACCGTTTGGTGATATGCGGTCTGATCTGGGAACCCAAACCCATGATGAAACGCCCCTCAGAGAGGCTATTCAGGTCGTGACCAATGTTCGCCAACAACATCGGTGTTCTGGAAAATGCCACCGCAATTGAAGTGATCAGTTCAATCTGCGAGGTCTTTTCTGCTGCGGAAACAAGCGGAAAAAACGGGTCGTGGGAAGTCTCAAAACTTAAGGCGCCGTCGTAACCCTGTTGCTCTAATTTCGCCGCACCCGCCGCTGCACCCTTTAAATTGCTGGCAATGCCTGCATCCAGTTTCATTTTTATCTACTCCGTTTATTCAATTAAATACCAAAATATGATTTTGCCCATCAACCCATTGTCGGTCGTTATTTACCGTTAAAAACGGGGGCTTCTTTATTCACGAATGCTTTCGCGGCGTTCTTATGATCTTCTGTTTGGAAGCAACGCATCATATGGGCAGCTTCAAGGTCAAACACATCACTCATAGAACCATGCTGTGAAGCGTTGATGTTCTTTTTCATATAACCAATCGCAATCGTGGGCAATGAAGCAAGATGCTCTCCGTAGGCTTTTGCCTCGTCGGCAAAGCTCTCAGCGCTGGCAATCTTGTTCACCAGTCCCATATCAAATGCTTGCTGGCCACTGATCACATCTGCACTGAAATACAGTTCTTTCGCCTTGGCAGCACCTACTAGATATGGCAGAAAAAATGACCCGCCATAATCGCCAGATGCACCAATTTTAGAAAAGGCTGTTGTTATCTTGGCGGTATCGAGCGCAAACCTCAGGTCACAGGCCAGCGCCAGAGACAAACCTGCACCAGCCGCTGGACCCGGGATAACTGCAAGCGTTGGTTTTGGCATTTCATGTAAGAGACGACTCAGCTCCATTCCCGATCTCAGCCCATGTATTCGGTCTTCGAGGGTGGTTGGGTTTGCGCCTTTTGCGCCAGAGGGCTCCGCCGCAAATCCTTTAACATCACCACCCGCACAAAAAGCACCGCCGGCACCGGTGAGCACCACGGCACGCACATTTTTGTCTGCAGCAACGCGAGGCACCGCTTCGTTTAAAGCTTGCATCATCGGTCCACTCATCGCATTTCGGGCTTCCGGGCGATTCATCGTCAAAGTACAGACGCCATTTTCAAGGGTCTCAATCAGGTGTTCAGACATTTTTGGTTTTCCTCTTTTCTAGCATGGGTTCGAGCGCAAAACGCGTTGCTCAAAAAATATTTCAACCACTATGGTAGGGGAAATCATGGCTCAGGCCAACTTTCTAGGTCCACCTTAAACATTCACACAGTGAATAACACGCAACGGTCAAAATTTTGCTTTGAGGCAATAAGCCGCACTCAGTCCATGGGAATTTACCGGGGAAAGGATTTTTCACCGTGGCGAAAAGCACATCATTCAGTGTGGTTCGATCAGCTCATCGCTGATCAAGAAAGTGGCTACAAACCTTCCGCTAATCTATCCCTATTGTGAAAAATGCGCTTGAGATATCTGCTTCCTGACGCGGAATGAAATTTAACACTAGGCGACCAAGCCAGCGCTGCGGAGCGTCCAAACCAAACGAGTCTCTTCCACATTAACTAGCTTCAAATCCATCAGCTGCTGATGACTTTTTACGGCACCCACCCATAGTTCACTCCAGCAAGACAACACAAGACTGCGATCTTCAGCATTGAGGTCACGCAACATTCTCAGTCCCGATTGTTCAAAGCGTACTACGCCTAGTTGATTTTCTTCCTGAGATGAACCCACCGACATTTTTACGCTGTCTCCTAACCCCGCCATCATGTCACGGATATACTGATAAGCCGAAGCCAGGTCATTGTCGATAGCGCCCAGCATTTTTCCGGTTTCGGAGTAATACTGAAGTCCTATTAGCCTTGCGGCTAAGCCACCAAGTTCGATCGTTTTCTGGGACCCTATAACCTCGGCCAACGCAGGCAGGCCGTTGCGAATATAGTCAAGTGCATAGTTCCTGTTAGCTTTTTCTAGTCGCTCGGCGCTCCATTCCGCCGCAGGTGGTTTAGGCTGATCTTCTTCGCTAAATACGGGTGGCAACTCATCTCTCGCAAACTGAAGTCGTTCTTCATCTCTGAGAGCATAATCAAATTCTCTAAAGTAACCGCACAGTCCAAACTCACCAGTCATATCTTCAGACACACACACAAACCCGAGACGCGGATTACCAAGAGACACGCCATTGTGAGCATACCAGCCCTTCAAAAACCCACGACTAACACCGACCGGGATACCGCAAATTGTCGGACCATGGTACATCCAGCGAGGATACCGAAATCTTAACCATGCCTTTGAATCGCTTTCCGCCATATACTCAACTGGCACCCCGCCAATGCTGTTAGACAGCACGTGGTACTTCGCACAAGCCACAGCATCGGGTTCTGCACTCAAACCAAGTTTTTCAAAACTGCTCAAGAACTTGTCTAAGTGCTGGCGACGAAACAGCCTAAACATCCAGTCCTCCATGACTTCGGGACCTAGGCGCGAGGAAATCATCAGTTGAAGACCTAACAAATACGCATGATGGATGTGCGCCTGCGCTTTAATTGCTTGCAGAGACATAAACGTGATACTCCTCGCGGTTACTGACAACCCCACCTCAAATCAGGCGAGAATCACAAATTGTACTACAAGGATCAACGAGAGGAGTCAGGTCTTCCATGCTCAGGCGCACTCGAAGAAAATAGTGCGGCGCCAATGCTTCAGTTAACGCGCCAACATATGATACTCAAAATTACAGCTTCATATTTTCGGCTTACTATCTCGGGCATTGCCCTTCGCTATTTTATCGTTTTCGGAATGGTACAAAGAAGTGACAGATCAACGCTCGTTGCGCTTTTTCAGTCGGGCGCGCATCGACCCGGGTTCTGACTACTAGCTAAAACCGTACCAGCCATGATAGATTTCTTAGTCCGTTGATCGTACGCGAAATTCATTACCGCTATTTTTGAATGGATTGGAATTTCTGCGATACTATTTCTTCAGCACTCGTTTTGCGTTTCACATATTCTTCTAGATAAACATTTGTTAGCACTGACTAATGTACGAAAGTATTCGAGCATAAAACTAGGACAGATCACCATGACAGAGAAGGCAAAATCCAAAGTTGATACGGTTCGACTACAAAATATGAGTCGAGCATTCATTGAATCCGCCAGCATGTTTGCGGCAATTGATCTTGAACTGTTTACCGCGGTTGAAAACGGCAGCAATACCGTTGAAAAATTCGCAGTGCACGCGGAAATTTCCGAAGTGAATGCCGAGCGCCTGATGACCATGTGCGCAACCGCCGGGCTGATCAGCTGGGCCGATGATCACTACATCAATGCAGATGATGTCCAACGTTTCCTTGTTAAGGGCGAGAAAAGCTATGCAGGTCCCTGGTTGACCTTCACACGACCGGGCTGGAGCAACTGGGGAAACCTCACTGAAAAACTCAAAAACCCGGATGAAGCCACAGTCATTGGCAGCTACGAAACAATGACCGTTGACTATGCACGCACCTATCATGAGGCAACCTCTAGTATTGGTTTTGGCGCTGGTCGTCGATTTAATAAACAGGTTGATTTATCCCGTCGAACAAAAATGATGGACCTGGGCGGCGGCTCCGGCGCATATTCGATCGTGGCCGCTCAAAACAATCCGAACTTATCGGCAGTCGTTTTTGATTTGCCGCCGGTAGTCGTGGTGACGCAAGATTTTATCGAGAAAAACGGCGTCGCTGACCAGGTTTCGACCCAAGGCGGTGATTTCACCAAAAACGACTTTCCGCAAAACTGCGACGTTGCCGTGATGGCGAGCAATCTACCGCAATACAATCGCGAAATTATCAATCAGGTTATTCAAAAAGCATTTGATGCGCTGCTACCGGGCGGCGAGATGCACTTGATCGGTGAGATGCTCGATGACGACCGAAAGGGACCGATGGACGCAGCCATCTGGGGATTGATGGAAGTCATGTCAAACAGCACAGGACTGGCGCACAGCCGCAAAGACTGTGTCCAATATTTTAAACAAGCCGGGTTCGAAAAGATTGAAGTTCATGAGTTCATCCCGGATATTCTTGTGCGCGTTACAGGCGCAAAACCCAAGTAAATTAAAAGCCCGTATCAAGGCACAAAGAAGAAAATCAAGGAACATATTCATGCCTTATCAATCAGGTTTTCGTCCCGGACTGTTTGCAGGC
>CAJXBG010000117.1 GCA_913050215.1 uncultured Gammaproteobacteria bacterium
CAATTGTGCCGACATTTAAATGCGGCTTTGTCCGCTCAAACTTCTCTTTGGACATTTCCGTTAAATCTCCTTAATTTTCGCCAGATTAGAACAGCTGAATAGCGCGTTAATAAAAATTTTGCTTACCACCTTATAAACAGATGGAGCTCATAACCGGATTTGAACCGGTGACCTCTTCCTTACCAAGGAAGTGCTCTACCGACTGAGCTATATGAGCGTAAAACCTTACACAACATACTTCCTTTTACTTCCTTTTACTTCCTTAACTTCTTAACCTCCTCACGCGTGTTTAGGCGCATGATTTGGAGCGGGTAGCGAGGATCGAACTCGCGTCATCAGCTTGGAAGGCTGAGGTTCTACCGCTGAACTATACCCGCACTTCTTTAACCCAACCCGTTTAACATCTTTTAGCTTAGCAGTATTCCAGCCCCACCTAATGGTGGAGGGGGGTGGATTCGAACCACCGAAGCTTGCGCGTCAGATTTACAGTCTGATCCCTTTGGCCACTCGGGAACCCCTCCAAAAAGAGGCGCTAGATTCTGCCTTCGCAGCTACACGAAGTCAAACAAAATTTAGTGTCAAGAAACCCGCGTTCACAAATAATTTTGTAAACTCGGTTTATTCCTGCTTTTTATGCTCTGGTGCCGCCACCAAGAGTCGAACTCGGGACCTACTGATTACAAATCAGTTGCTCTACCAACTGAGCTATAGCGGCATGCTCTATAGAGAAGTTTTCATCAGTCTTCGTAGCGACAAAATGATAAAAACGACCAGACCAAAATCAGGATGCGGATTGTATGCGAAGAGTCCCGCGCTATCAAACATCTTGATGCCTTTTAGCATGAAAAATTTCATTTTTTCATGCATTTGCATCAATTTAATCGGAATTAAGACAAGGCACCTCTTTTTGCTCAACTTCAGGGTGCTCAATTCGCAGGTTTTGCCAGACTTCCTCAGGCAGAGGCAGATTATTTTGGCCCGTATCGAAAATCCAGAACTCCCGCACTATGCGTGGAATTTCTACCATAACGGAGTCATATCCATCCAATTCGAGCTTCTCCTTAGCGATGGTTGCCAATGCTTGACTTGAAAAGACCCCTAATGAGATGCCCAACGCATCCTTACCCTGCGTCATGACATAGCTATCAATGTTTTGAGATTTGAGTTCACGCAGTTTTCGAAACGCATCCTGAAGCGTTCTTGCGGGCGGTATCATTAATCTGTAGTCGCTGCGCCCGACCATTTGATCTACGGCCGTCAATTGTACTTCCAAATTAATCGCTATTAGTTGCTCTACAGCTGCCTGACCCGCGAACAAATCGCTAAAAGGTCCAACCGCGATACACAGTTCACTCTTAGCATCGCGACGAGAAAGAAGAGGATTCTTAATAATAAAATCTAGCTCTTGCTTCCTAATTTCTGCATTTGAGTTTTCATTCAGTAAATAGATCGCTTGAACACCATCACCAGAGACCTGCTTAACCCTCGCGCCGGGCTTCAATGCGGCGCTCGATTGACCTTCAAGATCGAGGTAGTGGTAGCCAAAATACGCAGTATTTAGCAATAAGAGTGTCCAGAAGATCATCTTCATAAATTGCTCTCGGTTTTTCTGAGGCTCACTTCCCCAGAACCGAAAGAGCGGATCTCGGTGCCTAGATCCAATAACAGGTTACCGCGCTCATCTATGCCACCATTGATGCCTACAATTTGCTCTTCGCCTTGGTGCACAACAACCTCTTCGCCTGAGTAACGGTCGTATTTTGGCCACCCGGCTATCTTTTCGGCTACATCCTGAGCGCTAACCCCGTCCATACTCATTACCATTCGGTCAATAATTAGAGAGCATAGCGCGTTACGCCCCAAAGATAGCTGATCAGCGACTGCACTCACAAGCTGCCCTGGTCCCTCGCGAAGAACAGGTTCCTTCGAAAGATTTACGCCAATACCGGCAACAATGTATGCGCTAGATGCCGCAAGTTCGAGTTCGATCAAAATCCCTGCGAGCTTGCCCTGACCGACGATGATGTCGTTGGGCCATTTCATGCCAACATCTTCAAGTCCCGCTTCCCGCAAACAATCCACCAAGTTCATACCAATATAGAGACTTAGCGCTTCCGCCATATTCTGACGCGGGATACGCCAACCAAAACTCACATAAATATTGCTTGCAAATGGACTTATCCAAGATCGACCCCTGCGCCCTTTACCCGCTGTTTGCTGTTCTGCGACACAGATGCTGCCATTGAAATGCGCGTCTTTCTTACGCGCCATCAGCTCAGTATTGGTAGAACCAATTTGCCACTCGACATCAAGCTGGGTTATCAACTTTCTCGCAGGTTCTGAAATACCGGCTCGTAACGTCGTTTCGTCTAGGAGCTCGAGTGGCGCCACTAACTCAATATGCTGATTCTGAGCACGAAATCCGATGCCAAGCTCGTGCAATGCCACCTCCAATTCAGCCGTTTTTTCAACTCTGCTTCCCGTTGCCAGTTGCCTTATTAAAGTTTCGATCATCACGGAATCCGGATTATGGCGGTCACAGGAGCCTGGGGATAGGCCAAACAAAACATCTTTCCCCCATTAGAATAGTCATTTTAAACCGCATTTCGTGTATTTGCTTTCCTTTAGATCATCTAACTATAAGACCCCCCCCATCTTTAGCACAATAAAGTATTTTGCAAGTTCAGTATTCAGGAGGAAACTGAATAGCTCTGACTACGGAGGTGCCTGATGACCAAAGTCCAAGATATAGTCGCGGCAAAAGGTAATGCGGTCTGGTCTCTCGGACCCGCTCATTCGGTTTATCAAGCTATTGAGATGATGGCTCTAAAAGGTGTTGGTGCGTTAACGGTATTATCTGACGAAGGAAAATTAATCGGCATTATTTCAGAACGCGACTATGCCCGAAAAGTTATCCTCGAGGGGAAGTCATCCAAGACAACTCAAGTTGCTGAAATCATGACGCGGGAAGTCATTTTTGTTGAGCCCGAGAGCAAAGTGGATGAAGCCATGGCATTGATGACGATAAAAAGAGTGCGTCACCTGCCCGTGCTGCTTGACCAACAACTGGTTGGCATGATTTCCGTGGGTGATCTGGTCAAGTCAAAGATCGAGGAACAGTCGTTTATGATCGATCAGCTCGAAAGATACATTAAAGGCGAGACCGCGGGAGTCGCACACTAGCCGGTTCCTGAAAGTAGGCACTGATAACTGCTGCGCTGATCAGGCGACCGTCACTGCGAAAGGTAACGCCCCGATAATCATCACCGAGCGCAGAGCATCCATTCCGTCGACACCAAATCAGTTTACAACGGTGGTAAACCCTAAGGGTGCCGCATCAACAATTTGACCATCACTGAATGTTACCGTCAGAGCCGCGCCGGTGAAGTTGTAGACAACATAGGAAGTCACCCCATTGTTATTGAATGCCAGCGCAGCCGGATAATCAGACGTCAACGCACCTGTGCCGGTAATCATGTGGCCGAGCGCACGGAAAGTTTGAATCCAGTGATACGTGTGTGCTTTCGTTTCTCCTGCTTCAGGTTCGTAATCCGACACCGTATTGTAATCGGCAATCGATGCCTCAGCGTCTGTCATCGCCCATAGATTCCACCAAAGATCTCGCCACTGGTCATCAGGGAGGCCCGACGGCTTGCTATTGGATGATTCACTGAGACCAAGGTTGACGTAGTCGATCATGTAGTCAGCATACTGGCCTACGTGCAGAATCAGCGCACTAGAAGGCAGTCCCTGGATACCGAGTATGTGAGCGAAAGCACCACTAAACCACGTCGAGAATACCGCGCCGTCGCCCCAGATGATTGAGGTCGTGATGCGGTCGTAGCCCGCCGGAAAATTATCTTCATCTGCTAAAGAATTATTGTAACCATCGATGTTGTTCCAGTATTGCCAATACGCTTCGGCTGTTGATGCGTGCAGGTACATGCCTTTGTTGACCAGGTCGTCATTACCGGTGATCAAGCCATACAGAACAATCGCACCGTACGCATTGGCAGCTTCAGACGTGGACTCATTATTGTTGCCGCGAACGAAATTCGCAGGACCAGACGCCCAAGAGAACCCATTCGCCGGATCAAAGTTCCGAAGGTAGGGAAACATAGCATCATCCGCATCGCCCGCGTAGTCGCGAATCAGGAGTTCGATCATCGGACCGTACTGATCTGCACCACACCAGGCGATATCCATTCGACAGATTTCCGCCGCGGCTCGCACGAAGTAGCCATAATGGAAATGATGATCGTTAAGTTGCTGATGCGAAGAGAAGGCCTCTTCCATTCCAAGCAGAGTGTTCCATTCATCGTCGTAGACGAAGTACTTCAAGACATCAAGGTCGCCGTCCGTTTCCGCGGTAAACCAATCAGCTAACTCGGCTTTTAGCCAGTCCAGCAGCAGCGCCGCTTCAACGTCCATGCCTATGCTTTGCGCGATAGCGATTAATTCAGCGACCTTGGAATAGTTTTTCCCGGCCCAGTAGGTATCGGTACGGTTATTCCATGCCGCGGCGCCCTGATCAACAAATTCTGTGACCAGATTTTCAAGGGTAGCCTGATCGAATGTTCCGCTAAGAGACGGCAATGACGGTAATACGCCAACCGACGCCAGTTGATAGTCGAAGCTGCTCGTCCGACTAAACTTGATCACACCGCGTGCGGATCTCACTTGATAGCCTGACGTGGACTGCGAGCTGTTTTTCCAGTGTAGAGGGTGCAAGCCAACCATCGTTTCAACCAAAGCGCCTGCGGCATTCCTATAGTCGTGACTTACCGTTATCGAGTTGTCTGATCGATCCACGGCATAATCGATGTCTACTGACGCGACGACATCCCTCGCCCGACTTGCAAAAAATGCGGACATGGCCTCGGCAGGAACGCCGGATGTCTGCGGTAGGTAGGTCAGTGTCAGTTCATTTGTCGCATTACTTACTGATATTTCATTTCCTGCGATATTACCGAAGGTGGTCGTGCCTTCTCCGGCAACCAGGAAATTGTTGTGCTGACCGGCGACACTTGTCCAGATTCCCAAACTATTAGATTGATTGTAGAAGGTACCCTTCTCGCCGCTATCCGCCCTTAGGGTTCTGATGACGAGTTGCCCCTGATAGGCCTTGACGTAAACGTATGGCGAGCCATGAACGAACGTCGCTTCCATGACGGGTTGGTTGTTTTCCTGCCACTCAACGGTAACCGACCCATCGCTGTAGTCCTTGAGATATGCCTCCATATTCGAGAAGGCAGAATTACCGAGTGCAACCCCGTCGAATACTTCACTGAACGGATCAGGTATCTGGTACATGAATCCATCACTTGTATTTCCAAGCCCCGACGGAATGCCCATTGCACGAAAGCCGCGATCGGAAATCCTGGCCGTGATCGGGTCCGGCGTAATGTATGCAGCATCGTTGGCATCACCGGTTGTCATCTCGCCCATAAAGGGGATAGAACCCCACCATTTATGTGTCGGCGTGGGGCCGTTCGCGGCCGAACCTGTAAGCTGTGGAAACTTCGGTGTTGGTGTACCCGTCGGAATGCCCGTTGCCGGATTACAGCTATCGATTGCCGGTTCAACAACACCCGCGTTGTAGATCCAGTTGCCAAAGTCAACAACGCATCGGTAGCTCGCCGGATTAATGGTGTCGGAGATACTCCCAGCACCGTATGTGGTAATCGCATAGTTGCTGGTCGGCGGCGGTGCGCTGTCATCGAAGCCAGTGAATCGAACGTTATCGATCTGGAAAACTGTACTGGTGGCGTTTGTGGCCCAGATTACAATGCCAGTGTTCACACTCGATACATCCAGGCCGCCTGCAACAAGCGTCGAAAGCGGTAACGTCACCGTCTCCCAACCAACCGTACCTTTGCTGCCCAGCGCCTGTTCACCGGACGAGCATGGAAAGACACAATCAATCTTCATAGTGATGTTGCTGTCGCCACTTATCACCCTAACGTCGAATTGCACATCACCCGTGGCAAATCCGGAAACATTAAGCGGAACACTAGCGGCAATGAAGAGCCCGGCTAGGTTTCCGGTCGCAGAGTGAGTGATCTCGAGCACGTCACCACGAACAGCGTCGTCGACGAACTGCCAGCTAATGCTGGGGCAACCGGCGCCGCCATCGTTATTGCATTCTGAAAATCCAATCGCCTCATCAAAGGCATTGATACCCCGATCCCAAGCCGAATCAACCGACCCACCATCAAGTACCATCAGGTCAGTCGCATCACCGACCGTTGCCGGGGCAACAACGGTGACCATTCTGGAGGCGGTGGTGGTGTTGCCGGCCATGTCAGTCGCTGTGTATATCAATTCATAGGAGCCAACTGCAGTCCCCACCGTGCTGTTGGTCGTTACCGCGACGGTCCCATCAACGACATCAGAGGCAGAAACGCCCGGATCTGTGAAAGGCGCTCCCTGCTCATGATCAATAGCGTCGGCGCCGACCAGTGTCATCACCGGCGATATCGTATCTGCCACGACGACAGTGCGTGTTGCCGTCGCCGCATTGGCGGCCGCATCGGTCGCCCTGTAGGTCAGTGTGTAGGTCCCCGCATCACTACCAACGGCACCTGACGTTGTAACCAACACCGACCCGTCAACCGCGTCGGTCGCCGTCGCGCCGGGATCTGTATATACCGATCCCTGTTCATGATTGACGGTCCTGTCGCCCGCTATAGAGATAACGGGAGCCGTTCGGTCTATCGGGTCACTAGGGGGGGTGCTGTCACTGCCGCCACCACCGCAGCCGGACAGAAACGACAACATCACCGAACACGAAATGAGCGTTTGTTTCAGATTGAGCGGCATATCTGACCCCGTTAAAGAAGGAGTGGCGTGGCGGGAAATATCGGCCGAGATAGCGAACCTCGGTCGCTTAGCTTTGTATTGCAACACAACGTGACAACGCTGTCAATTCTTCACCCTCTTAGCCCAAGCGATGCTTGCTTACCACCGCGACAATATATTTTCTGGTGCCTGCGTTAGCATCGCAGCGGGTTAAGCCAGCCGAGCTTTTGCCATTTATTTTGCGGTTTTTCTTTTTTCTTGCAGGGGCTTCAACGCTGAAAATTTTTCAGAGGGGAAACCTGGTTCGAATGACGAAAGCGTTGACTGCGGCTAGCAGGTTTCGACTGCCGTCATGAATAACAAACACAGATTCTTCACGTTGTCCCGGGGTAAGATCATGGTGATCGATCAAGATTATTTCATCACCATGCGATGGAATTATTTCGCCATCCAACGCGTAGTACTCCGCTTCAGCGATTGCATCGAGTTGTCCGCTGCCGAATGCCTGATAGAGCTCATCAAATGTGTCAGTTGTTCGTACAATAACCCCCTCTGGTGCACGGCGATTAACGTCACGTTCTGCCGCCATGCCTGAAACAACACCGACAGTGTGCCCAACGAAGTCGTTAATGTGTGCGAAGCGCTTCCTATCTTCGGGATTGATCCGCAGCGCACGTCGCTCATAAAGAAAAGGCTTGGAAAACGTTGCTCCGGCCGACGCTCGATCGGCAAAATTCGCAACGTTGGTAGCGACTAAATCAACTTCACCTCGGCTCGCTAGCAGCCAAGATTCATTGAAGGGAACAACAAGCCAGGAGATTGTTAAGTCGTGCTCTGCAGCAAAAAGCTCCACATACCGCTTGATCCAAAGCTGCGAATCATATTCATTCGCGGGAGTATCGGTTGTCACCGCAACTTTCAGTACACCGGGCGTTAGCGTCTGTATTTGATGATCTACGGCACACCCACCCGCAAGGATAAGCGCCCAGACAAGCAATATGCCGGTCGCCGCAGAGAACATGGTGCGTAAACGATTCATGCTTCAGCTCTTACAAGTAGATTGGTTTCGTTGCGAAAAGAATTCCATCGAGTCGTTGTTCCCGATCCCTCTCTCGAACGAGTTGAACCACGGATCGTAGGGCTGACTCAACAATCACGTTTCCGGTGTCATCCTCGGAGCCATCATTCGCGGTGAAAGTTATACCCGTATTCGTTCAACTGCGCGCTCGCAGATTCAATCAGACTGTAGAGGTTACCTGCGGTGCTGCCTGTTTTGGTTGAAGATCAACCCTTAAAAGATCGCATCACTCTGGTAAACCGACCAGAGTCGAAGGCATTCTCATCACTTAACGTATCATAGGCTTTATCTAACCAAGCAGCGTAATCCTGCCTCATACCCGTTGAAGACAACAACATATCGACTGCCATCAAGGCCTGCTCAGCACTGCCGTAATCCAGCATCTTACTTCTTCCGGATTTTTCGATAATGACTTTGACGAGAGCATCAGCGTGGTTCTTGATTGAGCCGTTGGTGATTTTTACATCTAACTCATCTAACCGTTGCTGAAATTGAGAAATTGCTGCGTCAATGTTTTGACCCTTATTCACGACCTTATGCAACTTAGCTAAACTCTGCCGCAATGCTTGCTCGAGATTTTGATCGACGACATTCGCGATAGAAAATAGCATCACGAAGTTTGCATCATTCAAACGCACGCTTCCTGGCGGCAAACTCGATCCACCAGCGGCCCAACGCTGATCCGACATAGAATGATGGCATGCATGGCAGTCGAACAAAGCCAACTCTGGGAAAAGACTTGCATTATTAAGCCGATCTTTGATCAAACCTAACGTCTGTCTTGCCGCTTCTACTTGACCAATCGTCCACAGCTCAAGACTAGACCCTGCCCACTTTTCAGCCCTGTAATCTTCATCTAAGTTATAGTGCGCTGGTTGCAACCAATTAAAGGTATCAAGTTCAAATGAGATCCTGGGATGACCAGCACCCATAATATTGTGGTTGGCCATCTTTTCTGATGTACCTAGATGACAAGATAAACAAAGCTTGGCTCTTGCACGCGGATCGTCCGACGGGTACAGGCCGTCTTCAATGTTAGATGCATGAGTTGCCGCATCGTCCACGTGCGTGGAAATGTAGGTCTCAGAACCCCCGTGACATGCCTCGCAACCGACCCCGTCGTCTATCTGAAATCGTTCTCCCCGATTCTCAACCGCGACATTATCAGCGTGGCAATCAAGGCACATGTCAGCTTCATGGGCATTCTTCAGGCCCAAATTCTTGGCAATCGATTTTGACTGATCTGTCAAAAGTGTATTGTATGCGGCGCGATGTCGATCGCGCCGACTCCAGATGACATACTCATTTTGACTAACCGCAGTCGCCTCTCGAGCGCGCACAGAACCATGGCAAACACCCGAGGCACATGTCGCTACTCCAAGATGATCTTGTGGCGCATATTGCGGCAATTGTTCTGCTTCAACTCCCCTCACCCAGGAGAGACAAACAACACTCAAACACAGTAAGTAAGTTCGGATTCTGATCATTTTTGTTCTGCCTGCTTAGTATCGAGCTCATCCTTCACAAACCAAGGCTTGCCTGACTTGTCCAGATAAAGTTTTCTCATATCTTCTTCTGTCAACGGTCCGGAACCTAGTCGGCTAAATACCGCAACCTGACCTCCAGTTTCGTCCACTGCCCGATCTCTTTCTAAAGCTCGACTCAGAGATAGAGCGGGCATTTCTGTCTCGAAAGTGGCGATAACTTCTGGCACCGGGTCAGGGCTGAATCCGTAGTAACGCGGCTGGGATTTAGGGGAAGTTAACTGAACAACCTTTAATCCGCCGACACCGTCCGCAACGTATGCATACAAGCTTGCGTTAGTACTGGCAACGACCACGTCCCTAGCATCAACTAGACCATCATCCAGCCGAGCGTACTCAATCATATTTTCTGGATTGGTCACATCTACGATGATAAGACCCTCACTTCCGGCTGCAACATATGCGAAGGTTCTCGCAAGCGTCAAATTATTTGCATTACTCAACTTGATCACATTATTCGGTGTTAGTTTTGGATTATTCGGGTCTGTCACATCAACGACCTTCAGACCCTCGGCATCCGTCACAAATGCATATCGAAATTGTAAGTACACGCCTCGCGCATCATTCATCGGCACTGTCGCCACGTGCTTTGGATTAAGCGGATCATCGAGATCAACTATCACCAAACCGGCTCGCGCAGAAATATAGGCATAGTGACCACCTACCGATAGGTATTTTGCGCCATCAAGCACCCCATCGGCGTTCCACGTCACGGCCCGCTCTAAGAAGTTGTTGCGAGGTTCACCGTCTGAGAGCGTGTTGACATTGGTTAAGATCAAACCTTCGATCGAATCAGTAATCAGCGCGTAATTGTATATAGGATGCGTTGGCCTTTCCTGATTTTCCACTCGCATCAATTCGCCTACGTTTCTCTGCGGCGCTATCGGCTGCGTGGTGAGTACCGATACACAAGTCGCATCTTTAGAAGGAATCGTTGTGTCTTGACCGTAACGAGATGCTGGTGCGGTAATAATCCTCTGGCTGATCCCCTTATTCGCAATGCCAGCAACATCGTATACCTGCAGTCCTTTCTCGCCCGCCGCAGCAAACAGATACTCTCCTCGAAGTTGGATACAATTTACTTCACCTGAACTGTGGCTATAACCTGTCTCGAGCTCATCACCAGCAGTTTCGTGTTTATCAAAGAAATCCGGGTAGACCACACTGTGTAAGTAACTACCAATGACCGTTTGTGGCTCATCCCATTCGGTCACTTGTACCGCCTCGACCGAACCCGCACCGCCTAGATACGCGTGATACCCTACAAAATCGACAAAGTCTGTGCCATACCCCATTGTTTGCGTGATGATCGCGTTATTGTCTTTTTCTTCTGAGAGATGGCAGTCACTACAAACCCGCGTTTCGGTTTTACGCACGGTGTGAGCAAAGTGCGGATTGATTGCCTGAGAGCTATACCCACTGGCCGAAATTGGTGGTTGTTGAACGTAAATTTTCTCGCGATTTGAGTTAGTTGACGAGAGTACCAAAGCAGACGTCGATCGAAGTGGCGCAATTCTTCCGCCATTTATTGGACCGCGGCGACCTAGCATGAATATTTGATCACGGACGACTTGCGGATTGTAAGTCGCGTAGTTTCTCGTTTCTCCACCTTCGTAGTGTAGCCGTTCAGTTTTCCAGTTCGCCTCAATCGGCAAATGACAGCCTGCACAACTCGTTGTCCATGATTGGTGACAGGTATAACACTCCATAGAGTCATACCCATGCGCGCGTTCCTCCGCGGGCACATCTACGCCCCACTCTTGAGTCGAAGAATCACGCTTCATGGTTTTCGCTCGCGCAGCTTTTTCGTTGTACTCTGAGCTTTGAGGATTAACCGAGTCTTTAACTAGGCTCATCTCCCACTCGCGGTCAGGCCACAACAAACTTCGCTGAAAGAGCTTGCCATCGCGCCAATCGAATCTAGGTTTACCATCAGGATTTCGAATTAAACTCAGATCAGTGCCGCCTGGCGGCGCTGCGGGTCCCGATGTCTTCAGCGTTGGGTATTCGTTCGCTGTGCCGTGACAATCGACACAGTCGATTTCAACGGCATTAGCTACTTCTCCGTAAATATGTCCGTTACCATGGCTGTCCTGAGAGAAGTGACAGTCGACGCAGTGCATACCAACGTCCAAATGGATCGATGACATATGCACAGCCTTGTCCCATTTCTTTGGATCGTCTGGCTCAACAACCTCACCAACCTCGTCCAGCAAGTTACCTTTGCGATCTTTCTTAAACACTGCTCTAAAGTTCCAGCCGTGCCCGTGATAATCTGCGAATTGAGTGTTTTCAAGTTCTGGATTCAGCTCTGAAACGCCTCTCAAAAATTCCGGATCTTTCCAGAGTCCACGAGTCGCTGCGGCTTCCGGGTTATTTTTATTAGTTTCCCGAATCTCATGGTCGCTTGGATATTCCTGCTCTTTCGGGAACATAGATTCAGCATCTGACTCATAGTCCCACATCGTGTATCCCATAAAACTGTTCACGAACA
>CAJXBG010000118.1 GCA_913050215.1 uncultured Gammaproteobacteria bacterium
CGAATATTTTGGTTAACAAGGCTGCTTTTGTTACGTCATTTGTTACAAAAATTTACTGTTAGATTGAAGTCATTTATCCCGCTTAAAATTCCATCAAATCGGCCCAAAAAAAAGTGTTTCAGTCGCGGTCAGAGTTATTTCAGCGGGTTGGCCATTTGGTTAATAGCAGTTTCACAAGCAAGGGTCCTTCTGAAGCTTTCCAAGACGCGGGTGATTCGAGGTGCCGCTAGCACCTCGCGAACATTGCATAAACTTGATAATTTCGAACCTATACGGCAAGCAATATCCCTGCTTAGCCTTACCTATGCCTGACTGTGCCAACAGTAACTTGTGATAAACAGGGTTGAATGAAACAACTAAATGCTCTCGGACCTGATTTCTATTTCTTCTTAGCGATCAGCCCAATCGTCTGTAAACAGCAAATCAGCTTCGTGCATTCCTTGACCATTTAAAGGATCACCACATCAAGGGGCGTTAATTTGACTGCGCATCAGCAGTCACCATACTTGACCGTTCTTCGGAATATGTGGATTATTTCCCTTATCTTTCGTCACCTTTACGTCCACCATAAACGCACAGCGCAATGAAGAGGAGATGTTAATGTCGCAATCAAGGCCATCAGAAACTGCAAATGAGCAAGACGCCGCCCCTGTTCTGGCTGCCACCAATGACCCAGCCTTGAAGCGAATCCTGGAGCGTATTGATACATTGGGTTTAACGAGTAATTTATTAGAACTCAAGCTACAGGGTTATACGATAGTAAAATCTGTCCTCTCTCAAGATCGAATCAATAGGGCAAAAGCGGCGATTCTCCGTCGAGTTGAAAGCACTGTACATAAATCGATTGATCCTGATACCGCGACCAATGATGACTTCAACGGGATGAGCTATCAGCACTATCTTCTTTTCGATGACGCGGTTTTTCCGGAAATCTTGCTTGAACCGAAACCCCTGGCATTGATTGACTATTTATTAGGAGAAAGCTGTGTTCTTTCCTCAATGGGAAGTCATTTTCGAGGACCGGGCGGCATGCCGTTAGGGATCCACGCCGATGGACAAACTGATGGTTTCCTTACCGACGCAGCGCCAATCGCCAACTGCAATTATGCGCTCACGCCTTACAGCCAGGAGCAAGGCGCCCTGGTGATATTTCCCGGCAGTCATCTTAAAAAACGCCAACCAACGCTGCATGAGAATTGGAAAACCGGCGACGAGACATTAATGGACATTATGGGCAAGAAGCTAAGTCCATCAGAGCTTGATGAGGTGAACTGGGAGCTCCCTCGCGGTGCTGTAACGGTGGAAATAGCACCCGGCGATGCGGTCATCTGGCACGGAAATACATGGCATGGAGGCTGGCGACGGGATGTACCAGGGACACGCATTAACCTGGCTGCCTATTTTTGCAGACCATTTATGTCGACCCAGGAACGACGCGGCGATGATAGATATCCGGAAGTTTTCGCGCGCTACGCCGATGATCTAACGTTCGCAAAACTATTGGGCGAGAAAACCTTCAATGGGTGGCGAGAAGAGGGACCAGACTTGACCGGCAAAAAAACTAGCCCTCGAGGACTTTACGATTGATGTTTAGGTAGCGTTTACAAATCCAGGCCGACATCACTTACCAGAGAGACTACTCTACCTTCTGCATCATCAGTGCTTCAGCAGAATCAAATTCGCTCGCAATAATCTTGCTTCTATAAAATAATAAAAAGCCACCCAAAGGTTTGCTAAAACACAGAGACACAGATCACTCTCTCTGACAGGACAAGCAGGGGGCGTTTGCCATCATCCATGCATTCGTATTAGCCTAGCTGCTGCAACGCAAGTAGCGACTCACAAAATCCCGTAAACGCTTCACTGTCGTGTCTACCGATGACAACCAATTGCTTTAGGTCCGGCGCAACGGCACTAGCATTGACGCGCCATCTGGGCCCAGCGGCTTGAACTTCGTAGCGAGCTAACGCCCCTCTTTGCTTAAGCGTCACCCATCCTTTCATTCGATATACCGAATCGGGAATTCTCTCCAGCAGCGCGAAAAAAGCATCAGCGCTCGGCGCTTCAGGCAACTCAACAACAATCGTCTTGAACCCGGCGTAGTCATGGTGCATTTCTAAAGGCTCAGGACGCGCCCCTCGCATCAAGGCTCCAAGCACAATCTCAGCTAACTCAGCGTCCATGGTATTTAGGGCAATGACTGCTCGTCCCGGAGCAATCGTACTTATCGCTCTTTGCATAGCGCTGACATCATCAGTCCCCCTGGTTTTACTCAGACAAACCAGGTGAGCGGCACAGAGCTGACGCCGCAACAATGGCGCAGACAAAGGATCATCAAGATACTCATGCATGGTTCTTGCGTCCAGCAACGTAATAACCCCATCGAGCACTGTAGTATCGTTGTTCGCAACTGCCTGCGCTATACCCATAGGATCACTAAGCCCACTCGCTTCAATAACAATCGCGTCAGGAGTGAGTTCCCTCGCACCTATCTCCGCAAGCGCATACTGCAGATCGCTATTTAGCACACAGCAGGCGCAACCGTTTTCTAATTGGATGGTTTCAGCAGAAGAGGAGCGAATCAGTGCTGCGTCAATGTTGACGGCAGAAATATCATTCACAATGGCCAGTATGTTGTGCTTGGATTCGGTAAGAAGCTTGCACAAAAGTGTCGTTTTCCCAGCACCTAGAAAGCCGCTAAGAACGGTCACTGGGATCTGAGCTCGACCTTTACTTCGTTGCATGGAATGAGTCGGTTTATCAAGACTGGCCTCATCAACCGGAGGGCTACCCAGTGTGTATAGCAGCCGTTCCCATGCCATCGACAATGCCTGCTCATCACTCTCAGAACGTGGTCTCGGTATATTATGTTTTAGCGGCATAAAACTCCCCCGCTAAAATAGTGCCGCGAATATTGATGTCCTTGATTTTCATCGGATCCACTTCATAGGGATCATCATCAAGAATGACAAAATCCGCATGTTTTCCTACTTCAATGCTGCCGAGACAATGATCTTGGTTCAAAACAAAAGCAGCATCGATGGTAATGGCACGTAACGCCTGATCCACCGAGATTCTCTCGCCTGGCGCTACGACGGTCGTTCCATCGGCAGCAAGCCTGTTAACTGCAATCCAAGCAGCCGTCAGCGGATGCATCGGCGCAACAACCAGATTATAGTCTGAGTGCAACGCAAAAGTGGCACCACTACGAACCAGAGAACCCAGCCTTGCCGTGGCTTCGGACCGATCTGGACCAAACCCCTGGTCAGCATGTAACTGACTGCGATAATGCACAAAATACGGATTTACGCTCGCCACACCTCCAAGTGCTGCAAGGCGCCGCGCTTGCGCCGGAGTGCTGATACAGTAATGCTCAATCGTGAATCGGTGGTCAAAACGTGGCGAAGCATTTTGCAGGGCAGCCAGAGTGTCAAGTGTCATATCGACCGTTTCATCGCCATTCGCATGAGAATGAATCTGGATACCGTTGTTCCAGAATGGCAGCATACGATCGAACATATCTTGCCAGGGAATCTCGCCAGCGAGACCTTCTTCACCGTCAAGATAGCCGGGGAAGTTCAAGCGCAGTGTCATTGATGGATAAGATCCGTCATTAACATATTTGACACCATGCACTGCCAATCGATCCGTCGATTTTGCGGCCATGGTTTGATAGAAACTAAGGAAATCATCTCCATATCGCTTGCGTAAAGTCGGCTCAAACGGAACCAAAAACATACGTAGTGGCAGCATTCCGTTGGCGATTGCTTCTGCGTGGTCATCCCACTCTGTATCGAATGACTGGATTCCATATATCATATCAGCGGTTGTGGTCACTCCACTATTGACCGCAACCTGCCCCTGCAACGCCAATGCATCCCGACCAAATCCGTTAGCGTAAAGCTGATCCCGCACCGGACGTGATGCAACCGCAGTCGCTGCTGTTTCAATAAACCAACCATTCAAGGAACCATCAGGGTATCGTCCTAACCCGTGAATTCTGCTGTCCACATCAACACCAATCTGATCAATCATCGGCGTATTTGTATAAATAATATGGGGTGCATATGCCATCACCCATATAGGAACTTCGGTCGATATCGCATCCAGCATTTTCCGATCAAGGTGACCACCCTGCATCCCAGGATCATAGCCCCATGCGACCAGAGGATGATTGTCCTCCGAAGTTCCGCTATCGTTACGGCTGTCGACGAGTAATTTAAGACGCGCAATCACCGCATTGCGGTCTGCCAGGCTAGATACCAATCTACCTTGTGGATCGGTCGAATCAATCGGCCCCACATAATTTAAACCCATGTATGTGCCAGACAGGCGCAGGTGAGTATGCGGATCGATGAACCCAGGGAGAATGATGTGATCCTTGAAGGTATCGTCAATTTCATGGGGTATGCGACGCAACCAGGGTTGCAAGGATTCAAGTGTGCCAACAGATACAACCCTGCCCTCTGAGACCGCGACCGCACTCGCATATGGCCGACCTTGATCCATCGTGTGTATTCGGTTTGCCGTCAGTACTTTTAGTTTTTCCATTTGCCATTCCCCATCCGGTTTCACTGGCACAATAGCATCTTTAAATTTAGACCCACTCAAGCATTTATAGGGGCAATTCTAGCACTCCACTGAGCCCTAAATTTGACTGAATATCAGCAACGACCATACATGGCTGTTCTTCGGAATATGTGGTTTATTTCCCTTGTCTTCATTATTGCCCCAGCAGGAGGGTCCATCAGAGTAAACTGATGAATTACGATAAATCAGAGCTTTACTAGCAACGCGCCTCTGTGGTTTTCTTTACACTGAAGGAAGCTCTGACACTATGCACACGTTCATTATTCGCAGAATTTTGGCGTTGTTACCAACGCTGATATTTACGAGCATTATCGTATTTGCCTCAATTCGGCTGATACCCGGTGATGTTATTGATTTGATGTTGGCACAAAACGACATCTCAACCGGCAATGATCGCGCCGTCATTGAAGCCGCCTTAGGTCTCGACAAACCGATCTATATGCAATACTTCTTGTGGGTCGGCGATATCCTGCAGGGAGACCTTGGTAGATCTCTTTGGCAAAACACACCGGTTACTGAACAACTTGCCCTTACGTTACCCATCACTTTTGAGTTAGGTGCCTTGGCACTGATCGTTGCACTTTCTGTTGCGATACCGATCGGTATCTACTCAGCAATGAAGCAAGACACGATGGGGGACTATATCGCGCGCTCTTTTTCACTGTTGATGCTCGCAATCCCGAGTTTTTGGCTAGGAACGCTCGTCATGGTTTTTCCATCGGTCTGGTGGCGCTGGGCGCCACCGCTGCAATACACGCCTTTTCTAGAAGACCCGCTGGCAAACCTTGCACATATGTTCGTACCCGCAGTACTACTTGGGCTTTCATTATCTGCGGTGACCATGCGAATGACGCGCACGATGATGTTAGAAGTACTGCGGCAGGACTACATCAGAACAGCGAGGGCAAAAGGCTTACAGGAAAACATCGTTGTTCTGCGCCATGCATTACGTAATTGTATGATTCCCGTCGTGACCCTGATTGGTCTCCAAGCGCCCCTTCTCATTGGCGGCGCCGTGATTCTCGAGCAGATATTTGTCGTCCCTGGCATGGGATCTTTGCTGCTAGAGGCTGTATTCCAGCGCGACTATCCAGTCGTCACCGGTGTTTTTCTGGTTGTCGGTGTTGCGATTCTGCTTATTAACCTCGTCGTTGATCTCACCTACGGCTTTCTTGACCCCAAGGTGCGGCACTAGATGAGTGAGATGTCTGCACCTTACCAGCAAAAAAGCCGATTTATGGCTTTCCATCAGCGAATGGCGAAATCCAAGCCGCTTGGTGCATTCGGCGGCGCAGTGTTTGCTCTTTTCTTGATTTGTGGCGTCTTCGCCGATCTGTTAGCACCCTACGGTCTGAACGAAACGAATATGCTGGAGCGGCTTCAGTCGCCCTCTTTCTTGCATATACTGGGGACTGATCATCTTGGCAGAGATGTTTTTTCAAGAATACTTTTTGGCGCGCAACTCTCCGTGATCGTTGGTTTTATGGCGGCGGGGCTTGCGACGGTTATCTCTATTGTTTTGGGTGTCGTTACCGGTTATTTCGGTGGCAGGACAGATATGTTGATACAACGTTTTGTTGATGCCTGGATGACCTTTCCCGACCTCGTCTTGTTAATCGTCGTTATCTCGATTGTCGGTCCCGGGGTCACCCAAATTGTCGTCATCCTAGGCTGCCTATATGGTATCGCGGGTTCCCGAATTATTCGAGGTTCAGTGATTGGCATTCGAGAAAACATGTATACCCACGCCGCTCAGTCTATGGGTGCCCGCACGATTCATATCCTCTGGTTTCATATCCTGCCAAACGTGATGCCAATTGTTATTGTGCTATTTACGACACGCGTGGGCGCAGTCATTTTGGCTGAGGCAGGGTTGTCCTTTTTAGGTCTTGGTGTGCCACCACCAGCACCCACCTGGGGTAGCATGTTAAGCGGCACTGGACGCACTTATATGTACCTTGGGCCATGGCTTGCCCTCGCACCAGGTATCTGCCTAACGATGGTTGTGTATGCTATCAACGTCTACGGAGACGCGTTGCGTGACCTATTGGATCCAAGAATGAGAGGCAGTTGAGTATGGCGCGAAGATCCCTCCTACTGAGCGTGTTGGTGGTTTTGTTAATCAACCACACAGCATGGGCGGAAGAGCCACAATATGGTGGTAACCTAAATGTTGGGACTGTCAACGTGACCTTATCGCCTCTTTCATGGGACCCCGCAGACTGGACCTGGAAGAGCAATCACGACACAGGTGTCGTTCGAGAACAGCTGATTTCTGGAGACCTTGAAAAAAGCGTTCGGAAGGGAGGCGAGTATCCATTTATTGCCGATGCCTATCTGCCCACAGATTCCATGCGTGGTGAGTTGGCGGAAAGCTGGGGCTGGGAAAATGATCTCACCCTTGTCATCAAACTGCGTCAGAACGTCATGTTCACTGCCAAACCAGGGGTGATGAAAGCTCGACACCTGGTCGCTGATGATATTGTCTACTCGTATGATCTTATTAACGAAAGTCCAAAGCGAATCCCTACCTACTTCGATCACATCAAACGAGTCTATGCACGCGATGATTATACAGTGGTGTTTGAACTGAGTGAATACAACGCTGAATGGGCTTACCGTTTTGGGTATGGATATTACTCGGCTATATCACCGCGAGAAATGGAAAAAGTTGATCGTAAAGACTGGCGGACGGTGACAGGCAGTGGTCCATTTGTTCTGGAGAAATACGTTCAGGCTAATGCGCATATCTATAGTAAAAACGACCTCTACTGGGATACTGAGCCACTCAATGGCCAGCAACATCGTTTGCCTTTTGTTGACAAACTAATTTATCGAATCATCAAAGATGAAGCGACTTATCTGACGGCACTGCGCACCGGTCAACTGGATATTCTTGAAGCAATCAGATGGATCGCGGTTGACCACTTGAAAGAATCCACGCCAGAGCTTAACTGGAATCGTTGGTTAGCGACTTCTGGCACGTTCGTTTCACTTCGTGTTGATATCAAACCATTTGATGATATTAGAGTAAGACGCGCGCTCAACCTCGCCATCAACCAACAGGAAATTGTTGATCAGTTCTACGGCGGCCATGCAGAATTGATGGCCTATCCACAGCACCCTGGTTTTGGCGACTACTTTGAACCCTTAAGCGAAATGCCCGGATCCATTCAGGAATTGTTTGCTTACAACCCCCAAAAAGCGCGCGAGCTTTTAGATGAAGCAGGAGTGCCGGAAGGATTCACTTTCAACATGCAGGTCTGTAGCTGCAGCCCGTCAAATATGGACCTGATTCCACTCCTTGAAAGCTATCTTCGAAAGGTTGGTATCAATATCGTCATTCAGCCAATGGAATATGCATCCTTTCTATCGGCGATGACAACCCGCACCCACTCAGCGGGTTATCTGATGAATAGCGGGCATGTGAATCCTATAACTACAATTCGCAAAAGCTTTGTTACCAAACAAACATGGAATCCTTCACAATTCTCTGACCCCGCGTTTGATGAGCAGGTGCGTATTCTGCATCTCACAAGAGACGAAAAAGAACGCGTTAAAATATTACGCCAACTGACGCGCACGATACTCGAAGCGTCGCCCTATATTTGGCTGCCGATCCCCTATGTCCATACAGCGTGGTGGCCATGGGTAAAAAACTATGGTGGAGAACTGCGCGTTGGTGCAGTTCGCCCGGGTCCAATCTATGCGCGTATTTGGATTGATCAGCAAATGAAGAAAAAGATGGGGTTTGATTAATGTCGCTGTTGTCCATCAATAATCTTTCAGTCAGTTTTCAAACAGACAGAGGCGTCGTGCAAGCAGTTGACCAAGTATCCTTCGATGTTGATGCAGGCGAGACGCTTGCTATCGTTGGGGAAAGCGGTTCAGGTAAAAGCGTTACTGCGCTTTCAATTCTCCAGCTTCTCGGTGACGCCGGGACCATCAGCGATGGCCAAATTGTCTTCGACGGCCAAAACCTGCTCGACTTGCCAGAAAAAGATATCCGAAATATACGTGGCGATCGAATCGCTATGATTTTTCAGGAACCCATGTCGTCGCTAAACCCGGTACTGACGATCGGCAAACAAGTCGCTGAGCCTATCTGGCTGCACCGAAAAAAAACATGGAATGAAGCACTGGATCAGGCAGAGGAACTCATTAAAAAAGTGTCTATTCCCGATGCAAGACAAAGACTCGATGCTTACCCTCACCAGTTCTCTGGCGGCATGAGACAGCGGGTCATGATTGCTATGGCGCTTGCGTGCGAACCGAAATTAATCATTGCTGATGAACCAACAACGGCTTTGGATGTTACCGTTCAGGCTCAAATATTGTCTCTACTTAAGAACCTGACTACAGAACTTAATTCTGCACTCATTCTTATCACACATGACCTTGGCGTTGTTGCCCGATACGCCGATCGCGTTGCGGTTATGTACGGCGGCCGGATTGTTGAGTCTGCAACCGCCGCCGAGCTATACAAGCATCCAAAGCACCCATATACAGAGGGCCTGATGGCATCGATTCCCACCCTCGACGGTGAACCAGGAAGCAGACTACAAACCATAGAAGGCCAACCGCCCGATCTTCTGCATATGCCTGCAGGATGCGCGTTTCATCCGAGATGCCCCTACGCTGCTGAGATCTGCAAGCACGCCAAACCGTCACTTAAGGAGGTCGAGGCTAATCACTTTCGAGCCTGCGTTGGTTACGAGTCAATTTCATGACAAGCGATAATCATCAAGACAACATCATCGATGTAAAAGATCTAAAAGTTCACTTTCCAGTTACAGAAGGATTGCTAAAGAAAACGGTTGGTTGGAACTATGCTGTAGACGGTGTCTCTTTCAGCGTTCGTCGCGGCGAAACGTTTAGCCTGGTGGGTGAAAGCGGCTGCGGAAAATCAACAACGGCACTCAGCGTACTTCGAATGCAAGACGTGACCGCGGGGAACATTGTCTTCAACGGTCAAGACATCACGCACTTTAGTGCGAATAAATTGCGGCCAATTCGACGCCAAATACAAATGATTTATCAGGACCCTTTCGGCTCGCTTAATCCGCGTATGAAAGTTGGCTCAATCATTGGCGAGCCATTACGCGTCCACGGTCAAGCGAAGGACAAGGTCAAATACCGGACCAGGGTAAAAGAGCTTATGCGGTTAGTCGGGTTACTCGACGACATGGCTGACCGCTACCCACATGAATTCTCTGGAGGTCAGCGCCAGCGGATATGTATCGCAAGAGCGCTGGCGCTTGAACCCGAGCTGATTATTTGTGACGAGCCAGTCTCGGCCCTAGATGTATCGATTCAGGCTCAAGTCATCAACCTATTGATGGATTTGCAAGAACGGCTGGGTCTAACTTATCTTTTTATCGCTCATGATTTGTCTGTGGTTCGGCATATCAGCAATCGGGTCGCGGTAATGTATCTAGGACAAATCGTTGAAGTCGCAGATCGCCAAACGCTTTTTAATGATCCGAAACACCCCTATACGCAAGCGTTGCTAAATGCAGTGCCCGAACCAGACCCCGAACTTGAATCGAGCCGACCTGAGCGCCTGATTATCGGTGAAGTACCTAGTGTGAGAAACCCGCCATCAGGTTGTCGCTTTCATCCTAGGTGCTCAAAAGCCATCGCGCAGTGCAAGATCGATAGACCTGTGCTCAACCTGTACAACCAGAGCCTAATAGCCTGCCATCTATACTGACTTAGTCAACTGTATCTCTAGTATTCTTCTTCAAAGGGAAATTCCAGATGAGATTGAAACAAAGCGGATAGTGGCCTTGGAGTAACATTAAGAAATTTCCCGCCCCATACGAAACACTCAACATGTTTTTTACTAGAAATTCATTGTCTATTTTAGACGGCTTGAGCGGCTTGTAGAGCGAATTTCTCTCCACCGATTAATTATGTGATTCGAAATTTTGACTCAGTTTTATGCTTAGGCGCATAAAGAAATTTTTCTTACCTGTTTCCCTTAATTGACACCCATCACACAGTTCTTGGGCTCAGTCATATGGACTCTCATAACAGCAGTCTTCCTGTAACCTAGCAAACCGCGAGTGATTCGATAAGTCACTTGTTCCTAGCGCATCGACAATACATTTGAAACGTTCTGTCCCTTCTGACTCAGTCCAACCCGAGTTTCTTCTTATACCAGTTCAGGTAGGTTCCCATCACTGAAGAAAATGCTTCTGTACTAGAGAGTTCGAGCATGTGTTCGTAGGCCAGCGGATATTCCTCGGGGCCATTTTTGCTGATGAGATCCAGCCCCTGGTTATGCAGTGATTCAACGTTGTGACCCTCGCGGAGAAATTGTGCAAAATCGCAAACGTAGCTGATATCGGCAATCGAGAGCTCTCCCCCGACTAGATACCCGTCGCCCTGTTGCAAACAATTTTCTATACCAGACAGATAAAACTCATAGGCGGCTTGCATGCGATTATAGGTTTCCAACGTCAGTTCATTCATGCCAAGCAAGTAAACCTGAGCTTCTCGCGAAAAAACGAGATTGGCATCGAGAAAGCTATCAACTCGAGATGCGTGATAATCATCTTTACCGTATAGGTTCAAATTAGACGAGCCCGCTCTGGCCACAGCTCGAAGAATGCTGTTTGACTCGAAGATACCGAGCCCGCTGGGACTAAAACCAGCGGGTACTGTACCAAAGGGGTGTTCTTGCAGAAACTGATCAGTTTTATATAGTTCACCAGAGAACCCTCGGCGACTCTGACGGGCGTATGGACTATCGGCCTTATCAGATTCTGATAAGGGCCTAGCGTCGAAATCCCACAACCAGTGAGGCAAGTTAGAAGGCTTGTCACCAAGTAGCTCAATCTCTACCCCGCAGAGCCCGGCCGTGATCAGTGACTTCCAAACTCTTGGATTAGGTAAATAAGAGAATATTCGAAGAACCGAATTACTATTGTCATCGTTACTCAATGTTGATCGCCTTTCTGCTATTTTTCCACTCATCATCAAACCAGATATTCCCTACCCAACAACAGCGTTCCATTGACCCTCTCGTTGGTAATTTAAAGATGTTCTAAGGACGATGATGGATCTGTTCTAGGCCTTCTTCATATTCTCTTTTTTACACCCTTAGGCAAAGTTTTGCCACAAAGGAAATTCTAATACACATCCGATAGTCTGCACCGTGAGAGCAGACCTGAGGTCTTGAGCAGCGTTATCGATAGTCTTGGTGCAAGCAGCCTAACAGCAACAGAGCTTGTGCTACTCAAAACGAGAACCTCTCCTACG
>CAJXBG010000119.1 GCA_913050215.1 uncultured Gammaproteobacteria bacterium
ATAGCGCACCAGCTTGCCTGGACGGGCAAAAAAGATTGGGGCCCAGTGGTTGAGCCAGATCCGGATATTTACGATTTAATTATTGTTGGCGCAGGTCTTAGCGGCCTGTCCGCCGCTTTTTTCCACCAGCAAAAACATCCTAACGCTCGAATATTGGTTTTGGATAATCACGACGATTTTGGCGGCCATGCCAAGCGCAATGAGTTCAATTTCCAAGACAGAACTATTTTAGGCTACGGCGGAAGTCAGTCACTAGAAGCACCAGGTGCTTACAGTGAAACAACTAAAGACTTGCTGCAAATGCTGAATGTCGACTTGAAAAAACTAAAGTCCAGTTACGATGAAACTTTTTACAAACGGCACGGGCTGGCATCGTCGGTGTATTTTGACAAAGCGCATTATGGGACGGACAAGCTCGTAAGGTCGCAATTTCTTGACGCATCGCTGTTCCTGCCGCTCGCGGAATCAAAGGTATCTGCGTTAGAAGCAGTTTCGCAGATGCCAATTTCCGAGGCAGCTAAGCGAGAACTTACCCGCCTTATACAGTCAGACAACGATGTGTTACCGGACCAGTCAATACTCTCCGAACCTAATTTGCTCTCAAGCATTACTTACGCTGAATTCATTGCTCGCTATCACCAGGTCACAGAACCAGAAGTCATCACATTGTTACAAGACCTGACGAACTCATATTTTGGACAGGGTACCGATATGGCACCGGCGCTAGATTGCCTTGCGTTTGGTTTGCCTGGTTTAAAAGGCACAAGCCTAGGCACATTCAGTGGTTTAATCAGCAGACTTATTGCCTGGAGTTCGGAGCCATATTTATATCATTTTCCTGATGGCAACGCGTCCATCGCGCGGCTTCTCGTCAGACGACTGATTCCCGAAACCGCCCCAGGGAATTCCATGGAAGATGTTGTCACGGCACAGTTTGACTATCGTCAGCTTGACCGTGAAGACAGCGCTGTAAGAATGAGACTTAACAGTACCGTAGTCAATGTTGAACACGACGGCTCACCTACGCGCAGCAGTCAAGTCGGTGTGACTTACATACATGCAGGTGAAGCAAAGCGGGTCCGAGGCAGACACGTTATTTTGGCCTGTTATAACATGGCTATTCCTTATCTTTGCCCAACTATTCCTGCGCACCAGCAACAAGCGCTTGCGCAATTGGTCAAATTACCGCTGGTTTACAACAATGTTTTGCTGCGCAACTGGCGACCGTTTTCGAAACTGGGCATCGGCCTGACTTACAGCCCGCAAAAGTGGCACCGTTTTACCATGCTTGATTTTCCGGTTTCAATGGACGGCTATTCTTTTGCAACAACACCTGACGACCCAATCATGTTGCACATGAACAGATCAGTAGCCGGCGATGGTAAAACCCCTGAAGAGCAATCGCGCAATGGCCGATATGAGCTTTTAGGAAAAGATTTCACAGCATTCGAAAAAGATATCCGTGAACACTTGAGTGGTATGTTGTCTGAAACAGACTTTGACCCCGGGCGAGATATTGCGGGCATTACTGTCAATCGTTGGCCCCATGGTTATGCATGGATGCCCAATCCGATATTTAATGGTGAATACAAAGAGGGAGGCGCGCCGCATGAAATTGGCCGACAGCCTTTCGGTAGAATTCATATCGCAAATTCGGATGCCGGCGCGAGAGCTTATCTGGATTGCGCAATCGATGAAGCGTATCGCGCAGTGAGTGAAATTTAGCGATCAGCACCGTGCTCCCGCCACCCTGAGCCTGGACTGGGAATAGTTATAGAACTTTATGTCTGCGGGTTCGCGTGTGCCGCGCCTCTAAATATCGTGTTCATAAGCAACACATTCAAGCCGTCGAAATGACCTCTCAGCAAAGGGTCTTGCGTAAAGCTAACCAGCATTCCACGTCCCGTGGGCTGGTGAATCAAAAAAGGTTTATATGCCAACTGTTGACGATTTTCATCATACAGGTAACCACTCGCGAGTAGTTCATCGGCGCCCTTGAACCATGCCACATTTTTACCCGCATCAAGCTTGATAGGGGCAAAAATATCACGCCCTGCTACCAGACTCACGACACTGCGATGAACGCCTGCAGTCAGCCAGTGCTCCTGATCAACTTCAATATTCGCGAGTACACCAGACACGTAATCAGGACGACTCTTTTCACTTTGTATCGCACTGAGCAAGCTCTGATCAGAATCAATCAATGAGCCTGTCGCACGCCCAGTCTCTCCATCCTCTTTTTGATTTTGTGGGGGCGTGTTTAGGTCCATGACTGCATCTTCCACACGCGTCTCTAACAAACCTGCATTAGCGGCGTAACGAGTTGCGCCGCCAAGCGTGATGAGAACACCACCCCGCTCTACCCAACGCGCTAAATTCTCCGCTCCGCTCTTACCGAGTGTGGGCGCATAATTACCCGAGGGTAAAATGAGCACATCATAATTAGACAGGTCTGCGCTTTTCAACTGCTGTGACCGGATAGCGGTCACGGGATAACCAATCTGCTGCTCAATGACAAACCGGGTATTACCTGCGCTCAGATAATTCGCGGGTGAATCCCATGCCATCGCTACGTTAGGCGCCTTCAACCGAACGGTATTCCCGCTGCCAAAGCTCGGCCCCTCGACAACCCATGATGACTCGGTCGCAAATACATCCGTACCAAAGGCATTCGCCAGCGCTTGTATTTCGCCGGCGATACCTGCTTCGTTATCAGCAACTTCGATAATCAATGAGCCAGCCGGATAACTTGTTCCATTTTTTAAAGTGAATGTCTCATCCGCACTCTTTAACTTCACGCCGGCACGAAGCGCACCGGTTAGGAAGCGACCAGCGGCCATATCACCCCAAGGCACTACATAAGCAACAACGTGACTGCCTTCGGTTTTATGCCCTTCAGGATAGCTAACATTCCCATCAAGCTTCTCAGACCCACCCACTGCTTGCAGCGCTACTTTGAAGACCTTACCGCAGGTATCAACATCCAAATTGAACATCAACGGTAGCGACCAGGCCGTGACATCGTAGATTTCGCTACTTAGCTTTCTCGCCCTGAGTCGTTCTTGTTCCTGAATAAACGCTTCTCCCATATCAACATGCCGAGTCAGGACTGTTTTTGCGTAACGTCCACGAGGTTGCGCCGTGTCAATAATGTAAGCCCCACTTTCATAGTCATTCTTGCATGCCTCGAAAGTTTCCGTCGCGCGATGAACCTTTACTTGGTTGCGTGCCAACAAAGTTGCGAGCTTATGATTTCCTGCACGATCTCTGATGTTAGGTAAAATAAAAAATCTTTCTGCTTTATCTTTTTTGCCCACTTCAATCGTATCAAGTTGATATGTTCTGAAGTCCTTCAGCAATTTCTCACGACTGTCCGATACACTTTCCGCTGTTGATAAAGAGGCAACGAAGTGGCGCTGTACGGGATCAATATATCGTTTCAGCAAACCATCGCTGCGCCTGTAAAGCTCCCCGCGCGTCGAAGCTACTTCATAGGTGGAGGCAGCGGCACCATAAAACACAGGCCAACTGTCCCCGTAGCCGGGATAAAAAGCATCGAAGACTTCTCTGGTAAAGTAGTCGAAACCAAACCGGTCAAAGTGTCGACCGTGATTCTCACCCACAAGCGTGATGTTCTGAATCTGGGTTTCGGTCATATGCGGATTATATGGCTTGGCCGGCGGTGCGAAATAGTAGCTTGAGTCTCCACTCATTTCGTGGAAATCGATGACAACCAAAGGCAAGTACTTATTTATCGCCTCAATTCGCCCGCGGGTTTCCGGCTGAGTTTGAGCTAACCAGTCACGATTCATGTCGAATAAATAATGATTGGTTCGACCGCCGGGCCAGGGCTCATTATGTTCCGCACTCAAGCGGTCCGGACTATGCTCTATTCCCACCGTCGCATAATAGTAGCTGATGAAACGGTTGCGTCCGTCGGGATTTTGCAAGGGGTCAATAAACACTACCGTGTTGCTCAACACCTTGCGACTTATCGGCTCATTAATCGCGGCAAGCAAATGGTATGCTGTAAGCATCGCAGCATCGGTACTGCTTATCTCATTGCCATGCACACCGTACGCCAACCAAACGGTTGCGGGCAATGCAGCTATTAGGCCGTCTGCGCCAGCAAAATCTGGTTCAGTTAACTGCCGCATTCCCAACGATAGCGCATCTAGATTGGATATTGATTGCGAATTCCCGATAGCGGCATAGATTAGCTTCCTGCCTTCCCAGGTACGGCCATATTCGAACGTCTTTATCCTTTCCGGCGCTGCCGACTCGAGCGCTTCAAAATACCGCAACATATCGGCGTAGCTGGTGATCTTCTCACCCACTTTATATCCAAGCACCTCATTAAATGTGGGTATCCTCTCGTCATAGGTTGTGTTGGGCCACAAAGCATCGTGGCGCTCGGCAGCACTACTCGTATGCGCACCCGAAAAAAGTAGCAACAACAACCAAAACCGGCGAAATTTTTTCGCATATAAAAGACTAAAAACCGCTGAATTCATTTTATCAATCCTATTCCCTAATGACTTAGCTGCGCGTGTTCATAAACAGCTCAACGTCGTCCCGATTGGTTTGCTTTTCGAATATTGAACGGTGTCTCACCTAACAGGCGTTTGCAGGCCCGAGTGAAATTACCCGGGTTTTCGTAACCAAGTTTCTCTGCAATATCTCCAATCGAATATACACCCCGATTCAACATATCCAACATATAATCACGAAACAGTGCGTCTTTTATTTCCCGCACCGAAGTTCCATTACGCCTTAGTCTTCTAATTAATGTCCTGGGAGACATGCGCAAGTAATTTGCCAGATCGGCGGTATTCGGTATTGTTGTCGTCGGTTCAACCTCAGCGAGACGTTTTGTCAACGAGGAACTCACCAGGTTGGTCACGTAAGCAAAGTCGGGATTTTGCTGGACTTCTCGCAACGCCTCTTCGCATTGAGTCCGTGTGGTCTGATGAAGGTGCTTATCTCTCAACAAGGAAATCTGCTTGCCAAGCTCGAAGGGTATAAAAACCGAGAGTTTTGGCCCATCGAAGGTGAAGGTACCCGGCAATTCAGCATGATACAACGCCGTATCCTGCGGTACTGAGTAAGGGAAGCACCAACGTAACTCAAGGTCACTTCTACCAACAGCAGTGACCAAAAAGTTACTCACAACAACAGCCAGGTTTTCCGTCATAGCTTTCAAGTGTTTTCGCATGGGCCCGGTATGAAGAAACTCCGCCACCATGCCCGAACCCGCGTAAGTAAATTCTGCATTGATAGAGCAACTGCGGGTTGCAATATATTTACACAGAATTTCCAACCCTTCACCCACAGTGTTAGCACTGAGGGCACAAACCCCCAGCGCACCATGGGCGGTGATGCCGAGTTTTTTACCCAGGTGGAAACCCCAGTTCAGATCAGTTGTCCACGACTCATAGGCATCCACCACCTGGCTAAAGTCATCAAAAGCCATGTCCTGGTTGGCAATCAATTCCATCTGGGTGATATTCAAACCTTTGAGAAGGTTTTGACCGGATTGCCTCGCATCCTCGATCAGGTTAAGCGCATAGGCTGTGGGTGTTCGATTCAGCATTCTGTGAGATTCTCTCCAGTCCTTGTCTTGTAAGATTTGGTCATCAATTTACCTATTTCCGCACATTTTTTACAGCTTTTGTCACTTAATGACAAAAGCTTGGCATAAATGGGGATGGGCATCAACGCAGATTCCTTTTATCCTATACGTTGCATAATTTGAGACATTCACATTTGTGGACTCTGATCTCGACTTGGTCATCTTCAGACACCTCAGTGAATCATTTTCGGTGC
Source organism: uncultured Gammaproteobacteria bacterium (assembly GCA_913050215.1). Taxonomy (GTDB): domain Bacteria; phylum Pseudomonadota; class Gammaproteobacteria; order Pseudomonadales; family Azotimanducaceae; genus UBA4582. Next base: position 5,827 of record CAJXBG010000119.1, read on the forward strand.
AGACGCTGAAGCTAGTAGTCTTTACAGCAAAAGTTATAGAAGCCGGATTACCGATAAAACGGAGACACCCATGAGCGAAGCAATCAGTACGACAGATTTTCCTAATGCATTCACAATGCCCATCGAGGACATTGACGTCAGTGACCCAATGTTGTTCAAGCACAATGCTTTCTGGCCCTACTTTGAGCGGATGCGTAATGAGGATCCGGTACATTACTGCAAGGAAAGTCAATTTGGTCCCTATTGGTCGATCACGAAGTTTGACGACATTATGGAAGTCGAAAAGAATCATGAAGTATTTTCATCCGAAGTGGGCGGCATCACTATCTTCGAGCGCATGTCTGATTTTAAGACATCAAGCTTCATTCAGATGGACCCTCCTAAACACGATATTCAGCGCAAAACAGTCACTGGTGTTGTCGCACCGACCAACCTCGCACTGTTACAACCCGTTATCCGAGAGCGGGCCGCGAAGATTCTGGACGAATTGCCAATCGGGGAAACATTTAACTGGGTAGATCGCGTTTCTATTGAACTAACAACCCAGATGTTGGCCACCCTTTTCGATTTTCCCTTTGAAGATCGTAGAAAGCTGACCTATTGGTCAGACTGTGCAACAAGCTCCGAAGCAAACGGCGGCACAACGCCGGAAGCGGTCCGCAGAGAGGCGCTTCTCGAATGTCTTGAAGTGTTCACAGGCCTATGGAACGAACGCATCAATAAAGCACCTGGCAACGATCTCATTTCGATGCTGGCGCATGGCAAAGAGACACAGAACATGGATCCGATGGAGTATTTGGGCAACCTGATACTGCTGATTGTTGGTGGCAACGACACAACGCGAAATTCAATCTCCGGTGGTGTTTATTTCCTCAACCAGAATCCGAAAGAATACGACAAGCTGCGAAACAACCTTGACCTTATACCTGGCATGGTTTCAGAGGTCATCCGCTACCAGACACCTCTCGCGCATATGCGAAGAACCGCGACACAGGATTATGTTCTGCGGGGGAAACATATCAAAAAAGGCGACAAAGTCATCATGTGGTATGTATCAGCTAACAGAGATGAAGATGTCATTCCAAACGCAAATGACTTTCTCATCGATAGAGATCGATCAAGGCATCACATGTCATTCGGCTTTGGGCTACACAGATGCATGGGCAACAGGCTTGCCGAAATGCAACTCAAGACAGTCTGGGAAGAAATCATGAAGCGGTTCAGATTCGTCGAGGTTGTGGGCGAACCCGAGCGAGTACAGTCGCCATTTGTCAAAGGCTACGAAACATTGCCTGTGAAATTGCACACCTGGTAAAGCGGCAACATTGTCTTGCTGAAAAAGCAGCACCTTGTGCTGCTTTTTTTTGCGTTATCGATACTGGAACACAATATGATGATTCAACCGCAACCCGCGAGTAGAATGTCATGTGCATTTCAAACGCAAATCCCTCGGGATCAACTCAATGAAAAAGTATATCAACAAGTATCTCTTTATCACGCTGGGATTCGCGCTATCCCTTATCGTCGTCGCGTCTTTACGGCAGGCGATTGAGTCAAATACAGGAGATGCATTTAATCCGGTCGAAACAAAGGCAAATTCCCCTGTCGAAAATTTTGAATTGACCATCGCAGAAACAAAATCTATCAACATTGCGACCTACAACATCGCCCGGGGTAAGGGTACTGATGGCATCCGAGACATCCTTCGTACAGGCAGCATTCTGAAAAACTTTGACATCATTGGGCTCAATGAAGTCGGCGGGTTTCCGTTCACTAACCACGCTGAGCAACTCGGCAATCAATTAGGCCTCCCCTGGCTGTTCGCCGCCAATCAAAAACGATGGTTCTACAACTATTTTGGCAACGGAGTACTCAGCAATCTGCCGGTATCAGGCTGGAGGAGTCAAATGCTACCCAGAGATGTCAAAAAAAACAGAGCCTTCAGAAATTATGTTGTAACCCACTTTCATTGGCAGGGAAAAGAACTCGCTGTTATCACGACACATTTAGGTCGAGGCGACCTTGTAGGTGTACAACTCAATCAGGTGATGAAGGAATTCCAGCAATATCCGCATGCGATCCTGATGGGTGATTTTAATCTTAAACCAGACGATCCGATCTGGGCTGAACAGGTCGGCCAACAAACCTATACGGAAGCCGACTCATCAATGTCCTCCACGAATCAATTGTTGGTGGGCCACAGTGAGAGAGTGGATTACATTTTTCTTCGTGGATTAAAAGTATTGGACTCGGGGCATCACCCGCGAGGGATATCCGATCACCCTTTGATTTGGGCAAAAGTTGCGCTCATTCCAGATCGGGATGCTAGTCACATTTCTGAATCGACTAGCCAATGATCAGCCGTGCTGCTTTCATCTGCCATCCCACCAATCCTGAAACATTTCTAACTCTATTCACCCACAACGGGTTTGAAATCCAGATCATGAAAATCAAAACTAGAATCTGTTTCCGACGATACGGCCTGCATTTTCACAGAAGAAATGCGCCCTTCAAAATCTCGCTCGAACCTAACATAGGCATCTGCTTCCAACGTTCTATCAAACCATTTCACCACGAACACCGAGTCATCAAGATATTCTAGTTCGCCAGTCAATATCGGAGACATTGCCGAACGTAGCACCAACTTACCCTGTTCCCGCGCAATCTCCACTTCTCCGAACCAAGGGTCGACATAAAGACCAACAATTTCATTTGTCAGCACCTCTTCAGGCGCTTTAAATACCAGCACGGGTTCGGGTAACGCCGTCGAGCTATAGGCTTGCTGACTCTTTATGAGCTCAGCCGTCCAATCTATTTTTTCATCTGTCATATAAGCCCGCACGAGGCTATACATCACAGCTTTACGCGCCATACTGGAGGAGCCATTCGTCAGCACCACAACACCCAGATCAAGTTCCGGCACGAGCGTCATGTATGACCTAAAACCCGCCAGAGAACCGGTGTGTGAGAGCTGTTTATAGCCATACACATCCGAAATTCGCCAACCTAATCCGTAACTGTTGAAATGGGTGTTACCCCACTCACGCTCGAAGCTTCCAACACGTCGCTGGATATGTGAATGCCACATTTGCTCCGCTTGTTGCTTGCTATACAACCGTTTATCTGGCGAGATTTCACCCTCTTTTAACAGTATTTTCATCCAGCTCGTCATGTCCGCGGCAGAACATCGCACTGCGCCGGCTGCGGCCATATTACTCACCACATCATTGATTCGGCTTCTTTCAATCACCACAAGTTTGTCGTTAACAAGCCCGTGGGGGGCGGCTAAATTCCTGCGAGCCCTATCGCTCATTGCGCCTGCAAAACAGTTTTCAAGTTGTAATGGCTGCATGATATTTTGATCTACGAATTCGCGCCATTCTAAGCCCGTTATGCGCGGGATGAGCTCACCCGCCACAATATAGAGCAGGTTGTCGTAGGCGTATTCAGATCTGAACTGCTTGACCAAGTCAAAATGGCGCAGCCCATAAATGATGTTCGCACGGGTAAATTTGTTGGGTTCAGGCCAGAGCATCAAGTCTCCGGCGCCCGCGTTCATCCCACTCCGGTGAGTCAACAAATCCAATACGTTTATTTCTGAAGACACCCAAGCATCAGAAAGGCGAAACTCCGGTATGACATCGTTTACTTTTGTTTGCCAACTCAACTTACCTTTATCCACAAGGATTGCGAGCGCCGCTGTCGTAAACGCTTTTGAGTTCGAAGCAACCTTGAATACCGTGTCCTTGTTTACCTTAGCCTTTTTACCCAGCTCCCTGAGACCATAACCCTTGAGATGCACAAGCTCATCACCGCTGATGATACCAACCGCAATACCTGGCACCTCGAATTCAGACATCGCGTTTTCGACAAGCTTGTCTATCTCAGCACGTGTCAGAGGCTCTGCAAACGTATGACTTAGCAGTAGCAGATGTATTAGCGCAAAGGATAGAAGCTGGCGCAAAATCAGCATAGGTTTCCCATAACAAGTTGATTTACAAAACGAACAGACCGGCAACAATATACGCAACAAATGTCAACGCCCCGGTGAAGAGGGCATAAGGTAACTGCGTACGAACGTGCTCCAAAAGATCACACCCCGAGGCCAAGGCAGACACAGCTGATGTATCAGATATTGGAGAGCAATGATCACCAAACACACCGCCACCCAATATAGCGGCAAGAATGAATTCAGGCGGCAATCCAAGCGCCTGAATCAGAGGCACACCAAGAGGGATCAATATAGCAAAGGTACCCCACGAAGTACCTGTAGAGAAAGACATCAAAGCACCTGCTACAAAAAGCATTGGCGCGATGAGAATGACCGGCAGAAATTCACCCACTAAACCGGCAACAAAAGGACCGGTCCCAAGATCACTCAGACTCGAACCCAGTGCCAGAGAGAAAAGCAGGATAGTCACGAGAGGCAACAATTCACTCATACCGCCCACGCCAATCTTGACCAATTCAGTATGACCATGATTGCCCTGAATCAACATCATAATATAAGCAACCAACGACGCGGTTGCGGTTGCGTACAGCACTGATTTCGACCCACTACCCTGAGCTAGTTCACCATTGCCTGTCCAAAACATAAACGCAATCATGCCAAATATGAGGACCGCCATGGGCACAAGTAGATAACGCGCCTTGGTACCTTTCGCTTCGAGCACTGGCTGTTGTTGCGGCGTAACCTGATCTTCACTAGTGCGCAGCGGACCATAGACCTTCCCCGTCCAAGCTGTGTAGAAGACCAGCAGCAACGTAAATATCGCATAAAAGTTGAAAGGCACCGACCCCCAAAGAACCACTGCCGAGGCGCTGGAAAGCTCATAGTTGTTCAATAGCGCCAGAATAAATGCACCCCAACCATTTAGCAGAATAAGAATGCACACCGGCGCAGAGGTACTGTCAATGATGTATGCCAACCTGGCGCGACCAAGGTTGAATTTGTCAAACAAACCTCGCGACAGAATACCTGCTGTCAGAATACTCAAATTGCTCTCGACAAAAACCGCGCCGCCAACGGCGCTTGTGAGCAGCGTTGTCCGTCGGGGCGAACTTGCAATACCACGGTTTACTAACAAATCAACCAACGCGGAAACGCCACCAGAGGTTCTAACAAACGCCAGCAAAGCACCAATCATCAGACTAAATACTAGTAGCCGCGCATTACCTCCATCTGTGAAAACCCCAACAATTCTTTCGAGGCTGTTAAGCCAAGCTGTGCCGATGGAACCAAATCCCGGATCCAATAGCAAAAATTCCGCGAGAAAAATGCCGGCAAAAAGCGCAGAGATAACCTCTTTTTTCCAAACCACAACCAATATGGCTAGCAGCGGAGGTAGTATCGAAACCCATTCCATAAGCAATCACTTAGTCTAGAATTACCCTAGGGTATCATCTATTAAGTGATTACCGATAACCCGGGATATTATGATCGAACAGCCATCTCTAGCAAACGGAGTGTTCCGGCATCAACATCAAGTTCCGCTTCAACGCCTAGCGGTACAACGGTCATATCTTCTACATGACCAATCATCAGACCACCAATAACAGGCACACCCAGCGGCACACATCTTTGCTCAATGACTTCTTCCACGCTAAAGGTGTTAAGTGCATAGTCAGTGTCGGTGAACTTACCTATTGCAATCCCTGCCACTTGCTGCAATTTTCCTGCCAGCCAAAGATGGGTCAACAGCCCGTCGATACGATAAGGCGATTCACCCTCGTCTTCTAGCACAAGAATTGCACCATCAAAATTCGGTTCATAAGGTGTGCCAATCAACTTCGTCAGCAAGCTCAAGTTTCCACCCACAAGCTTTCCTCTGGCTTTACCGGACACAAATCTCGTTAGTCGATTTTCCTCTTCGACCCACCCCTCTCTGGACTCAAATGGTGGCGGCGCCGCTATTATTGTCGAAGTTTTAGGCAGCATGAGCACTTTCTTGAATTCGGCAAGGGTGTACTCGGTGAAGTTTTG